>SXPC01000198.1 GCA_005778225.1 Planctomyces sp. | reverse complement strand
GGCGATTTCCAACTGGTTCTTAATGGCGGGGATTCCGTTTATGCAGTCGATTATGACAACATCACTAGGGAACGCGTTCTCGAACAGTGGGAACTGTGGGATCGCTGTGTCGTGAAGCCACTTGGTGGAAAACGCATGCTGTCTGCGCTGGGAAATCACGACATGTGGTGGGCGGCTCCCAGTAACACTCATGACATGTATGGTAAGCAGTATGCACTTGATCGACTTGGCCAGAACAACAGATATCTGAGTACTGTGGAGTCTGGCTGGCTGATTCTCGTTCTTGATGGGAACAATTCTGGACTGCTCGACGAGGAGCAACTCACATGGTTTCACCAGCAACTCAGGGAACACGCTGAGCTGCCCGTTTTGGTCATGTCACATCAGCCGATTCTTTTTGCACAGCATTTGTTCCAGACGGGAATGTCAAAGCGCCAGCATCAAATCATTGATCCGGTTGTCGACTGGAAGCTGCAGGCGCGTCCGGTTTACTTTATCTCAGGGCATGAGCACATGCTTGATCAGATATCGTACGCCAATGTCACGTTCCTCTGCAACGGGGCATTCAGTGGTGCGTGGTGGGAATACAGCCTGCAGAAAAAAGACATGTACGAAGGTAACAACAGTGTCGCAGGGACACCCATGGGTTACGCGATCATCGACTTGAACTCTGACGGGACGCTCAACAATCAGTACATCGAAACAACGGATTGCCGTGATGGTCAGTTGCTTCCTGTCTAGCGTCTCAAGATCTCTCTGCGGATATTCACTTAGTTCCAAATCGGTTTTATCGCATGGCTTCGAACACACCGTTACTCCTTCAAATCAAGAGTCGACGCGCTGGAACACTGTTCTCTTCGCTGCGCTCGCGGGGTTCCTGGCGTACTTTGCGATGTATGCGTTTCGTAAGCCTTTCACGGCTGCGGTCTATCCTGCCGAGACGTTGTGGAATACCGGTGTCCAACTCAAGACGGCGTTTGTCGTCGCGCAGATTTTCGGCTACGCGGTTTCGAAGTATATCGGTATTGATGTCTGTTCTCGCCTGGGCAACAACAGTCGTGGCGTTGTTTTGATCGGATTGATCGTCGTTGCAGAGTTGATGCTGGTCCTGTTTGCGGCTTTGCCCATGAACTGGAAGGTCGTCGCGATTTTCGCCAACGGTGTGCCATTGGGAATGGTCTGGGGGTTAGTTGTTCGTTATCTCGAAGGTCGACGCTGTTCTGACTTTCTGCTCGCGGCCTTGTGCTGCTCGTTCGTCGTCTCCAGCGGGATCGTCAAGGATGTTGGACGTTACTGGCTGTATTCGGGTGTGGAGACTTACTGGATGCCGGCAGTGACGGGGCTCTGCTTTCTGCCGGTCTTTTTCCTGGCTGTCTGGATGCTGGAGTCGATTCCAAACCCGACGCGTCTGGACGAGCAGGAACGACAACGACGCACGCAGATGAACGCCACACAGCGTTCCGCCTTTCTTCGCACTCACTGGTCGATCCTGTGGCCGATGTTTGTTCTCTATACCATCATCACTGCCTATCGTGATTTTCGAGACAACTATGCGATCGAGATGCTCAACAGTCTCGGCTACGAAGGGACTGCAGGCGTTTTCTCCGCGATGGAACTTCCCGTTGGTCTGCTCGTGACGCTGGCATTGGGAGGACTGATGCTGATTCGTGACAATGCTCGTGCGCTTGTGGCGATTTACGCCTGCATGTTCCTGGGCATGATCGTCGTTGGAATTTCGACCTGGCTGTCTATTGCAGGACAAATCGATGGATTGACGTGGATCGTCGGCATCGGTATCGGAGCCTACCTGACCTACTTACCATTTAACGCGGTTTTGTTCGAGCGGATGGTGGCGCTTAGTGGCGGGGGAACTGCGGTCTTCGGGATCTATCTCGCCGATGCCTTGGGATATACCGGCAGCGTGGGAGTGCAACTTTATAAAGATCTGGCTGCACAACAACTGGATCGACTGACGTTCTTCCAGGGCTTCTCTTTGCTGCTTTCGGTCATCGGCATTTGTTGCTTAGCCCTGAGCGGACGAGCGCTTTTTGTTTCCACCATATTTCAAACAACTGGCAATCAGCTTGTCAACAACGGGGAAACCGTCCTGGCAACAGCGACGACCCCATAAATCGTTAGAAAGAAGAAGAGATGCATTACGATGTGATTGTCGCGGGCAGCGGAATCGTTGGGCTTGGACACGCCTGGGCCGCAGCGAAGAAGGGACTCACGGTTGCAGTATTCGAATCCAACGGCCGGCCGGAAGGGGCGAGTATTCGCAATTTTGGAATGGTCTGGCCGATCGGTCAGCCCGGTGGCGAAGCGCGGGCTCTGGCGTTGCGAAATCAGAAACTGTGGGAAGAGCTCGGCGAAGCCGCTGGGTTTCCCGTGGAAAACTGTGGTTCTTTGTTTCTGGCTCACCATGATGACGAGATGAGAGTGCTCGAAGAGTTCGCAGCGCATTCGTCTTCTACCCGCATGTCGCTTGAGATCATCAGCGGTGCTGAAGTTCTCAAGCGTATGCCTTGCGCGAATCCTGACGGACTGGTCGGTGGCATGTTCAGCGGAACGGAACGACGCATCCACCCGCCGACAGCGATCTCTTCGATTGTTGCGTATCTGAATACAGTGGTCGGTATCGACTTTTATTTTGATACGCCACTCACTCGCATCAAAGATCAAAGAGTCTACGCAGCTGATGGGCGAGCCTGGACAGCCAATCGGATCGTCGTTGCCAATGGTGCGTACTATAAGACTCTGTACCCTGATCAGCACCGCGAAGAACGTCTGAAAATCTGCAAGCTGCAGATGATGCTCTCTGTCTCACAACCAAACGGCTGGCATCTGGGGCCGCACATGGCGAGCGGTTTGACGCTCCGACATTACCCTGCGTTCAACTGTTGCCCGTCCCTCCAGCAAGTCAGACAGCGAGTCGCGGAGACAATGCCGGAACTTGACCGCTATGGCATTCACGTGATGGCATCAACTACGCCGAATGGTGAGCTTATTCTCGGGGATTCCCATGAATACGGCGACGACATTGAGCCGTTTGATAAAAGCGAGATCGATGATCTCATCCTGCGTGAGATTAATAAGGTCATCATTCTCGGCGATGTACGGATCTCTCGTCGCTGGACGGGATTTTATGCCAAACATCCCAAGCAGATGTTCTCTGTGAAGGAGGTCGAGCCGAGTGTTTATCTGGTCAATGGTTTCGGCGGGAATGGGATGTCATTGAGCCTTGCAGTCAGCGAAGCGGTGATCGACCAATGGGAAACGGCGAAACACTGGGAGGTGAGCAATGAGCCGGCTTGAGACAACGGTCTGCTCAGAAGCAAAGTTCATGCTGGGTGACTTGCCAGACGTGCTTGACATCGCTGTCTCGAAGATAAGCAATCACTCTGAGCCTTTTGTCAGCCAGTCGACCATGATTTCCGTTGAGTATGCGCGACCGGGAGGAATTTTGAGGATGCGGCCTGCTTCTGCTTCGACCCAGCGGGGATTGGGATAACCGGTGGCAGGCTCCAGACCGACGACATAGCCGTCGAAGGAACTGGGAGTGTTCTTCCAGTAGCTGAAGCAGGGAAGAGAATCGACGCGGTACGTGACCCGAACCCCCTGGGACTTTTTCGAATTGAGAAAACGGATGCTGGCGTAACCGTTTTCGTCGGCGTTGTTGCTGATGTAATAGACGTCTTCGGGACGATCAGCCTGCGGCGCGGGGACGGTAGCCCAGTCTTCGGGGATGTTGATCCCGAGCTTCTGGTGCAGGACCTGGCTGGCGTTGACCTCGATCGTCGAACCGGCATCGAGTAGAGGCTCGCCGACGTTGAAATGATAGAGTAATTGGCTCTCGGCTGGCAGGGTCGAGAGATTTGAGATGACATCATTAATGATAAATGAGGTCTGTCCGAAGGGGATGGTGACGCAAGCAGTGAGTCGCAGCTTCTGGAAGTGGAAGCGGGTTTCGTCGACGATGCCGGTGATGTTGATCGTTTGGGCATCGAGATCGACGGTCGCGGTCACATGGTGAGCGGGGAGATTGCCGATGCGGCCGTGGAGGGGGAGTTGGAGAATCCCCTGCTCGTCAATGACGGGTGGGCCATTGTTTTCCAGTCCGCAGCGGACGAGGAGTTCATCGAAGCCATCGAGCCAGCCGATGCCGTTGGGGGCATGAACAGGGACGAATGATGGGTGAACAGGACCGCGAACCGGAGATCGCCAGCCGAGTTCGAGAGGCTCGCAGTTGTCCCCTTTGGCATAGGCTTTCCACAGAGACATGCCACGCGTGGGAATGATGATGAGGGTCATCGCGCCGTTGTGGACTTCGACGACCTGGACTCCCTCCCGCTTGCCGCCGTGGAGGGTGCGCAGCTGGATGGACCATTTGTCGGGAGCAGTTTCGCCAGCGGTGTAGGTGACTTCGGCGGGGAGATCCGTGGAGGTGTCGTCGATGAGAGTCCAGGAGAGTTGGCGAGCGGTGCTCATAGAAGATCCCTGTCGCACAGGCGTTAATCAGCGGGTAGCCCGGGTTGTCCCAACCCGGGGCATGAAAAGAAACATCAATGGCGAGTAGGCGTCCGCTGCGCGCTCGTTCGTGCTTCTTGCGGCTGCGCCGTCCGGGTTGGGACAACCCAGACTATCCATTATCGTGAAAGACAGGGGGTTCACACCCCCCGCTCGCCTTAAGAACCTTTACTTAGAAGCTTCCCATTGGTGGTCTTTGGCGCTCTTGAGGACGGCGTCGACGACGTATTGAGTTTCGAGGGAATCTCGGAAGGTCGGGCTGCAGGGTTTGCCTTCGTCGAGAGACTTCATGAAGTCAGCGACCTGATGGATGAAGGTGTGTTCGTAGCCGATTTGCAGGCCGGGAACCCACCAGTTGCCCATGTAAGGCTGGTCGCCATCGGTGACGTGGATAGAGCGCCAGCCGCGGATGATGGAATCGTTCTTGTAGTCGAAGTACTGCAGGCGATGCAGGTCATGCAGGTCCCAGCGGATCGAGGCGTTTTCACCGTTGATCTCGAGGGTGTAGAGGGCTTTGTGGCCGCGTGCATAACGGGTCGATTCGAAGTTCCCCAGAGAGCCGTTTTCGAAGCGGCACAGGAAAGAACAAGCATCGTCGATGGTGACGGATTGCTTCTTGCCGGTCTCGGTATGGGTGCGCTCTTTGATGAAGGTCTCGGTCAGCGCGGTAACACTGGTGATCGAGCCGTTCAGCCAAACCGCGGTGTCGATGCAGTGTGCCAGGAGGTCACCGGTAACGCCGGAACCTGCGACGGCAGAATCAAGACGCCACAGCCCTGCCCCGCCTTGCGGGAGGTCTGCGGAGATCGTCCAATCCTGAAGGAACTGAGCGCGGTAGTGGAAGATTTTCCCCAGACGTCCTTCGTCGATCAGCTGCTTGGCCAGCATCACGGCGGGTACCCGTCGGTAGTTGTACCAGACGGTGTTGGGAACTTTGGCCTTCTCGACGGCGGCGACCATTTTTTCGCCTTCCGCTGCGTTCATCGAGAGTGGCTTTTCGCAGAGGATCATCTTGCCCGCTTCTGCTGCGGCGATCGCGATCTCAGCATGCAGGTGGTTGGGGGTGCAGATATCGACAGCGTCGACGTCATCGCGTTTGATGACTTCTTTCCAGTCGCTTTCAATGTGCTTATAGCCCCACTGATCAGCAAAGGCTTGCGTCTTTTCTTTGTCGCGTCCGCAGACAACCTGCAGGACGGGCGTGTGTTCGGTTTTGAAGAAGTGAGGAGCTTGAGCGTAACCATTGGAGTGGGTACGGCCCATGAAGCCGTGACCGATGAGACCGATGCGGACAGGTTTTGACATGGGGGAGGTCCTTGGTTGGTGGCGCGAATGGCGAAAGTGTGGGGTGGATTGACGATGTTTTGAAATTGGGAATTAGAAATTTGAAATTAGCCGATCCGCTTCGCTGGAGTGGGAGTTTGGCTTGGAATCCACTGGGGTCAGCTAGATATCCTGACCCCAGCCACCCCTTTCGCGATGAGGCTTCAATTGAGCGAAGCCTCCGGCTAATTTCTAATTCCCAATTACTAATTTCTATGACCAGCCGTGTTCGTTGCGGACGCTGATCATGGCTTTGAGGATGGAGTTCCAGGTTTCGGGTTTGCTCATGGTGGCGTTGGGGAACATACAGCCGTCCCAGCAGATGTGTCGGAAGGCCATAGTCAGGCCGCCGTGGGAATCGCGGAGCCAATAGCCCGCATCGTGGGCGATGTTAAGCTTGCCGTTGGGATCATTCGGCAGGCAGTGACGTCCGGTCTTATCATGACTGCCGGAGCCGAAGACCGTCGCATCGTTCTGAGCGACGTGGAAGTCGATCGTCCAGGGGCGAAGGGCGTTCGTCAGCGTCTTAAGGGCGGCTTCGAACTTCGCGCGGTCCTTCCAGTCGTAGTCTTGAGGAAGGAGGGCATCTTCGGGGGCGTTGTATCCGAGGAGATACAGCAGCGTGTGAGCCATATCCGCCTGGAAGCCGATGATGCTCGGTCGGTCGGTCAGTTCGAGGAGTTGGACCATCTTCTTCCAGCCGTGCATCCCGCCCCAGCAGATTTCCCCTTCCGCCGCGAGACGTTCGCCGTAGCCATCCGCGACGTCGCAGGCTTCACGAAACGTCTGGGCGATGAGTTTGGTATTTGCCAGAGAATCACCTTCGGCCCAGTCATGAGGGCTGGCGGAGGAATCGATCCGGACGACGCCGTAATGTCGAATGCCGAGGTCTTTGAACTTCTTGGCGATCTTACAGGCCTTCTCGACCTGTGTGACAAACTGCTTGCGGTCAGCTTCGGATCCCATCGCTGACCCGCCACCAGTCGGTCCCCAGACCGGCGCGACGACGGAGCCGATGACGAGTCCCTTGTTGCCGACCATGTCAGCGACCTTTTTGATGTCGTCGTCGGTGGCGTCGATGGAGATGTGTGGATCAAAGAGGAAGAGGTCGACCCCGTCGAAGCCGACGCCATCAACCTTGGCGTTCGCGGTGTACTCGATCATGGTTTCGAGCGGAATCGGCGGCTCCGAATCGGGCCCTTTGCCGACGACGCCTGGCCAGGCTGCATTGTGGAGCTTGGGGAACTGGTGGGTGGATGACATATCGGGAGTCCTCTTGGGAGTGGGAGTCTTTCGTGTTTTCAATGCGCCGTAATTGGTAATTCGTAATTCGGAATTACCCGATCAGCTATCGCCGGAGTGAGAGGGTGGATTGGAAAAACTGGGATCATCTAACAAACATGATCCCAGCCACCTATTCCATTTTGAGGCTTTATTGAGCGAAGCGTCCGGCGAACTACCAATTCCGAATTCCGAATTACGTTCTTTTAATCTCCGGCATGTGCGGATGCGATTCCGGACCGAAGTAGCGGAGGCCGACGAGTGGTTCGGTGCCGGTGTTCTCGATCGTGTAACCGGCAAGGGCGGCCTGGTTGCTGATAAAGACTTCGTCGGAGGTTTTCTCGCCGAAGTGGATCATCGCTGGAGTTTCCAGAGAGAGGCTGTTGATCTTGCCGGTTCCCTGGACGGTGATCCAGCCGCTAGCTCCGTGATCCTTGATGGTGCACTTAGCGCCTGGCTCGAGGGTCATCTCCTTCGAGCTGAAGTACAGCTGTCCGTCGACGGTGCCGTAGACGATCCAGCGATCGGTGTAGCCTGACCCCGAGTTGGCCGGATCGACGATCGGCTCGACGTAGTTATTCTGCTTGAAGTTCGGATCGACGTTCTTCTCCCAGTCGAGCTGGCCGATGATGAAGTCGAAGTCCTGATGCTTCTCTTTGGGCATGTCTTTGACAAGCAGAGACCATGGAACGACGCGTCCTTCGACGAGCGACTGGAACATCCCGAAGACGTCCGAGCCCCATTGTGGTTCGTAGGTACAAAGAGAACCAGGAGCATGGAGCACGCCGGGAGGAATCAGCCAGCCAGTACCGCGTTTGAGGCGATAAGCCTTGGAGAGATCGAGAACGCCGTTATCGCCCTTGTTCCAGTCCGCCAGACACTTCTTGAGGTCTTCTTTGGTTGTGCCCGGTTCCAGACCCATGAAGGTGTAAGCGAAGTTGTTATCGACGTTATTCATCTGAGGCGAGAAGTAGTATGACTCAGGCTTGCCTTCCTGGCCGACGAGCTTGGCGTCTTTGGCCGCCTGATGGAAGTGGTGTGGGATCGGGCCCATGTTGTCAAAGAATTTGGAATAGACCGGCCAGCGCTTGTATTCGTTCCACAAAGACTTCCCGATGAGGACTTCGGGAGCCGAGGCAATCGCTTCTTTGAACAGCATGACGGTATCGCCGTTGTCGACGAAGGATTGACCTTCGTGCCAGACGCGGCCTTCGTTGGCGGCGTCGGTCGTCGAGGCAAACCAGCGTTCATCGATCCCGCCGCGGTCGCCGCCGTAGGCGTAGTAATCATTGGGGGCGAGTTTGATTCTCTTGCCAGGGTGAAGGAAGCTGCGAGGAACCCAGGTCGGGGTCAGACGAAGGATGCCTTGGCCTTCATCGAGGAGTCGCTTGGTGGTGTCTGCGACTTTGCTTTCCGAGACGAGCGTTTGTCCGTGGAAATTCTTATCACTGCGCATGAGCATTCCTGAAGATGCGTGGTTATGAAAATGGAACGACACCTGAATATATCGAATTTCGTTGACGGATCGAAGCCTGCCGTGGCCAAATCATGCTGAAATAATACCGAAAAGCGAAAACCTTGCTTGTATTCCTATGGAGCTTTTTTTATACGTCTAAATGCGGCATTTTGCAGTGATGACGTGTATTTTCACAATTCGCTGTGATAGGTTCGCAGGATTGATGTGAGTCTTTGGGAAGACAGGCCGTTTGTTGCAGCCGACCTTTGCCAATGTTTTCAGTTGATAGAGCCCATTTGTTTTGCTCCTCCAGACAAGGTCACTTTATGCGTTTTGCTCTCGCCTTGATGCTTGCGATCGGGTTGCCATCGCTCGCGATTGCGGATGACTTTCAAAATCTTTTCAACGGCAAAGATCTGACTGGATGGAAAGGTCTTGAGGGGCATTGGTCCGTCAAAGATGGCAAGATCGTCGGGACGTCGGTCGGTAAACCAATCAAGGGGAACACGTTCCTCGTTTGGCAGGACGGGAAACTGGCGGATTTCGAACTCGTCGCAGAAATTCGTGCAGAGGGAAACAACAGCGGGATCCAGTATCGAAGCGAGACGGTCGGAACGCCTGATGTCCTCAAAGGATATCAATGCGATATTCACCCTGCTCCTGAGTATCTGGGGATGATGTATGACGAAAAGCGACGAGGGATCATCGCAACTCGCGGACAGAAGGGGACGCTGCCTGCTGGCGGGAAACTCAAAGTCACTCGGGAAATGCCCAAGACGCCACAGTTTGAGGCAGAAGAGTTCAACACGTATCGCGTGATTGGTGTTGGCAATCGACTGATCCATCAGGTCAATGGCGTCACAACGATTGATGTGACTGATGAACAGCCCGAAGCAACAGCTCAAGGAGTTCTTGGAATTCAACTGCATGCTGGCCCTGAGATGACAGTCGAGATCAAGAGCGTCAAATATCGTCCACTCTCGAAAGAAGACGGGGCGAAGGTTCTGGAAGAAGTCGCCAAAGCAGAGACAAAGACTGCTGCTGTCAAGCCAGCTGCTCGCGGCCAGAAGCCAGCGGACTTTGTGAGTAAGGATCCTGAGCCGAACTGGATCTGGGCGGACGAGAATCCCGACGCGGTTCAGTTTCGACACGAACTCGAACTGACTGGCAAACCGGTATCAACCCAGCTGTACGTCAGCTGCGATAACATTATCACTCTGTTCATCAACGGCAAAAAGGTTGCCACGTCTGACGAATGGCAGACGCCGACGACGAAAGATGTGAAGTCTTTTCTGAAGGCAGGCAAGAACCTCATTACTGCGGATTGCAAAAACGAGGAAGGAGTGGCGGCTTTTGTTTTCAAGTTGTCTGTAAAAACCGATGACGGCAAGACTGCAACGCTGGTTTCGGATAAAACCTGGTTGCATCACGTCGGCGGCGGGAATGATCTGAACAAGGAGACTGTGGAAGCGAACTGGGGGAAGCCTTCTCGCGAGATGGGTCTGATTGGACGAGAGCCCTGGGGAATTCCTGGCAGCGATTCTGGTTCGAACGAGCCGTATGCGGAAGTGATTGAGACACTGGCCGGCTTTAAAGTCGAACGCATTTATGATGTCCCGAAGGATGAGCAAGGCTCGTGGGTTGCTCTTTGTTCGGACGGCAAAGATGGTTTGATCGCCAGTGATCAACAGGATAAAGGCATTTACCATATTACCTTCAACACTGCGGGCGAACCTGTCGTCGAGAAGATTGAACTCGATATCACCGGTGCTCAAGGGCTGTTGATGCATGAGGGAAGTCTCTACTTCGACCGGCAGCCAACGGGACTGCACCGGGCCTTTGACAGCAATGGCGATGGGAAGCTCGACAAAGTTGAGAAACTCCCATCTGCAACTGGCAGCGGAGAACACGGAACGCACGCCATCATCGATAATAACGAAGGGGATGGATTCTATCTGGTGGCCGGGAACCACAGTCACTTGCCAGCGGATGTGGCTCGCTATCGCGTGAAGGCGTATGCAGAAGATGAGTTGTTTCCACGCAACTGGGACCCTCGCGGCCATGCCCGTGGGATTCTGGTTCCCGGGGGCTTCATCACGAAGTTCCACTTGAAAGACAAGTCGCACGAACTCTATTCGATGGGGTTCCGCAACACGTACGATATCGCGCTGAATCGCCATGGCGATCTGTTTGCTTATGACGCCGACATGGAATGGGATTTCGGCATGCCGTTCTATCGTCCGACTCGCATTCTCCATGCGACGAGCGGCTCGGATTTTGGATGGCGCAGCGGCTCACATAAGAGTCCTGACTATTACGAGGATACGCTGCCAGCGATTCTCGATATCGGTCCAGGTTCTCCGACAGGAGTCGTTTCTGGCCAGGGTCTGAAGTTCCCGACCAAGTACCAGGAAGCAATCTATGTACTCGACTGGACGTTCGGGACAATCTATGCGGCTCACCTTGAACCTTCAGGCAGCAGTTACAAGGCTGTCCTCGAACCGTTCTTGAACGGCAGTCCTTTGCCGGTGACCGATGCGGCTGTCGGCAGTGATGGAAATCTGTATTTTACGACGGGCGGACGAGGCGCGACCTCAGCGTTGTACCGCGTGAGTTATGTCGGAACAGGTAGTCTGGCTGCTCCGACATCTCCGCTTTCTGCAGATGTCAAGAAGATGCGCGAGCAACGTTTAGCGATTGAGAAGTATCACGGTGTCTTCGATCCGGCTGCGATTGAAGCGGCCTGGCCGTTGCTGGCAAGCGAAGACCGCGTCCTGCGATACGCGGCTCGCGTTGCGATTGAAGCACAACCGGTTGAGCAGTGGGCCTCGAAAGTCGCCAGCGAGACTCGGCCTCAGGCTCAGATCACTTCTGCCATCGCGTTGGCTCGTGTTGGGACGAAAGACCAACAGTCGTTTGTCTTCGGAACGCTGCTGAAGCTGAATCCTAAGTCGCTGACGACGATGCAGGCTTTGGGGCTGCTCAGAGCTTATGACGTCGCCTTCTGTCGCATCGGGCTCCCTGATGCGAAGACCCGAGAAGCGATTATTGCCCAGATTGAGCCGATGATCGAAAGCATTGATGCGGATGCTCGGATTCAGGCCGAAGTCATCAAGCTGCTGGTGGCGGTCAATGCTCCTGGCATTGCTCAGAAAGGTGTCGCGCTGCTGGTTGATCGAAAGCGGGCTCCGCTGGAATCCTGGGTCGTGCGACTGGAGAACAACAAACATTATGGCGGCACGATTCAAGAGATGTTCAAGAATCCGCCGGATCTGTTTGGTCTGCGACTGGCTTATTATCTCAAAAACCAGAAGACCGGATGGACGATGTCTCAACGTCGCGACTTCCTGACGTTCCTGAATGCACAGGGTAAAGTTTCCGGTGGTGCGAGCTATCCTGGTTATCTGAAGCTGATTCGAGATGATTTCCTGGGGAATACAACCAACGACGTTCGTGCGGCTTTGGCCGATCTCTCAGGTGAATCCTTCCAGCCTCAGCCTGATTTCGAAGTCACTCAGCCGAAGGGGCCAGGGCGGGAGTGGACGATTCCAGAAGCGATGAGCGCGATCAATAAGGCTGGCATGAACAATGCCAACTATGAAAGTGGTCGTAACTTGTATTTCGCAACGACCTGTGGAAAATGTCACCGCTTCGCTGGCCTGGGCGGGGATGTCGGCCCTGACCTGACGACGATCGCGAACAAGTTCGATGCTAAATATCTGATTGAGTCGATCGTCGAACCGAGCAAGAATATTTCGGATCAGTATCAGTCCACGACTGTCATCCTGACTAACGGGCAGCAGTACACCGGGCTGGTCGTGGAGCGCGATGGGAAGTTCGTCATCTATCCTTCCGACCCGAATGCGAAAGAAGTCGTCGTCTCTGCTGACGAAATCGAAGTCAAAGAGCCATCGCCGATTTCTCAGATGCCAGAGAAACTGATCAACAATCTCAGCCCGGAAGAGCTGCGAGACCTGACAGGCTATCTGATGTCCGCGGGGGATCCGAAGTCAGACTACTACAAGCGCAAGAAGTAATCAGCGTAAAAGATAACTTTTTGAAGTTCCCGGAGGGCAAGTCGCGTGCAGTCAATGCACGCGACTTGCCCTTTTTCAATTTGACTTCACGTTTGCTGACCTGCACACTGGGGCTACAGGAACACGATTGCTATTGGGGTCAAGGAGTTGTCATGCGCTACTCGCTTTTTCCGTTTCAACGTTTCAGTAACACCACATTTGATGGTGGTTTGCCTGATATTCGTGATGTACTGCAATCTCGCCCGTGTGTTCAAACTTCGAAAAATGTGACAACACTCCAATTGCTGGATCACGTAGTCGACTGTCTTCAAAATGTTCCATGGAAGATGGCGATCGATCATTGTGAAGAGGATCAGGGGCGGCTTCACTTGGCTGTCGTTGCGACTAACCTGGGGAGGGATCTATCGACGACGAGGTCAAAGCGGGATTCTACTTGCAGCACAGTGAGGCAGGCGAGATGGAGTCATTGGCATGCAGTCGGCTCTATCGCGTGAAATGCTCAAATGGTGCGTTGATCGAACTCGATCGCGGTCAGAGTGCGTCCATCTCAACGACAGACCTCACATCAAAATGGAAAAACGAGCTGTCACATGTTATCCAGCGATCATTTGATGGACCGGGTGTCGATACGGATCTGGCTCGCTTTCGAGCAACCATTGATCAAATGATCGTGACGCCGTACGAATTGCTTTGTCATCTCAATGCTCAAGGATTGATTGATGTGAATGAGCAGTGCGATATCCAGGAAGCATTTGACCAAGCCAGCGATTTCTCCATGTATGGATTTATCAACGCGGTTACTCAAGTCGCTCATCGGTTGAGAAAAAATGACGAATGGACACGAGCATTTTACTTCGAGCGACTTGGCGGCGAGATTCTCAGAGGCGATCATAACCTTCCGTGTTACGATCCCGTCTATTTATGAGATTTCTCGAAGATTCAGTCCGAATTTCGCCATGATAGTTACTACGCGTCTCGTATTACTGACAACCTTTTTAATTTTGTTAACTGGCTGTGAACGCCCAGAAAAGGCAGCTCGCGAACTCCGTACTCTAAAAATCGCGGCCGCCGCGGATTTGCGGTTTGCGTTGCCTGTTGTGAAAGAGGCGTTTGAGAAGTCTCATGCGGGGACGACCTTGGAATTGACCTTCGGGGCGTCAGGGACCCTCTTGGCTCAGATCGAGAATGGGGCGCCGTTTGACATCTTTCTTTCGGCAGATGAGAAGTATGCCCAGAAGTTGACTGACGCTGGGAAGACGCTGAGCGATCAGCCGTTTCCGTATGCGCGAGGGCATCTGGTGATATGGGTGTCGAACTCGTCGAAGCTGGATCTCGCTGGAGCGGGGTTGAAAGTGTTGGAGGATCCTTCGATACAACATGTCTCGATAGCGAATCCCCAGCATGCACCGTATGGCCGGGCAGCGATAGCGGCGCTCAAGTATTTTCAGCTGGAGGAAACACTCAAAGACAAACTGGTGTTCGGAGAGAATGTCGCACAGGCGGCTCAGTTTGCTCAAAGTGGAACGGCTCAGGTGGGATTGATTGCCAAGTCGCTGGCGATGTCAGAGGAGATGATGAAGGCGGGGTGGTTTGTGGATGTGCCGCTGGAAGCCTATCCGCCGTTGATCCAGGCAGGGGTGATCATCAAATCCAAGGGTGACTACGAGACAGCAGGTAGTTTCGAGGCGTATCTGACGAGCGATCAGGCGCGGGCGGAACTGGCCAAGTACGGATTTGCTCCGCCGGAGGAGCCATAGATGCCGTCGTCCGAATGGACAGTGACATTGGCGCTCGCGATGAGTACGACACTCGTTTTGCTGATGGTCTGCCTGCCGTTGGCATGGTGGCTGGCGCGGGCGAGGTTTCCCGGGCGTTCGATCATTGAAGCGATTCTGTCACTGCCGCTTGTCTTGCCGCCGACGGTGCTGGGGTTTTACCTGTTGATGGTGATGGGGCCGGAGCGTTGGCCGGGGAGTTGGTACACACAGATGACGGGGGAAACGCTTGCGTTTTCGTTCGTGGGGATTCTCGTGGCCTCGCTGATGGCGAATATCCCGTTCATGCTAGGGCCGATGGTGGCGTCGTTTCGTGGAGTAGAAGAGGAATTACTTGAAGCCGCAGCGTGCTTAGGGGATGGGCCGTGGAGGTCGTTTAGTCGCGTCGTGATCCCGATGGCGTGGCCGGGGATCGTGAGCGGCATGGCGTTAACATTTGCACACACGATGGGAGAGTTTGGTGTCATCCTGATGGTGGGCGGGAATGTGGAAGGACGCACAAGGACGGTGGCGCTGGCGATTTATGATGATGTGCAGGGGCTACAGTATCAGCAGGCGAATCAGTCGGCGATGATGCTGGTGGCAGTGTCGATCGCCCTGCTGGTGGTCATTCAGGCGTGGCGGCCAAGAGGGTGGCTGCGATGAATGATCTGCTGCGGGTTAATCTCGAGAAGGCGTATTCAAGTGACGTTGTGATCCGAGCGGCGTTCTCAATGCCTGCCGAGGAAGCGGGAGTGCAGATTCTCTTTGGGCCGTCTGCGTCTGGAAAGTCGACGGTTCTACGCTGTGTTGCTGGCCTGACGAAGCCGGATCGTGGGAAGATCGCGTGTGGCGACGATGTGTGGTTTGATGCAGCCGGGAGAATCGATATTGCTACGCAGAAACGGAGAATCGGGTTGCTGTTTCAGCAGCATGCCCTCTTTCCTCATCTGACGGTGTTTGAAAATGTCGCGTACGGGCTTCGAGAGATCCACCCTGCAGAGCGGCGCCGTCTCGTCGGGGAGTATCTGGAGAGATTTCGGATCAGCGAATGCGCAGCGCGTCTCCCGCATCAGATCTCTGGAGGGCAGCAGCAAAGAACCGCGCTCGCGAGAACCTTGATCGTTAAGCCTCGTGTGTTGCTGCTCGATGAGCCGTTGTCGTCATTGGATACGCTATTAAGGGAAAAGCTGTGGACGGAGTTAAGAGAGTTATTCACAGCGTTCGGAAAGCCGGTGATTATGGTGACCCATGACCGTCGAGAAGCAATCGCGCTGGGGACGCACCTGGCGGTCTTGAAGGACGGCGAAATCCTGCAGCAGGGGCGCATGGCAGACGTTTTTTCGAGCCCGCAGCATGTGGATGTCGCGCGGATGCTGGGAGTCGAGACGATCCTGACGGGAGTCATCACGCGAAGAGAAGCCGGGATGGCTGTCGTGAAAGTTGCGGAACAGGAGTTCCTGGCTGTTTGCCCCGAGGACGCACAAGAGCGGGTGCATGTGTGTATTCGAGGAGAGGATGTCACCTTGAGGCGGTCAGCAGAGCCGGTCGATGTGACAAGTGTTCGCAATCAGCTGAGGGGAAAAGTGCATTCGATCGAGGACGCGGGAGCGCTCAAGCAGGTGCAGGTTGACATCGGTCATTTATTGACCGCGCTGGTCACTCGTCATGCTGCTGAAGAACTGCAGCTCGCGCCGGGCATCCCCATTATCGCACAAATCAAAGCGACCGCGATCCACCTCATGCCCGTATCTGTTAAGGAGATACAACGCGTCGAGAACGTGAATCAGTCAACGAATCTTGACACTTGAGGATAATGGCAATGAATTTGCATGAAAACGCAAAACATGTGAAAGCTCGCACCCCATTTTCCGACTAACTCCAAGAATGGCATTTTGGAAGTCGTTGTGAGCTCAAACCCGTCAGGCCGTCGCGCGTCAGGCTGTTCACACGGATGGTGAGCAGAAGGCCGAAATCCCTCGTGAAAGTATTCGCTCCATGAGTCCGCAAGCGTTAGTGAAGCTCCATGCAGAACGTGAACATCAGCAGTTTTACAAAGACATCGTCTCAGGTCTGACACGACAGCAAAAACGAATTCCGAGCAAGTATCTGTATGACCAACGCGGGTCACAGCTATTTGACGCCATTTGTGAGACGCCGGAATATTACGTCACGCGGACGGAACTGGCGATTATGCAGGAATACGGCCCTGCCATGGCAGCCCGTATTGGCAACCGGTCGATGCTGATCGAATATGGCAGCGGTAGCAGTCTGAAAACTCGTATGCTGTTGGACCATTTACAGATGCCCGCCGCGTATGTACCGGTCGATATTTCGGGAGATCATCTGCTCGAGACCGCTGGTCGGCTGCAGGATGCTTATCCAGAGATTGAAATCCTGCCTGTTTCTGCAGACTTTACGAAGCCATTTGAGATTCCCGTTTCGAATATCGAAGTGGAAAAACGAGTGGTTTACTTTCCGGGGTCGACGCTCGGTAATTTCCAGCCAGAGGAAGCAGTCGCGCTGCTGAGCAATGTGCGTCAGATGATTGACCGACGTGGAGGGTTGCTGATCGGGATCGATCTGCAGAAAGACTCGCTGGTCCTGCACGATGCCTACAACGATGCCGAAGGGGTAACAAGAGACTTCACGTTAAATCTGTTGCTGCGGATGCAAAGGGAACTGGGGGCGCGACTTGATTATGATGGCTTCGAGCACCATGCGGTCTACAATCAGAGACTGGGCCGGATCGAGATCGCAATTGAAAGTCTGGTCGAGCAGGAAATCGCAATTGGGAATCATGTTTTCTCTCTGGAAGCAGGCGAACTGATCCGGACGGAGTATTCTTACAAGTACACCATCGGCGGGTTCCGCGAGATGGCACGAGAAGCGGGATTATTGCTGCGAAGGTATTGGACGGATGATCGGGAGTACTTTGCGGTGTTGTATCTGACGCCATGAGAGAATGATTTGCCATAGAAGGCACAGAGATCACTGAGGTAGACGATGAGTATCGGTGTTGAAGATCGAGTCGAAGCTGTGGGACGGCTTTATCGGGACTACTTGCGCGTGCGTGGGATGACGCAGCGACTGGTGCAACCGCTCGCGGTCGAGGATCAGGTG
>SXPC01000197.1 GCA_005778225.1 Planctomyces sp. | reverse complement strand
TGTCGTTGTTCGGGCCGACTTTGGCAGAGATTTTCTGGAAGATTTCTTTAACGAACGGCCAGGCTTCTTCGTGTCCGCCAGGCATGATCGAAGGCCCTTTGAGAGCTCCTTCTTCACCGCCGGAAACGCCGGTCCCGATGAAGCGGAAGCCTTCTTCTCGCAGTTCTTTGGTACGTCGATTCGTGTCGACAAAGTCTGAGTTACCACCATCAATGATGATGTCGCCCTTGGCGAGCAACGGCTTGAGCTGGCCAATGACCGCGTCAACTGGCTTGCCAGCTTTGACCATGATCATGATCCGTCGTGGGCTTTCCAGTGACTCGACAAACTCTTCGAGTGACGGGTAACCGTGAACCCGGCTGTGAGTATCAGCATGGACGAAATCCGGGCCCATTCCAGTGATTCTGGAGACGAAATCGTCGGTGACAGTTGTCGTCCGATTGTAAATCGAGACATTGAAGCCATTGTTGGCCATGTTCAATACGAGGTTCTGGCCCATAACAGCCAGACCGATGAGGCCGATGTCGTTCTTCTTGGACATTGGAATCGCAATTCCTTGAGTGAGTATGAGTGATCAAAAGCCTGGTGGCGAAACGAACTTGGAAGACGCCGACGTCACCGTGTTTGGTGAGAACCCAGTGTAGCGAAAAGAGCCTGCCGATACTAAGGTTGCACAGGATAACGCCACTGGTATGACCAGTCAAGCGACTCGGATCTGTTGTTTTCGGCTTTCAGATCGCAGGTCCAGTTGGACTACTTCTCCCGAATCGCCCACAGATGATCGTAACTCCGCAGGTACAGTGTCCCGTTCGAAATCACTGGCGACGACGAAATTGATTCATCGGGGTCGCTGTCATCCGCAAGTGTGTTCTGAGCGAGGATCTCAAATTCTTTCCCTGCTTTGACGACCGTCACCAGCCCGTCGCGAGCGGTCAGGTAGATCTTGCCATCGGCGTAGACAGGTGAAGCGCGGTGGCGCTGGCGGTGTGTTCGCTGCAGGCCGTAAACTTCGATGCCCGTATCGGCTTCCAGGCAGACCAGATTGCCGTCTTCTTTGCAAAGATAAACCAGGCCATCTTTGATCAATGGAGAGGGAACATCGGGCGTCTTGTCATAACGCCACAACTCGCTGTACTCACTCCCATCTTGGGAGATCTTCAAGCCAATGGTCGGGCCCTTCTTGCAGGTTGGTACGACGATGTAACCTTCATTTGCAGAGGGTGACGAAACGAAACGCCAGAACTTGTCGTATTCGACGGGCTGGAAATTCCCAGCTCGCCAGAACTCATGACCATCCTTGAGGCTGTGCGCAGAGATGTAGTCCGCTCCGTGCATCATGATGATCGGCTCTTTCTCCGTGAACGCGAGCATCGCGGAGGCATAGCCGTGTTTGGTTTCATAGCCGCCATCGCTGGGACGGTCTGTTTTGAAAAGCTCTTTTCCGGTCTTCGCATCGACAGCCAGGAGATAAGAAACGCCCGGATCAGCAGTCCGCATGTTGCCATGCATGATCTGCAGATAGAGGACCCCGTTATAGAGAACGGGTGAAGTCGGCATGCCGAACTGAATATCAAACTCGCCATATTTCTTCTGCAGGTTGTACTTCCAGATTTCCTTTCCATCGAAGTCATAGCAGCAAAGCGTCCCGTCACCAAAGAACGCCCAGACATGCTTGCCATCGGTCACCGGAGAGGGTGAAGCCGAATTGCCTTCATCGCCACGGGCCACCAAATTGCCCTGTGCGACTTCTTTGCTCCAAAGTTCCTTGCCATCCGTACCGATGCAGATCAGCAGCAGATTCTGCCCCGCTTCATCGACACTCGTCAGAAAAATATGATCTCCCGCGACAACCGGCGTTGCGCCCGCAGGACCTGGCAGCGGCACCTTCCAGGCGACGTTCTCCGTGCGAGACCACTTCGTCGCGATCCCTGCCTCTGTCGAGATGCCATTGTGACGCGGACCACGCCAGCTCGGCCAGTCTTCTGCATGAACAGTCGAGCAGGTTAAGAGGCTGGCGAACATGGCAAAGTTGAGGCAGGACTTCATAAACAACACTCGCTCAAGGTGGGCATACAAGGCAGGATGTCGGTCAAGAAAAGGTTTACGCGAACGGCGTACGTAATTCAAACTAACCTTTGGGCTTCTTCAATGTTTCGGGCGGAATCGTCTGACGCTGGAGAATGGAGTTCATTTGTAATGACAAAGCTTCCATCACACCTTTCTGATTCGGCTCGTTTGCCAGATTCACATATTCGTCATGATCGCGGGAGTGATCGTAAAGCTCACGCTCAATACCTTCCCTGGTCCGCCACTCGGTATATCGATACTGCGGCGTTCTCAGACTAAAGCCTTGTGCGTTGTTGCCACGATTGACGCGAGTGATCGCGTAGTTTTTCGCTGTCTTCGTCGGATCTCTTAAGGCAGGCACGAGGCTCGTGCCACTCAATCCCGCAGGCAACTCATAGCCGCAGCCATCGACCAGCGTCGGATACAGATCCAGCAGTTCGACAATCGAGTTCTCCGCATGCTGATCCTTTGCAAATGCCGGATGATGAATCAACAACGGCACCCGGGCCGACTTTTCAAACACCGACATCTTCTGCCACAAATGGTGTTCGCCCATGTGATACCCATGATCGCTCGTCAGCACGACAATCGTCTTGTCCCACAATCCGAGTTCTTTGAGTTTATTGAGGACGATCCCGATCTGGGCGTCTGCAAACGAGATCGAGGCGTAATACGCCTGCAGCACATTCAAACGATCTTCGTCCGTCAGGTCGGCTTCATATTTCTTGCGATTCGCGACCGCAAACTTTGGCACGCGAGAGTCATGCCCTTCGGGAACCTGAGGCAGGACAAGTTCCTCTTTCGGATACATCTCGAAATACTTCTTCGGCGAGACAAAGGGAGTATGCGGCCGATAGAACCCGCAGCCCAGAAAGAAGGGCTCGTCGCGATGCTTCTCCAGCCAGTCACAGGCATACGCCGCTGCGATGCCGTCGGTCTGCTCGCTGTCGTCACCGTCAGCGGCCAGCCAGCTGAGCGTTCCCCCATACTTGCCTGGTTCAAAAGAGAAGACCTGACTCTCGTCTGTTTTATCCCGTCCGATGGGATTGAACTTCGACTGCCACGATCCCGGATCATCAAGACCATCGGTTCCGATCTGACTCGGAACGCCATAGTGATACAGCTTGCCAATCCGCGAGACGGTATAGCCCTTACCCATAAAGTACTGAGGCAACGTCACGACATCCGGCAGGACCTTGCGAAAGTGCAGCTGGAGGTCATAAACACGTGTCTCATCAGGACGTTTGCCCGTGAGCATCGACGTTCGTGAGGGGCTACAGAGCGGATACTGGCAATATGCGTGATCGAACGTCACCGACTCTTTCGCCAGCGCATCAATGTGTGGTGACTTCACGAGCGGATGGCCATAGCAGCCCAGATCGACGTTGAGATCATCACACATCAGAAACAGGACGTTGTACTTCGTTCGCTTTTCTTTTTCCTGCGCCTGGACGAGAAGCGGCATCAGCACCAAAGCGAGCATCATCGCGTTACGCAGCATGGGCGGGGTCCTCGAGCAGGCACTCAGGCAGGAGAAAATCAGGAAGGGTGATTCAATCAAAAGGTGTCCTTTTCATCGATCCACAGATCTTGATCCGTGTCAAGCCCCAGTTCAACCCTCCAAATCTCCCGTCCGAGCTTTTTTACGTTTTAGAAAAAAAGAGCTTGCTCATTTCCCCACAGTGACAATAATTCGTTTATCGGGTGCATAACGCAATGCACAGGACGTCCCGTCGGAAACCAGTCATCGGCTGGCTTGCGATGCAGAGTTCCGACTCACTCGATTTTATTTTGAAAGGAGGTGGTCACGTGGATTACGACTTTAGCCATGTTTCAGAAAGAGGTGGCGTCACTTAGAACGGTGACAGTCGGCGGGTTGTTCACCAGGACAGCCACCACGCGTTTGGATCTCCTTTTTCGCTAGATCCAACTGAAGCAGCCCGGTTCTCTATGCTAGAGAGCCGGGCTTTTTTGTTGCCACGATAACCGTTACGACCCAAGAAAGTGTCCTCTTTTTCCTCACTGATTAGCGGACTCTACCCTTTCCCTGCCTCAGAGTGATTGCTACCCTCACAGAAGCGGGTTTTGATTGATCGTCTGGTCATCCCGCGTGCCTGACTGGTAAGGCCAGACCAGCAGCTTCCGTCAAGAGTTTCCATCCACACTCTCGCGCATATCTAAGTCCCTCCTCTTCAATGGATATCCAATCTTTCCGTTCACTGGCCAAGGATCTTGTTCGCTACCAGCTGGCGACCAAAGAACAGATCCAGAGTTGCCTGACCGGCATCAAGAAGGGGGACAATATGGGCATCGACCTGCTCGATGCCCTCCAGAAACGCGATATCCTCACTCCCTATCAGGTCGAGCGAATCAAACAACTCGACTTCTCCGGCGTCGTCCTCGGCGGCAACAAGCTTCTCTACATGAACTCCTCCGGGAGTTTTGCCCGCGTCTATCGGGCGTCCGATCCCGATAGCAATATCATCGCAGTCAAAGTCCTCCGCAATCGCTGGGCGACCGACGAAGAGACCGTCTCGCTGTTTCGTAAAGAAGCCGAGATGGGCAAGAAGCTCAAGCATCCCAACATCGTCCCGATCTACAACATCGGCCACGAAGGCGAGCATCACTTTTTTACGATGGAATTCGTCGAAGGGGGCACGCTCAAAGACTTCATCAAGATTCGTAAAAAACTGGCGGCTTCCGAAGCTTGTAAGATCATCTTTGAACTCGCATCAGGTCTGGAATACGCCCTCAAACAGGGCTGCACCCACCGCGATCTCAAGACTTCCAACGTCTTGATGAGTTCCAAAGGTGTGGCTCGTCTGATTGATTTCGGACTGGCGGTCGATGAGACGAAATTCAAAAACATTGAAGACGAACGATTCCAGGTCGCCGTCGAGTACTCCACACTCGAAAAACACACCGCAGCACCGAAGAACGACCCGCGCAGCGACCTCTTCTTCCTTGGCACCATCTTCTACGAACTCCTCACCGGCAAACCTCCCTATCCACCCAGTCGTGAGCAGTCCGAACGCAAACAGGCTACCCGCTACAGCAACATCCGCTCGCTGACCATCGCCTACCCGGATCTGCCTCGACCAGTCACGTATATGGTCGATCGCCTGTTGAGCTTTAATCCCGCCAACCGCTATCAGACAGCGGGCGAACTGATTCTCGATCTGAACCGCTTCCTTGAAGCCAACCCTGTCGTCTCCCTGCATGGCTCGCCACCCGATTCAAAGCCCGACTTTCCCATTGAGGGCTCTGTCGAGAAGCAGCCACACGTCATGCTGATCGAACCACGGGAAAGCAGCGCCCAACTCATCGAGCAATACCTGACAAGCCGCAGTTTCCAGGTCACCACCTTCACGAAACTCGATGACGCGATCGCAAATATGTTTCTCGATACCCCTGACTGCCTGGTCCTTTCGGGCGAGGCGTACGAAAACAAACTGCCTGACGTCTTCAAACGAACCCGCGACGTCGCGCTCAACGGACACTCCCACCTCGTTCTCATTCTTCGCCCCAAACAAGTCAGCCTGATCCCGGAGTCCGACCTCAAGCACGAAAGAATTTCTCATCTCGTGCACCCGTTTCAGCTCCGCGAGCTGCGCAAGGAAATCAGTCGACACCTGGACGCAAAATAGGACGACCTCGACAAGAATCGAAGTCGCCCCAAAAGAGGATGCCGGATTTCGCAGCAATCATATTCCCATCTCGCACGCCAGCTTTCCGTAACCGACTGACAAATAAACACTTAACTTTCTGCATGCAGAGCCAGTACGTCGCAAATCCATCGGCTTTACAGCACAGAAACCGCCAAATTTCGCAGAAAGCCCTTTAAACACAAATCAAATCAATCATAATGCACGTGTTTAAGTCACTGTCTTATTGTAGCTTGAAGGCGAAGTTTTATGTCAAAAGCTGACCAACCAATCCGCTGGGGTGTTCTGGGAGCAGCTCGCATTACCTCCAAAGTCGCGCCGGCGATGAAAGAAGCCCGCGGAAGTCAGCTGGAAGCCATCGCAGCTCGCGATATCAACCGTGCTCAGGAGTGGGCGAAGACCTACGGCGCTCCCATCGTTCATGCCAGCTACGAAGCCCTTCTCGATGATCCCAATGTCGATGCCGTCTACATCCCGCTCCCTCCGCACTTGCACCACGAGTGGACGATTAAAGCCGCGGAAAAAGGCAAGCACGTTCTCTGCGAAAAACCTCTCGCACTTTCCTCCACGGAAGTCCAGGAAATGTGGGCTGCCTGCCGCGAACACAATGTTCAGTTCATGGACGGCGTCATGTGGCATCACCACCCGCGCACCAAAGCGATGCTCGACTACATTCACTCCGGTAAGCTCGGCGTACCACGACGCATGACCTCTGCGTTTACGTTCTGTTGGCCACAGGTTCCAGAACTCGATAAGGAACCTCGCCTCCATCGTGACATGGGTGGCGGGTCACTCTACGACCTCGGCTGGTACACCGTCGGCGCGACCATCCTCGCGTTCAAAGGCCTGCCGGAACGTGTCTACGCGACTGCCCGCTGGCACAACGATGTCGACATGAATCTCTCCGCCATCATGTGGTACTCCGATAATCGCATGGCCTCCTTCGACTGCGGCTTTGACACCACCTTCCGCGAATGGATGGAAGTCAGCGGCACCGAATCAACCCTCGTCTGCGACGACTTCGTCCAGCCCAACCCGCTTGTTGATTCGCACCGCTTCTGGACCCACAAAAACGAGGGTGCAGCCGAAACTCACAAATTCGAGAAGACGAACCACATCGTCCACATGATCGAGAACTTCTGCGACGACATCCGCTCGGGCAAGCTCAACACCGCTCGCCCGCAGCTGTCACTCGAAGTCCAGTATCTGTGTGATCTGATCCTCGAGTCGGCTCGCAAAGAGCAGCCCTTGAAGGTCGAGCCACTGCCAAAAATGAAGCAACAGACTCTCGTCCACACATAACAGGACCAGATCACTTCTGCTGACGATAGAGTCCCGTCTCGGTGCCACGCCGATGCGGGACTTTTTTCATGTTCAATTATTCCCCACCGACTCCAGCATCTTCACGAACACCGGCTTATACGCTTCATACTGTCGCTTGCTGCAAGTCGCGATGATCTTCACGGCGTTCGGTCCCGCGAGGACCGTCCCGCGCAGTCCGTACGTCTTCCCGACCATGCCCGACGCCGTGAACTCCGAGTAGCGTGCGTCCCCCATTTTGGCTTTCGCAGGCACCATCGGCTGCTCTTCATAGCCACTGTATTCCGGCTCGACTTTCAACTTCAGGAAACTGTGTACCGACGCGACCGGATCGAGATCACTTGGCCCTGCATTGACGGGCAGTGCGCCATCAACCACGATCGGACCGGCTGGCGATGCCTGGGCAATATCTCCAATTGCTTCCGCGGCATGGTCTTCACGAACCTGCATCTGGACTCCCCCCTCCCCTTCGATCTTGATCCATGCCGGCAGCCCGCCCGTCCCGCCGCCAGATGTCACTTTGAATCCCGTCGGATAATCGATGCCAACCCAGTGCTCATGATGAAAATGCTCGAATGTCTCTGGTGCTTTCACCTGGCCCATCTTGTCCAGACCGGATGCAAAACTCCCCCCGAACATGAAAATCCCGACACCCATCATCAAGAACATCATAAGGCTGCCGCAGATGACACCAACCAAAACCCAGCTCGGCGTCTTGTCCTCTTCCTTCTTTTTTCCTGACGGCTTCTTCCCGCGGACTCTCTCGACGCGTTCCCCTGTCGTCGCGGGTTTCTTCAGCTTCGATGTCTTTGGCGTGGAAAACTTCGCTGTTTCGAACGCCTCATCATCCTCGTCGAAGAATTCGACGTCATCCTCGTCAGTAAAACTGACGGGCGCTTTTTTCCCTGTCTGCTTGGGGACTTCGATTGACCCGCCACAATTCGGACAATCAATCTTCCGGCCGATGTACTTCTCACCAGCTTTCATTTTATGATCGCAAAGACCACATTTGAATTTGATCGACATGCGAATGGCCCACCTTCACGAGAGAGGAATCCATTTAAGATACGACGAGAAATTCACGCAATCAATGATCAAGTGTGAACGATTGATGAAGGATTCCAAATGGCCAGACAGGAAAGCCCGCGAGAAGATCTCATCGCGGAAGCGACCGCGCTCATCGACCGGATCGAGT
>SXPC01000196.1 GCA_005778225.1 Planctomyces sp. | reverse complement strand
GTCTATGGCCCGTGGGGACGCCCGGATATGGCGATGTTCCTGTTCACGAAAGCGATCCTAGCCGGGCAGCCGATCAACGTCTTCAATCACGGCAAGATGCTGAGGGACTTCACCTATATCGATGACATCGTTGAAGGGGTTGTTCGCACGGCTGACCACACCGCAACGCCGAATCCTGAGTGGAGCGGCAAGACCCCCGATCCAGGGACAAGCAACGCCCCGTATCGGCTGTATAACATCGGCAACAACCAGCCGGTCGAGCTGATGCACATGATTCATGTCCTGGAAGACAAACTCGGCAAGAAGGCGGAGTACAACATGCTGCCCATGCAGGCGGGTGACGTCGCAGAAACCTATGCGAACGTCGATGACCTGATCAATGATGTCGGATTCCAGCCGAAGACGACAATTGAAACAGGAATCAGCAATTTCGTCGATTGGTACAAGGCTTATTACAAAGTTTGATCGCGCAAGTAGGGTGTTGGTGAGTCTTCGAACCGCACCAAATGGGCAGTACAGTTCATCGTCGACTTGAAATTGAATGCCCATTTGGTGCGGTTCGCGGAGCCTCACCAGCACCCTACGCCCCAGACACCCCATCGTTTCGGTGGGGCATTTTTTTGCGCAGGAAACACTCACAAAGGCAGATTTTGCTCTTTAAGTCTCTCAACGACCGATAGAATCAACACACGCTGATCCAACCAGAGAATGACCATTTAACATAGAGACCGTTTATGATTCGACAGTTCGTGACCTGTGTCATTTTGCTTGTTTGTGTGCAGACTCTCGTCGCTGAGGATCAGACATCGCGGTCTGCTTTTGAGATCAACAAGACGCTCGCCAAGACGGTCAACATGGGAAACATGCTCGAGCCGCCGTATGAAGGGGCTTGGGGGCTGACTTTGAAAGAGTCCTATTTCCCGATCATTGCGGAGGCGGGGTTTACGGCGGTGCGGATTCCAGTCAGCTGGGGTTATCACACAGCAAAAGAAGAACCCTACCAGATTGAGCCGGAGTTCATGGCGCGCGTGAAACGAGCGGTGCAGGCGGCGCTGGATGCGAAGCTGTCGGTCGTTCTGAATATTCACCATGACCCTTCGATCAACGAACATCCGGAAGAAAGCTGGCCTCGTCTGCGGGCAATGTGGAGCCAGATCGGACGCGAGTTTGCAGACGCCCCTGATACGCTCGTGTTGGAGTTGCTCAACGAGCCGCATGATCAACTGAATGCCGAACGCTGGTTGAAGATGATCCCAGATTTACTGGCGATTGTCCGGGAATCGAATCCCAAGCGTGTTCTGATGGTCGGCGGGCCAAACTGGAACTCGATCAGCGATCTCCCCAAGCTGAAGTTGCCAGAAAACGACACGCAGATCATCGCGACCTTCCATTACTATCTGCCGTTTGAATTCACTCACCAGGGGGCAGAATGGTCGTCCGAGCATGTCCGCAATATCCGTCGCGAATGGACGGGAACCGCTGAAGAAAAAGAAGCTATCGACAAGCATTTCAAACTGGCCGCCGAGTGGGGCAAAGCGAATCACCGCCCTTTATTCTTAGGCGAGTTTGGAGCCTATTCGAAAGCAGATCAGCCAAGCCGGATTCGCTGGACGAAGGCGATCGTCGAGACGGCCAAGAAGTATGAGATCTCGTGGGCGTACTGGGAATTCGCGGCTGGATTCGGGATTTATGACCCGCAGGCGGAGACTTGGAAAGTAGATCTGCGTGACGCGCTGTTGAAGTAAGCAATACTCAAAAAAGAAAAGCCTTGGTGAATACCAAGGCTTTCCCATAAGAAATTGACCATCAAGTCATGACGACTAGAAGTCGATCACCACGTTGCCATTGCCAACAAAGTATTGATCAATGGTTGCCTTATCGGTATCCAGGAACAGCATCCATTCTTTCGGCATGCCTTTCACGCCGATGACATAGACATCATATTTGCCCGTCGAAGTACGTTTGCAGATCTTGATCTTTGGAGCAACGATCTTCGCAATTTCGCACTCTTCTGTGATCTCTTTACAGTCTTTACAGGGAACACAAACCGTAATTTTGCAGCACTTGATCGTGTAGGAATGAGTCTTGAACTCTCTGGTTTCCTTGCACCGCGTAACAAGTTTGGGACCATCAACTTTCACGTCCGAATAGTCTTTACATTGAATGTAAAACTTTTCGTCGTGACGCTCAGTTTCGAGTTCGCCGATGACATCGACTGGCAGATCAAGACAGGACTTCCCGTCAGGACATTGTCCATTCTCGACATCAACGATCGATGGCTTGTTGAGGCCAGGCTTGCAATTATCGCAATACTGCCCGGGGGTATTGGGGTCGCATTTACAACCGTGAGTCAGGTCGGGCAGAGTGGTCGTTGCTGAGACTGGAGTCACAGAAGCCGGTTTCGCTTCCTCCCAAACAACACGACCGCCAGGGTAAATCACCTTACGCTTTTCACCGGCATTGACCATTGAAGTAAAGCACAGCGCAGCAATCAAAACGGCGTACTTCATATACGCTTTCTCCTAAAAATGATGCTAAAGAGGAAATCCGTTCAACGCTAAATGGCCATTTCCCCCAAATTACCATCACTGTAAAAACAATCAATAGGCGTTTCGTTCATTTGTTCATTTTTCCACACATGCCAAACCATGCATACATGCTCGTGTGACAACTAAATTAAAAAAGCCTCGGCAGAGTTAACTGCCGAGGCTTTTCGGTAATTATCGCAGAGCTTACTTAATCTCGTACGCTTCTTCTTTGGAAGCATCGCCGCCAAAACTCTTGCGGAAGGCTTCCACCTGGGCTTCGACGGATTTCTTAGGTCCGGTCAGCTTGAGGAAGTAGTTTCCCTGAGTGGTTTCGATGATGACTGCCAGCATGCGGTAGTCTGGTTTGTCGACTGTTTTACGCAGGATTGGCGGGCCGTCTGGCTTCTTGTAGGTGCCCGTCAGGTCGAGGAGATAGTAAGGCTTGCCATCTGCTGTTTTCCCCTTGGTGGACTTCTTCTCGGCCCCTGAGAACTGACCTTCCCAGCGCATCAGGTTTTCGTTGACGGAGCCCCCAAAGGGAGGGAAGACGGCCAGTTCGGTGATCTCGGTTTCGCCTTCCGCAGCCGGGAGTTTGAATTGTCCCAGGCGGAGATTGTTGTCCGGTTTGACCTTCTCCCAGTTTGACGGGATCTGGAGAGTCAGAACATCGTCCATGGCGACGGGAGTCGTGTCTGCGGCGTACACTTGGGCTGCACTGCAGACCGCCAGCAGGGCGACGAGGCTCAGACAGTGGGAGAATCGCATGTGTGGTATCCTTTGCAAGGTGTCGATAGGGACGCAGGAATAGTCGGCAGGCTGAGGAGCGCAGACCGACTCGGGGATTTCGTTCTTCATTGTCACTGTTCACTCGGAAGAATCAATTCTCGTTTCATTGAGTCTGCGAATTGTCGGAAAAACGGATGTGTTGAAAAAAGTCCACAAGCAGATTGACAAGGCAGCCCAGAGCCCCTAAATTAAAGTTCTCTCAGGTTATCAACACGCTTCAATTTCGATGATGTCATGACGAAGACGCATCGACTGCTCTCAGGAATGTGGATTGTCTCCAGCGCTTTTGCAGGTCCTGAGCGATGCATTCCAATCCTCGACGCTTTTCCAGCGATATGGCTTTGCCATTGGCTGTTTCCAGTCATGTCTCGATTTCGGAGATCGATGAGAGGCTGTCGCAAGTCGAAGAGTTACTGGCGGCCAGGCGAATCGGTCAGGCTCGTCAAATCGTGATGAAGCTGTCTGTCGGATGGAGCTCACTGGAAGACGTCACAGCAGAGGCGACGGAACGGCTTGGACGGGCACTCCTGGAACTTTCGGAATATCAGCTGGCGGAGCATTTTTTGAGTCTTGCGGTGCAGGAATCGGCAGGGGAAAGCCAATGCCTGGGGAGTTTGGGAATCTGCCGTCTGATGCAGAATGACGGTGAAGCCGCGATGCCGTTTTTCAAACAGTCAGCCAGGTTGCATCTTGCAGACAATGATGTCGAAGGGCTGCTGGCGGATCTGAATAATATTGTTGCCTGTAGTCTGAGCCTGAATCATCCACAACTGGCGCGAGATGCGATTTGGGAGATTGTCGAGAACCGTGCAAGGCTGACCCTGGAGTTGGATCGTCAGATCGAGGAACTGGTCGGATCACTGGAGCGCTGCCAGACTTTGATGGGGGCGAACCCGTTGTGGAATTGAAGGTATGATCAATTTCGCAGAGTTCCCTCATCCGACCTCGAAGACTCGGCCACCTTCTCCCCGGGGGAGAAGGATCGGAAACGAGGATCAATTCTGAGGGGGTGTTGCCGAATCGCGACGAAGTGGCTCTCAAGTGACCTTAACGATTGGCGAGACCCTGATTTTCCGGACGATTCTCCGGGTTTGTCGACGTATAAAACATGTCGATTCTTCCAAGATTTCTTGACCATCAGCGTCCATCAAGTAGAATTGCAATGTTCCGGCGACATTTGTGTTGAAATCGAACCTTGCGGGGTTTTTCACCATGTCCCGGCCATGCTGCTGAGTTTTGAGTTCGCGACCTATTTTTACTGCGTCACGATTTCAGACGGCCCACGCCCTCGGCACCATGACACTGCACAATCGAAGACCAGACCGAGACAATCGATCTCCGTTTGGTCTTTTTTATTCCACCTGCGTGAGCTGCGCGGGTGACTTCCTTCTTCTTCTCCTTCATCACCTTTCCTCATTGAAAAATCGGAGTTCTCTGTGTCGTCAATGATGGGTGGTGATTTCAAAGAGCAGGTGCGGGCGAAGACGAATATCGTCGACCTGATCAATGAGACGCGTCCCGTGATCCCCAAACGAGGCGGTCGCGAGTACGTCGCGCTCTGCCCGTTTCACGACGACCACACTCCCTCGATGACGATCAACCCGGAACGTCAGACCTATCGCTGCTGGGTCTGCAATGAAGGGGGCGATTGCTTTCACTATTTCATGAAGCTCGAGAACGTCCCGTTCTTCGATGCTCTGAAAATGCTGGCGGAAAAAGCTGGTCTGGAAATGCCAACCAGTTCTGTACCCGCAGCGATGGTCGGCAAGAACAAGGCAGACATCTACGCGGCTTGCCAGTGGGCGAGAGATCAGTTTCATCAATATCTGTTACGGTCACCTGCCGCTCAGAAGGCTCGCGATTACCTGCTGGATCGCGGGATTCATGAAGAATCCTGGGTCAAATTTCATCTGGGATATCACCCTGATAACTGGACGTGGTTGATCGAGCGGGCGGAAGGAAAGTTTTCGATTGAGACACTGGAAGATGCTCGTCTGATTTCAAAGCGAGCCAACCAGCCGGGGTATTGTGACTCGTACGTCTTTATCGGACGAGTGATGTTTCCGATTCATGACTTGAGCGGACGTTGCGTCGCTTATGGTGGGCGAGTTTTGCCCGGCAATGAAGGCGCAAAGTATATGAACTCGCCGGAGTCAATCATCTTCTCAAAGAGCAATCTGGCGTTTGCACTCGATCTGGCCCGCGATGGAATCAAACGCAAGAACACTGTCCTCGTGATGGAAGGTTACACCGATACGATCATGGCTCACCAGTATGGGCTGGATCATGTCGTCGCGACGTTGGGGACTGCCTTGGCGGATTCGCATGTATCACTGCTCAAGCGGTTCTGTCAGCAGGTTGTCCTCGTTTATGATGGGGATACGGCGGGACAGAATGCTGCTGAACGGGCATTAGGTCGGTTTGTCGCTCAGGATGTTGATCTGCGCATTCTGTCGCTGCCAGAGAAACTCGACCCAGCCGACTTTCTTGCTCAGAAAGGTGTGGAAGCCTTTGATCAATTAGCTTCCAATGCACCCGACGCGCTGGCGTTCAAGCTGGAAGCTCTCATTCGTAAACATGGGATCGGGACAGAATTCGCCCGCCAGAATGTTCTGGTCGAGATGCTGGCGTTGTTGAAATCGATCCCCCGGTCGATTCCTAAGCCACACGAAGACCGGATGCTGCAGCGGCTGGCTCACCGCTTGGGGATTCGCGAAGAGACGATTCGGGCCGAACTGCGACGCCAGAAGTCTCCGGGCCCGACACGGCAGGCGTTTCGCGAGTCGGTTGTTACCTCAAACGAGAATGTCGATGAAAACGCTGCCGTTGAGCAGCTGCGTCTTGAGAAAAAACAGCAGTTTGACCGCATCAAGACCGGAAAAGCGGGGAAGGATGCTCGTCTGATTTGTGAAGTTTTGCAGATCATCCTAGCTGCACCAGAAGCAGCCAAAGTTTTCAACGCGGAACTGAGGACGGACGAAATAGAGGAGGGCCTCTTACGAGGTCTCTACGCCCATTGCGTATCATCAGATCGACTTAGTCAATTAGAAGCCGACTCCCATCAAAATCAGAACTCCCTCCTCGATCTCCTGTCTGACGACTCACTCGAGTCTTACTTTCTTCGTCCCCTGGCCGAGTGGCTGCTCAGCGAAGCTGAGCTCAAGCAAGTGGCCACCAAAGTGCGGGACGAGTTAGGCATCACTCCCATTGAAGCCACCGGCATGACCGGGACGTTAATCGCGCAGCTGAGACTGCGTCGAAGTCGTCGCGAACAGTTGTCCGGGATTCCCGGTCAGTTTAACACGTCGGGAAGCCTGGATGAGACTTCGATGGAAGCGTTCCGAAAAGCCGCTGATTTTCACCGTCAGCGGGCAGATCCGAAAAAATCGTCCGCATAACCCCGAACAGTCTTAGAACTCATCTTGTTTTCTTATTTAGTGACCAAATACTTTAATTAGTAGCAATGATTGATTTTTTGGCCTGATGAAGTGTTTTCCTGTTCCGTTTTCCTCGTCGCGATCGCATGGATGTCGTCGTCACATTCTGAATAACGCGGACAGCTGCGGCGATCAGAATGTTTCTCACAGGATGGTTTTCGGAAATGTTGGCCTCGGAAAACTGAGAGCACAGTTGTGCTTTAGACTCTCTGAGTAACCAACAAAACAGTGTCCATCTGAGTTACCTAAAACACAGGGTTACTCACAACAGAGTGACAGCGTTCCAAAATCGATAGACCTGCCCCTCGACAGACCCCAACGAGAATCCAATAGAAGCTGGAGTCCTCCGTGCATCAAGTTGACGACCGCCTGCGTGTCCTGATCCAACAAGGCCAAAACAGTGGCTATCTGACCTTCACGCAGGTCAACGACTATATCCCCGACGAAGATGTCAATCCGGAGATCCTCGATCGCCTCCTGATCTCGCTGGAGGAATTGGGGATTGAAGTCATCTCCGACAAGCAACTGCCCGCCAAAGAGCGTGAGAAGCTCGAAAAGCAGGTCGCAGCAGCCACCAAGACGACCCGTACCAAGAAGAAGAGCAAGAAGAAAGACAGCCTGCTCGAAGAAAGTGGCAGCCGTCGCATCGAAGATCCGGTCCGCATGTACCTGACCCAGATGGGACAAATCCCGCTGCTGTCTCGTACGGAAGAAATCTCGCTGGCCAAGAAGATCGAAATCACCCGCAAGCGTTTCCGTCGTCAGTTGTTGGGCTGCGATTATGCCATGCGACAGTCGATCGAGATTCTGACGAAGGTCAGTGTCGGCGAGCTCCCATTTGATCGAACGATCAAAGTCTCGATGACGGAAAGCCTGGAGAAGGAACAGGTCCTGGGACGCATGCCCCATAACCTGAAGACACTCGAATACCTGCTGCAAAAGAATACGAACGACTTCTCTCACTTCAATGAACCCTCGGCTGCCAAAGAAGATCAGGACATTGCCTGGAAGTCTTTGCAGACACGCCGTCGTAAGATGGTGACGCTGATTGAAGAGCTGTCACTGCGAACCCAGCGTCTGCTGCCGATTCTGAGAAAGATGGAGCAGATCTCGCGTCGCATGACCGAGTTGCACCGTCGTCTGCTCACGCTAAAAGGCGAGCGAGCTGATAAAG
>SXPC01000195.1 GCA_005778225.1 Planctomyces sp. | reverse complement strand
CCCGCATCAGACCGGCGTTGCCTTCCTGGATCAGGTCGAGGAAGGAGAGACCGCGGATGCGGTATTTCTTCGCAATCGAGACGACAAGACGCAGGTTACCGCCGGAGAGGCGTTGCTTGGCTTCGGTCCAGGCGTCGAAACGATTGCGGATCTCGCGTTGACGAGCCTGGAAGTCCTGAGCCGACTCGAGAGTCATCTGGACGAGTTCATCCAGTTCGCGTCGCATCAGGCCGACTTCGTTGGCGGCAGATGGACGTCGTTTGAGACGTTCGATATCGCGTTCGAGTTCACCCATCCGGGCGGCGATCTGCTCGACGCGCTTCATGATCGGTTGGAGACGCTGCGTACGGAGAGAAAGCTCTTCGCAAAGAGTCGCCATCTTGCGTCGGCGGACGTTCATGCGCTGCTGAATGGCTTTGGTTTCAGCGGCATCACATTCGCCCGAGCGAAGCATTTCGAAATCGTCCTGACTGTCCTGCATGAGCAGACGCAGCGTTTTCAGATTAGGCGCCATGCGGCCGAGGATCTGATCTTTCTGGACGTTCTCAGTATCAGAGGTTCGCAGGGTTCGCTCGAACGGGAGTTCGCCTGAGGCAACTTTTTCGTAGGTTTCGACGGCCTGACGGATCGCGAAGTCCGACTCCATGACTTTGCGACGGAAGCGTTTGCGGGTCAGTTCGATCCGCTTGGCCAGGAAGATCTCGTCTTCCCGAGTCAGCAGAGGGATGTTGCCCATCTGCGAGAGATACATGCGAATCGGATCACGAGAAGAGGAGGCAGATTCGGCTGTCGCTTGAGAAGCGACGGCGGAGACATCTTCATCGTCTTCTTCAATGTACTCGTGACGTTCGGTCGTTTGCTTTTTGGTCCGGCGTTCTTCTTCTCGTTTCTTTTGAGCTTCCGGATCGTCCTTGATCGAAAGTCCCACTTCTTCGAGAGCGTAAACGATTTGATCGATGAGGGTCTGATCGCCGCCTTCATCGGGCAAAAAGCGGTCGATTGCCTGGTACGAGAGGTAGCCTTTTTTCTGAGCCGAGACGATTAACGCTTGAATTTCGAGATTATAAAATCTCACTTGAGATACCCCTTCCAAGTAAAGATGCCTCCGTGCACAAATGCTTCAGTCAGTCGGTTTGAGTCGGCGTAATGCGATGACTTAAGTCGAACCGTTTGAGGCTGAAGAATTTGTCGGTGTCATATCCAATAAACCCAAAGCCGATAGATTTGGCAATCAACTGACCACCAAATCGAAAAGAAAGTGGGAAGTTCCTCAAGTTCGGTTGAAAAGTAGCCGAGGTCCTGAGTGGGATGACTTGTAAATTATTACGATTAAAGAGCTTACAACGGCCTGTCATGATGCATTGCGCACCGGCAGACAGTCGTCGAAGCGGTCGTTCAGGAAATCAATAAACGCGACAGGAAATGAATCGCGGGCGTAGACGGACGAGCCATCCGTCGAGCAAGGAAATTCAGGCGGACGCTAATGGTCTGCCTAGCCGAAGCGGACGTCCTTGTCGCGAAAAATCGGTCAGATGATTGCATTGGATGCTCACTGGTGACGGGCTGTTCTCCGTGGTGGAGCATTAAATCCTGACGCCCTGTCTGAGCAAATTCCCCAAGCAGCAGACATGTCATTGCCTGACGCAAGCTGGTCCCCATGAGAAGAGTCCTTTCTACCGGGTGAGAACCGTAATGGTGAACATCACGGTACACAGGACTTGAGAGAATTGCCAATCAAAATCTGATTTTTTTCGTATTTCCACTCCTCGCCTGACGCTAGTTGATCGGTGACCGAGCGGCATGCTCATAACAACACACGACTCACCGGCGTATCGACTCAAATGACTCACAAACCGGAACCCGATCAGGAACATCGAGCGTCCTGCCGACGGGAGTGATTCTTCGCAGCCGGGAAAGCACAGACAAGATGGCAGGAGACCGCGAAATGTATGATTTTCGTGAATTCAAGGTGGGCAGGCGTCACAAGTAGACGATGAGAATCAGGACAAAAACAGCGTCGTTTCTCACGACCTTTCAGGACGAATCTGCCAGCAATCGGTTCGGGAGTCTATTGTCTTTGCGGTTGTGACGTTTTAATGTAGACAACGATTGATTCGATGGATTGATGAACGCCAGAGAGGTCGGTGGTTACGCGGCAGACCGAGGGACGGCGGTGCTGCGTTGGAGTGACCAACAGTTTCGAGAACAACAAAGGAAGATCATGACTCAGGCAGAAACTGAAGCTGCGAACCAGGCCGTAAAGGGACTAAAAGGGGTCGTCGCTGCAGACACCCAGATCTGCGACGTCAACGGGACCACTGGTCAGCTGGTTTATCGCGGATATACGATCGATGATCTGGCCGTGAACAGTAACTTTGAAGAGGTGAGCTACCTGCTCCTGAAAGGTTCGCTGCCGACGTCCTCTCAACTGGCAGAATTCAAAAAAACGGTCACGGCTCAGTTTGCTCTTCCTTCGGAAGTCACTGAACTCATCAAGGCCCATGCCAAAGACGCCCATCCGATGGCGATGCTGCGGACGGCTGTTTCGCTGCTGGGGGTCCTCGATAAGACCTCCGAAGAACATGGCGTCGACGACTTCTACCAGCAGTCACTGAGCCTGATTGCCAAGATCAGCACGATCACGGCTGCCATTCGTCGTGCACGAGATGGCAAGGATCCGATTGCTCCGGATGATTCGCTGAGCTTTGCGGAAAACGTCATGTATATGCTCAATGGCAAGAAGCCGACGCCAGACGAAGCCAAGTCGATGGATCTGATTCTGATCGTTCACGCAGAGCACGGACTCAATGCCAGCACCTTCTCCGGTCGAGTCATTGCAGCCACACTGACCGACCTTTACTCGTCGATCACGGGTGCGATTGGTGCCTTGAAGGGACCACTTCACGGCGGTGCCAATACCGCCGTTCTGGAGAGCCTGCAGGAGATCGGCAGCGTCGATAAGATTTCCGGGTGGATTCAGGACGTCAAAGAGAAAAAGGGCAAGTTCATGGGTTTTGGTCACGCTGTCTATACGACGGAAGACCCACGAGCCAAGCACCTTAAGAAGCTGTCACAGAAACTCGGCAAAGAACAAGGCGATACAACGCTATACGACATCTCGGTCGAACTCGAGAAACAAGTCACCGCGCTCATCAAGAAGAACTGCAACGTCGACTTCTACTCGGCGTCACTGCAGCACTACATGGGCATTCCCGGCGACATGTTCACCTGCATCTTCGCCGCCAGCCGCATTGTGGGGTGGTGTGCTCACGTCATGGAGCAGATTGCGGACAACAAGATCATTCGTCCGCAGTCACACTACGTCGGGCCGGAAGACCTGAAATACGTACCCATCTCGCAGCGCAGCTAAGCGAACGAGAGCTAATTCAACAAAAAACACCACGAGGCCGGTTGGCTTTGTGGTGTTTTTTGTTGCGCGGGAGGGACGAGATTTACCACAAAGGCCCACCTCCGACTCGATCGTCTCCAAGACCTTCAAAGAAGATTATTCCCTCGACCAGCTCAACAACCGGGCGACCTACTACCGCGACCACTACGGCGACGGCCCGGACGAGCTCGTTCAAACCCGCGTGCACAACAACGTCATCCCAAGAAACTGCGGGTCATCTCAGAGTCGACACGCAAAAGCGACAAGCTCGATGACAAAGTCCTCGCGGAATTTCTTGTCCTCGGCATGATCACAACCGCCTGTCAGTTGGAGTTGAACACGGCTTATAGGAAATGCCGTTTTGGCTCGGGGGGCGGTGTTCAGTTCGTTCACCAGCGATCATGCGTCTGATCTGTCCCACGTGACAATGACTGACGGCAGGGTGCGAAAGACTCGGCTTTTTCCAAGCGCGGAGAGAGAAATTGACGACGTCTGGTGGGGAATGTTAGAGTGATTAGACACGTGTATATTGTTCTGGATTGGACGAAATGCGATGGAAGACCTCAACAAGTTCCTGCGGACGAGGAACTCGTTTTCTATGAACAGCGAGCGATGGGCTCGTATTCAGCAGTCGCCTGGCTGGGTGCGGGATTCGTTTATCGGGGTTGATCATTTTTCGGAGCCGGACGGGTCACTGGAAGTAGTTGAGTACATGCTGGCCCGGTCTTGCTGGGATGGGCAGAAACGCGATGAGTTTCAGCTGTCGCTGCTGCTGGACTGTGGACGGGCGGAGTCGGCGGAGGTTGATTATGGGGGCGGGAGCTATCATCGGCCGGCGATTGGGGGGCAGTTCATGATGTCGGACATTACGACGATCAACAAGATTCAGGGGGATGGGCCGTTTCATTCCATTGCGGTGATTTTTTCGCGGGAGCAGTTTCTCTCACAGGCAGGGGAGTTCACGGACGATGTGATCCCGACGCTGGAGCCTCTGCTGACGAGATCGTTTCGGGATGATGTGCTGGAGGTGATGATCAAGGGGCTGGTGAATTCTTATCGGAAGGGAGAGTCGGATCGGCGGGTGAATCTCGATTCGCGTCTGCGGGATATCAGTTTGCGTCTGGTGCAGCTGGCGGGAAATGCGCGGGCGGGTCTTGATGACGGGGAGCGGTTTACGTCGGTGGAGATTCAGAAGGTGGTGGAGCATGTGAAGGCGAATGTGGCGAGTGATCTGGGGGTGGAAGATCTGGCGAAGGAGGCGGGGCTCAGTTCGGGACATTTTCGAAGATTGTTTCGTCAGACGACGGGGATGTCGCCGAAGCAATATCTGACTTTGGCGCGGATTGAGATGGCGAAGCGATTGTTGCGAGAGAGTAGCGCGCCGGTGGCGGAGATTGCAGAGCAGTGCGGGTTTTCGAGTCGGTCACATCTCCATACGGAATTTCGTCGGCTGTTGGCGATCAATCCGCATGAGTACCGAAAAAATCGATGAAATCCTGCTCAGGAATTGTGCAGTGGCGGGGCGGTGCGGCGGTGGGCTGCGCGCGTTTTCTGAACAGTTAGGGAGAGTGACGGGCGAGAGGTGAATCGCTGAGAACGCCGCATTCTGTTTGAGGATCTGTACTTGTGGCGAGCTGAGTGTTGGGCAACTGGTCGGTGAGGGAACAGTAGTTGCGAACTCTACTGTGGAATTGCTTATTATCTTTCGCACATTGTCTTGGATTGGGAGTCATTGATGAGACGCCGGGGATTTACGTTGATTGAACTGTTGGTTGTGATCGCGATCATTGCGACGCTAGTGGCGATTTTGTTGCCAGCGGTGCAGCAGGCTCGAGAGGCAGCTCGTCGGACAACGTGTAAGAATAATCTCAAGCAGATCGGGATCGCGGTTCACAACTATCATGATGTGAATCAAATGTTGCCGGTCAATTCGCCCGGTACACGTCCGGCGGGTGCAAACATATCGATCCTGCCTTATCTGGAGCAGTCGGCCGTTTATGACCTGTATGACATGAACAAGACAGTTTCGGATCCGGTTCAGTCCGTGCTGAAGGACAAGATGCCGAAGGTCTATCTTTGTCCTTCGACTCCTGAGGGCGGAACACCTGTGGGGATCAGTGGCTTTCAGACGTCCGACTACGCATGGGTCACCTTTTCGAAGGGGGCCTTGACGCCGTCCGGGTTTGGCCTGACCCCCTCAACGTTTATGACGCCGTCCAAGAATTTCGCGAAGGTGACGGACGGGTTGTCGAATACGCTGTTTGTGTATGAATCGGCAGGGAGGTCAAAAATGCGTTACTACGACACGGAGATGTCGCAGGCTTATATGGACAGTAAAAATTGGGGAAATCTGGGCAATTCGACGAAGTACGCGGGCTGGATCAGATCGTGGGGCTGGGGGCTGATCGGCATCTCTTATTTGATGGACTCTGCTGATCCGACGGGAGTGCAACCTCAGTCAATTCCGACGGGCCCAGTGATGAATGTCACCAACGACATGAGCAGTCCGTATGGATTCCATCAGGGTGGGATCACGATTCTAATGGGTGATGGAGCGGTACGCTTTCTTTCAGAAAACCTCGATCAGACGACAGCAACAAGACTGTCACAGCATGATGACGGAAATGCTCTGGGAGAATTCTAGTGAGATGGAATTGCGTGAAATTCGATAGATCGCGGTCGTGGTCCCTGGCAGGAATGCTGGCGGTGGTGCTGTCCGGCTGTGGTCATGAGGGCTGGAAGGCGAAAACGTATGCGACTCACGGGACGGTGATCGTCAATGGGTCTCCTGCGGAGAATGTGATTGTGATGTTTCATTCTCAAGGGGAGCCGCCGGATGTGCGTCAGTCAGTGCCTTATGGTCTGACGAGTGCGGATGGGACCTTCGAGATGACGACTTACGATCAGGGGGATGGAGTTCCTGCGGGTAAGTATGGTTTGACGCTGTACTGGCCGATGGGGAAAGGAAATTCGCCTGATCGTCTGGCGGGGGCTTATCTGGATCCTGCTAACCCGATGATGACGGTGACGATTGAAAAGAAGAGTAACGAGTTGCCGCCGATTAAGCTTTCGGGGGTGAAGGTGCTCAAGGCTGGTCCCGCTCCGACAGAGGGGGAGGATGACTGGAAGAGGCAGATTCAGAAGTAGACGTAGGCTGGGATCGCTGCTTTGAGCGCATCCCAGCATTCGGGGGGAGTAACGTCGTGCGGGAGGCTAATGTGCAGGTTCGTCACCGCAACTGCTGAAACCGCTTCGCTCATCACAGCCTGCGGCTTTGTGATTTGTCTATTCGGCGTGCTTGAATTCGTCGCCGTACCATTCGTTCGTTTGACGTTCATCAAAAACTCATCCGGCGCACAGGTCTTGAACCGTTCCCATCCCAGTGAGTTTTCTCGTACTATATGCCACTGAAAGAATCGCTCGGTTAACGCGAACGCTCTCGAACTCAAAGGAGAACAACCATGGGATTTTCACGACGTGAATTGCTGGCCGCGGGTGGAGCGGGATTGTTGTTGCCGGGATGGGCGGGACGTTTGTGGGGGCAGGCGCAGGCATCGACTTCCATCGTGACGCCGGAGAATGCGGTCGGCGGGTTTCGGTTTGTGCATATGACCGACTGGCATATCCAGCCAGAAAAAGGGGGCGTCGAGGGAGTCGTCAAGGCGCTGCATCGCGTCCAGGAACTGGAGATCAAGCCGGACTTCATCCTCACCGGTGGCGATCTCGTATTCGATTCGTTCAAGGCCAGCAGGGATCGCTCGCTTCAGCTGTTCGACCTCTTCAACAAGACCATCAAAGATGAGTGCACGCTTAAAGTCTATCCGTGCATTGGAAACCACGACGTTTATGCCTGGGGCGACCCCACACAGGCCCATGATCCCCTCTTCGGCAAGATGATGGCCAAGGAGAAATTCGAACTCGAGAAAACGTATTATGCGTTCAATCACAAGGGCATCCGTTTCTACGTGCTCGATTCCATCGAGCCACGCGACGACAACAAATACCGCGGCAAGATTCACGGCGAGCAGCTCGAGTGGTTCAAAGCGGACCTGGAAGCGAAGCCTTTGATGCAACCCGCCGTCGTCGTCACACACATCCCGATCTTCACCGTGACCGTCTTCAACGAGTCGACCTACAAAAACAGCTCCTTTGAAATGCAGAACGGCGCGATCTGCGAAGACACGATCATGCTCACCTCGTTGCTGGAAAAGCACAACGTCAAGCTCGCCCTCTCAGGCCACATCCACCTCCGCGACAACATCCAGATGCGCGGCGTCCAGTACATCAACGGCGGAGCCGTCTGCGGCAGCTGGTGGAAGGGGCCACATCATGGCGTGCAAGAGGGGTTTGGTGTGGTGGATGTCGCGGCGGATGGGACGATGAAGTATGAGTATGTGGATTATGGCTGGGAGGCGGTTGAGGAGGGATGACTTAGGAAGGATGAAGGATGAGTCAATCGAAGGCGGGGGCTGGCTGAGCTGTGGTCACTTGGAAGCCAGCGTGACGAGGCGGGCAATCGTGATCTGCATCGAGGCGAGTGTTGCTGGCTCGTGTAGGGGCTACTGAAAAGTCGTAAGAAGTTTGATGGACTCCGCTGGCGTACTATATTAGAATATTCGCATATTGACAGAGAGGCAACTCGACAACATTGGAAAGCGAATCATGCTGGATTCGATGCGACAGTTTAAAGCGGGCGTCTTTCAGGCACTCGGTCATCCCACTCGAGTCGCGATTGCAGAGTGTCTCAGTCGTGGCGAGATGTCGGTCAGCGGGTTGAGCGAGGCCGTCGGGGTTGAGCAGTCGAATGTGTCGCAGCATCTCGCGGTTCTGCGGAACAAGTATCTCGTCGAAACCCGTAAAGATGGGAATCAGATTTTCTATCGCCTTCGTGATCCACTACTGGCGGATGTGCTGGAAAAGATGCGACAGTATTTTTTCGCCCATATGAATGAGGCAATGGAAGTTCTTCGGGAGGAGCAAAACGGAGCCGCGAATGCGATTCAGGAAAAGACTCCATGAATGCTCTCAACTGGTCTCCTGAGGATTCTGAGTGGATAATCTCCTATTAGAGGTAGCCAAGTGGATACGTCGCTTATTGAACCAGCATCTATGGCCCTGCTGCTTCTTACCTGGCCGTTAGTTCTTAATCTTATCACGATTATCAAGCCAGAATCGAAAGCTGCGTTCTATACGCTCATGATCGGCTCAGCAGCTGGTCTAGCAGTAGCCACGTTTTGTTATGGACCCGTGACTGGGTCGATACGAATCAGCAACTGGGTGGCGTTCTCCCTCGACAGATCATCTTGGATATTCGTCATTCTGATTTACTTGTGCTGGTCGATGACATTGGTGTATTCGATAGGCTATCTCTCAGTACATTTCAGGGAAAAGGCAGATACTTTTCATCGGTTTATGAGTGCAACGCTCTCTTTATCGATCGGCGCAGGGATGGCTGATAATTTCTTCACGTTACTTTTCTTTTACCTGGCATCGATACCTGCGATTATTCCACTTCTGTCACTCCGCAATAATGAAGCTACCAGGCGTGCGGTGAGCATCTATGTTCATTCGACAATCTGGCCCGCATTATTAATTGCTATCCCCGTGATTGCTTTTAACTTTCCTCTTCATGTTCCCTTTGAAGAGATTCACATTGAACAAATGGGATGGAGCCATCAGCGGTCTGCGTTTGTGCTTGCATTCATTGTGATCGGGCTCTCGAAAAACTGTGTGGCACCGTTTCATCTCTGGCTGCCTCGTACTTCGATCGCGGCTGCCCCTGTGACGGGAATGATTCATTCCGTGGCTGCAGTGCAAGTTGCGAGTATTGCCCTTTTCAAAATCGCAAAGCATGTTTATGGAGTGGAGCTTCTCAGCGAACTTAGCAATCATTTCTTCGAGACGGGATGGTTAATCTATCTGTGCGGCGGCACCGCTGTTTACACCGCATTCCGAGCTTGGAAAACACAAGACTTGAAGCAGCGTTTCTCGTTCTCGACGGTCGGGCAGTTGTCTTATGTCATCACATCCATATTGATTGGGACTGAACTCAGCATGCAAGGTGCCATGCTTCACATCATCACTCACGCAATTGCCAAGCTCAACTTATTCTTTTGTGCCGGAGCTTATCTCACTGCTTTCGGTTCAGTTCAGGCATCGAAAGTCGCCGAATATCTCCCAGCCCATCGCTGGCTGGGAGTGGCAGCAATCCTGTCAGGTCTTTCCATCAGCGGAGTACCGTTTCTGGCTGGGTATTACAGCAAAGACATGATGCTACTTGAAGAAGTCCATCGCCATCATTATGCAGCGGCAGCGTTCCTCCTGGCTGGCAGCTTTTTAAACTTTGTCTACATCTATCCGCTGATCCGCGCCACGTTTCGGAAATCGGACCCTGCGGCACCCTCTGCAGAAAGGCTTCCGCTCGCTATGAAACTCGCGATTCTGTTATCGTCTGGAATTATCATCATGATCTCAGCCTTTGCGTACAACATCACCAGTTACACGAAGATCTAGCCTCAGTTTCATGACTGCTTAAGGACAATGTGCGCACAACTGAGTTGGTACGTTACCTGGCAGTGGGGTGACGGCTGTGTCGAAGGATGCGGCGACGGAGATGGTGAGACGAGTTGTCTTTCGGGGAGAGCCGTTGCCGTTGATTGAGAACTTTATTGAGGATGTTGATCTTAGAGAGCTTGATGCGAATCATGTTCTGCCGAACATGGGAGATTCGACGAAAGCGGGGATCTGGTTTCCGCTGGGGTATCCCCCGCTCGCTGGGGAGATATCAGACTGAGTGTTTGAGAAGGGAACACGGAATCACGCTGGAGATTGACATGCCATCATTGTATGCTGAAACTGACGCGCAACGCGTTGTTGATGCGACTTGATTTGAAGAAGGACCGAACTGTGATGAAGCGTCTTGTCAGTCTGTTTGTGCTCTTAATCCCTGTGACTGTTTTTGCGGCCGAGACGGAAACGTCGTTCAAGCCGATGTTTGATGGTCAGTCGCTGGCTGCCTGGAAGGGGGACATGGAGTTCTGGCGTGTCGAAGATGGGGTCATTATCGGTGAATCGACCGCTGAGAAACCATTAAAGAACAATACATTTCTGGTTTGGGACAACGGGACGGTCGATGACTTCGAGTTCAAAGTGAAGTTCCGGATTTCGGGTTCAAATCAGGCCAACAGCGGGATTCAGTTTCGCGGTGTGCAGCGGGACGATGGGCATGTCGTCGGGTATCAGGCGGATATTGATCGTGCCGGGCAGTGGGCGGGGGCACTGTATGACGAAGCGGCTCGCGGGATTCTCGCTGTGCGTGGCCAGAAGGGGACGGTCGATGAAACCGGGAAGGTCACCAATGAGACGGTCGCGGATAAAGACGAGCTGTGGAAGAAGATCACGATTGATGACTGGAACGAATACACGATCACAGCTCGCGGGAATCACATCACACTGAAAATCAATGGAGTCGTTACGTCGGAAGTGATTGACAACGATCCGAAGGGGCTGGACCGCTCGGGGATCCTGGCCCTGCAGTTGCACTCCGGCCCGCCGATGAAAATTGAATTCAAGGACATTCAGCTCAAGCGATTGCCACTCGAAGAGGGGTGGAAGAAAGTCGTGCTGGTCGCAGGACGTCCGAGTCACGCGTACTTCGCGCATGAGCATAATGCAGGGTGCCTGCTGCTCGCGAAGTCTCTCGACGCGGCTCAGAAGACTCAAGGTCTGAAAGTCGTTTCGTCGGTTTATCTGAACGGGTGGCCGAAGGATGTCTCGGCGTTTGATAACGCGGATACCGTCGTCGCCTACTGCGATGGGGGTGGGAATCACTTCCTGAATAAGTACCTGGATATTTTCGACAAGATGGTCGAGTCACGACACGTCGGGCTCGTCTGTCTGCACTATGGAGTGGAGACGGTCAAAGGTGAGCCGGGGGATTACTTCCTCAAATGGATGGGGGGTTACTTCGAGCCACACTGGTCGGTCAATCCGCACTGGGATGCAAAGTATGAGACGTTCCCGGATCATCCGATCGCGAATGGCGTCAAGCCGTTTGAGATTCGGGATGAGTGGTACTATCACATGCGATTTGTGGAGGGGATGAAAGGTGTCACGCCGATCCTGACCGCCCTGCCCCCTCGCGAAACGCTGGATCGTCCGGATGGCCCGCACTCAGGGAATCCTGCCGTGCGCGAAGCAGTGCTTGTAAAGAAAGAGCCTCAGCATACCGCCTGGGCGTACGAGCGTCCGGATGGGAAAGGACGAGGATTCGGCTTTACGGGTGGTCACTTCCACATCAACTGGCAGCACGACCAGTTCCGCAAGCTGGTCCTCAATGCGATCATCTGGACAGCGAATGGCGAGGTTCCCAAAGATGGCGTGAGTTCTCCGACGCCGGATGAAGCGGAGATGAAATCCAATCAGGATGAGCAGCCGCCGAAGGATTTCAAGTACATGCCGTTTGCAGGACGGTGAAGTCCAGAGAGACTGTAACGCAGAGGCTGTGTTGGTCTTGCCACCTGCTCAAAGGTGGCGATGAGGGGAGCGGAGGTTACTCTGCGTTGAGCGTTGAAGACAGGGGGCTTAACACCCTCTGCTCGCCTCTTGTGATTTGTTCGGTGATGGAGTGGTGTTTTCAACAGTGCAGGAAGTAATTTGGACATGATGCTGATTTAATGTTGAGCAAAGACACCGAGGGCATTTGGTGGATCTGGAGAGTTGAGACGCTGACGTCGTTTAATCAGTGAATGGCGATGGGTTTGCTGGTTTTCAGTGCTGAAGATGAAGTTTGTGTTAATCTCCCCGACGGACACCCAAAACGGGATTCGGGGCGCATTTAACTGGGTAGAGAGTCTTTTATCCCGAGCGGAGGGGTCTCCGCTGGTCCATATTTTGTTGAGCTCATTGTTATGTCTGAATTGAGAACGATTCGTTCGCGCGGTTTCACACTGATCGAACTGCTGGTGGTGATTGCGATTATCGCCACGCTTGTTGCTCTGCTGTTACCTGCGGTGCAACAGGCGAGAGAGGCAGCTCGGCGCTCGCAGTGCAGTAATAATATGAAGCAATTGTCACTGGCGATGCACAACTATCATGACACGTTCAAATGCCTGGTGATGGGGAACCGCTACATTCCGACGACAACGTATCGTTATCCGCACTACAATAACGACAACTCCTGGGGATGGGCGACGTTTCTGCTGCCGTACCTGGAAGCTGGCAACCTTTACGATCAGTTCAACCTGAACGTTGCTCCGTATTCGAGCGAGATCGGAAACAATTATTTCAACAAGTATGGTCCAAGCCTGGTGACGACGAACAAGGCGGCTTGTCAGTCGATGCCTTCTGTTCTTGTCTGTCCGACGGCTCCACGGAAAGGGCCTGCAAATGAATACAAGGATTACGGGATTAATGGAGGTCGCGAAATCTGCTGTCCGGAGCGTTCTGCGCGGAGCGGGATCGCTGACATGAACAGCTCCTACAAATTCTCGGATATCAATGATGGCTTAACGAATACATTTCTATTCCTGGAACAGAGGCACTGGGCTGATCTGCTGCCAAGCGATGGTGCCTATGACAAGCCAGTCAATCCGTTTGTGTGGGTCATCGAGCAGTCGAATGGGTACGTGACAGGCGAAATGGGGATGCCAAACGGGCCTCAGCCTGCACGATCCACGGGGCGGATTGCCCGGAGCTCGCATCATGGTGGTGTCATCACAACATTCTGTGATGGTCACGTCAGCTTCATCAGCGACAACATCAGTACAGAAGTTTATCTTTCGACATTCACTCGGTCTGGTGGAGAAGTAAGTCAGTCGGCAGGGAACTTCTAAGCAGACCTTTGCTTCTTGATTATAGCGGTCATGCGTGGGTCCAGTGCCTGCAACCGACTCTCATCTCCCCACGGAGTTCCTCAAGGGAGATGGGACATTTTGAACTTCACCGACACTTTCGAATAGCCTGTGAGACATTCATGAAAATACGTTATGCCTATGTCGGGCTTTGGCTGGTGATCGCATTTGCGACGACGGGGTGCTCGAAGCGGGAGTTGTATCATATTGAAGGGATTGCGACCTTTCAGGGTGAGCCTCTGTCGGAAGTGGAAATCATGATGTCGCCTGCTGATGGTCGTCGTGGAAGTGCCACGACGACAGACAAGAGCGGGCATTTCACGATGCGCTATACTGGCACGCGTGAAGGTGTGCCGCCGGGTGAGCAGATAGTTCACTTTCGCTATTGGCCGGAAGATCCGATGCAGGGCATGGCGGTACTGGAGGGACGAGCGAAGGTCAAAGGAAGAATCGGAGAACTGCTGGCGAAGTATGGTGATAGAACGAAGTCTCCGTATCGCTATACCGTTGAGAAGGATGTCCGAGATCTGAAGCTCGAAATGCCGTAGTCTGCTGGCTTAGATTTGATTCCCATAGAGGCCGTGCGTGAGGGCGTTTCTGCCCTCACCATGGCCTCCTTTGCTGGGCACACAGGAAAAGTGTTCACTCTGGGTCTGCCTATCGGAAGCGGTTGATCATTAAGTTTGAGCGAATACGCTTTTCCTTTTACCCAAAACGGAAAGTGAAGCGCATTCATTCGAGTAGTTATTCTGTACATCCTTCTGCGGGACGTTCCGCACATTCGCTTTCTTTTTGGAGTTTCTCACTCATGAAATCGTTTCCGTCGCGAGGTTTTACGTTAATTGAGTTGCTTGTGGTGATCGCGATTATCGCGACGCTTGTTGCTCTCTTACTGCCTGCGGTGCAACAGGCAAGAGAGGCGGCACGTCGATCGGCTTGCAGCAACAACCTGAAACAGCTGTCGATCGCGATGCATAACTATCATGATACGTTCAATTGCCTGACCATGGGGAATCGCTACATCCCGACGCAGGCTCGACGTTATCCTCGTTATGACGCAGACAATTCCTGGGGTTGGGCTTATTTTCTGCTTCCACAGCTGGAAGCGGGGAATCTTTACGAACAGTTCAATACGTCGACATCCCCTTACACCAGCGAGATGGCTGACAACTACTTTGACAAGTATGGGCCAAGCCCGATTACTGTGAATAAAACGCCGAGCCAGTCGATGCCTCCCGTTTTTGTCTGTCCTTCTGCACCGCGCAAGGGACCAGCCAATGAGTTCAAAGACTATGCCATCAACGGCGGTGGGTATCGAGAAATCTGGTCGAATGGTGTTCGTCAGCCCGATCAGTATTGTTGCCCCGAACGCGGAACGATGACCACCGGCGTGGCTTACATGAATAGTGCAGTCCGTTTTGCTGATATCTCCGACGGAACATCCAACACGTTTTTGTTCCTCGAATCACGTCACTGGAATGAGGTTCCACCAAGTGATCCGCTGCATGACATTCCGCTGAATCCGTTCGTGTGGGTGAACCAGCAATCACCCGGTTACACGACCGGTGCACAAGGTCCGAATGGCCTCGTCACGGGAAGCGGGCGTAATGCACAAAGCTCACACCCGGGAGGCCTGCTGACGACCTTTGCTGATGGGCACAATGCCTTCATCAGTGAGAACATCGATTATAATGTTTACCTGGCCACTCTGAATAAGGATGAAGGCAAGACGAATACAGCCAGCAGTTTCTAATCATCGCGGCGCTTTGATTATTGAACTGGTCGGCTCATGGTCTTGAGAATCATGGATGCGATTCGAGTCCGTCGAATCGCATCTTCCTTTCCAATCATCCTTATTCTGTCACCAGAGGCTCTGCTATGCGTGTTCGGCTTTCGCTTGTCTTTCTACTTGCGTTGGTTCTTCTGCCTGGGTGTGGGGAATCATCCCCTGATCTTTATACGGTCGAAGGTGTGCTCAAGCATCAGGGGACGCCACTTCCCAAAGTCGATCTGAAGTTCTTCCCGGTTCAAGGAGGGCGTGGGAGCAACACGCGGACTGATGCGAACGGCGGGTTTGTGATGTATTACACCGCTTCGAAACCGGGAGCAGTTCCCGGAGAGCACATTGTGTACGTCGAGTACTATCCGGGCTTCAACGCGAAAGAAAATCGCGAGGAGAAGGCGACGAAAGAGATCGAGGAAGCCATCAAGAAGTATGGCGTTCGCGATACCTCGCCTCATCGTGTGACGATTGAGAAAAATGAGACAGACTTGGTGATTGACCTGCCGTAGTCATCATCACCGACCCTGATGCTGTAAACATAAAATGCTCGAATGGCTGGCTGCTGTTCGTTCGATAATAACCTATTTAGAAGTTGAATTCATGAAACGAATTGTGCTTTGTCTGCTGCCTGCTTTCCTGTTGTTTTCAATAGTAGGTTCATCGCTTGCCAAAGAGGCGAGTGGGATCGTCTACCATGATCTCAACGGCGATGGGGTCTATGATCAGGGCGATCGGCCACTTAAGGGGATCTGCGTTTCGAATGGGCGCGAGGTCATCTCGACTGATGACAATGGTCGCTACAAAGTTTCTATCACTGGCGATGACACCATTTTCGTCATCAAGCCACGCGGCTGGAAGACATTGTTTGATGAGCAGAACAAGCCGAAGTTTTATTACATCCACAAACCTGCAGGTTCGCCCAGCGAATTCGAGCATGCTGGAGTTGCTCCGACAGGCGACCTGCCGAAGTCGATTGATTTTCCGTTGACGCCGCAACAGGAACCTGAGCAGTTCAAAGCGCTATTGATTGCAGATCCTCAGACAAAGGATCTGGCGGAAGTTGGTCACTACTCGCATGACGTGCTGGAGGATCTAGTCGGGACGGACGCTGCGTTCGCGATATGCCTGGGTGACATTGTGCACAATGATTTGTCATTGTTGGAGCCGATCAACCAGGCCAGTTCGCTGGTCGGGATTCCCTGGTATAACGTGATCGGGAATCACGATCTGAATTTCGAATCGAAAGATGACGTTCTCAGCGATGAGACATTCGAGAGGATCTATGGTCCGAACTATTACTCATTCAATTATGGTCCGGTTCACTTCCTCGTGCTCGATGATATTGAATGGTTCACACCTGGGCGGAACGGACGCGCAGGATCGATGCGGGCAGCGCTGGGTGACAAGCAGTTGGAGTTCATCAAGAATGATCTGGCGAACGTGCCGAAAGATCAGCTGGTCGTGCTGACGATGCATGCACCGATTTATGGGTTCACTGAAGAAGAGCGTCAGAAGCTGTTTCGACTGATCGAAACTCATCCTCATACCGTCTCCATCTCTGCACACATCCATCGCCATATTCACCGCTTCTTTGATCGTCACGACGGCTGGATGGGGGATCAACCTCATCATCACATGGTAACAGGTGCTGCCTGCGGTATGTGGTGGAAAGGCTTCCCAGATGAGCGAGGCATCCCTCATGCAATGATGTCCGACGGGACGCCGAATGGGTATGCGATCCTGACAGTCGATGGCTCCGACTACCAACTCGATTTCCGCGCTGCTCATTACTCGCCGGACTATCAGATGGAGATCATGACGCCGGAAGAAATTACTGTCGGTGAGATCAGCTCCACTGACGTGTATGTCAATGTCTTTAATGGAACAGAGAAGTCTCAAGTCAAGATGCAGTGGGGAAGCGATGGAGAGTGGGTTGAGATGACGAAGGTCGAAGAAGTCTCACCGAATTTCCGGAAGATGATCACCTACGAAGCGTCGACAAAAAACGAAGACGTCATGACGATGTCGAAAGATCAAGTTTGTACTCACTTGTGGAAGGCGAAACTTCCAGCGGGAGCATGCCAAGGAGCTCAACTTCTGAAAGTGCGGACGGTTGACATGCACGGTCGTCAGTTCGAGGGCTGTCGGATTGTGCGAGTGGTTGCTGAGAAACCTGCCGCGAAGAAGCAGGTTATTGGTGAGTTGAGCCACCAGGAGTAAGGTGCGCGTGGGAGGCGATGCAGGGGAAGGAGATGTCTCCCCTGCTCGCCTGTCACGATTCCACGATACGACCATCTTCCATGTTGATGATGCGGTCGGCATAGTCGAGGATTCTGTGGTCGTGGGTGACCATGAAGACGGTCGTTTGGCGCTGGTTGGCGAGTTCGCGAATGAGTTCGATGACCTGCTGGCCCATCTCTTTATCGAGGGCGGCTGTGGGCTCGTCAGCGAAGAGGATATCGGGGTTGCCGATGAGAGCGCGGGCGACGGCGACGCGTTGTTTCTGTCCGCCGGAGAGTTGACTGGGATAATGGTCGACACGCTCACCCAGGCCGACGAGTTCGAGGACGTGTTGGCAAGCTGCTTCTGCTTCGGGACCGTGCCCTTTGCCGTGGACGTCGAGGCCCATGCGGACGTTTTGCATGGCGGTCAGGGAGTCATGCAGGTTGTGGGCTTGGAAGATGAAGCCGAGGCGTCGGCGCATGAGCATGAGAGTGCGCTCATTGGCACCGGAGAGTTCTTCGCCGAGGAGTTTGACGGAGCCTTCCTGGACGGACCTCAGGCAGCCGACGAGGGTCAATAAAGTCGTCTTGCCGGAACCGGATGGGCCCATGAGGATGACGAACTGACCTTTGGGGATCTCGAGGTCGAGGTGGTGCAGGACCTGGAGGCGAGTTTCTCCGGAGCCAAAGTGGTGGGAGAGGTTGCGAGTTTGGATGGCGGGGGAGGTGGTCATGAGATTTGAGTCGTGAGTGTTGAGGAGGAAAAGACTGGAACGCAGAGCTCGCTGAGGGAAGCGGAGGCCGCAGGGTTTCAGTCAGAGGGAAATGTATTCATGCTGATTGCTGGTCGATATAGCTCACAAGAGGCTGAGTGATGAGGATTTTGTGCGAGTAGATGTTCATGGAGCCGATTTCGGTTGAGCCATCACAGCAGTCGTGAAAAACATGGATGTTGATGATCCAGTTGGCAAAAGATTTCGAGACGAGGTGCGGAGTTTCTTGATGAGATCCCAGTTCACGACCTGTGCGTTGAATGAAAGAAAACGTGTCTGGGTTGGCCACCAGTCGTAGTTTTGATGGTAGTGCTTTTCTATGACTTCAGAGGAGAGATAGTCTTTGACGAGTTGATCAATGCTGCACGCGAACCTGTTGTCGATTTCTGAGTACGCTTCTTCCTGCTGTTTCGTTGCTAGAGTGACTCGGGAGGAATATTTTTCTGAGGCTTCGTGAAACTCATGCTCCGTTTCGACGATCTCGAAGTTGGTGTCGGGTCGTTTGGGCATGAGGACACTCCATCTCAAAAACATTGAACTACAGCAACAACGAAATTCGCAGAAATCCCTCATCCGACCTCGAAGACTCGGCCACCTTCTCCCCAGGGGAGAAGGGTCTCAAAACCGGTCCCCGAGGGAGAAGGGACGGATTAGAAGAGATCTGCGGGGTCGGCGTGGGCTAGACGGTTTGTCGCAATAAGCCCCGAGAGGACACACATGATTAAGGTTAAGCTGAAGACGAAGGCAGGGCGGCCGAATTGCATTTCGATGGGGAGGCCGGTCGCGCGGGAGGCGAAGGCGTAGAGGAAGATGGAGACGACGAGGCCTGGGACGAAGCCGAGGATGGCGAGGCTTAATGCTTCTTCGAAGACGATGCCGCGGAAGAAGCCTTGGGAGTAGCCGATGGCTTTGAAGGTGGCGTACTCGGCGAGGTGGTCCTGGACGTCGGTCGTGAGGACCTGGTAGACGATGACGAGACCAACGACGAAAGCCATGACGACGCCGAAGCCGAAGACGAAGCCGATGGGGGTTTGCTGGGCCTGATAGTTTTGTTCGGCGTCGATGAATTGTTGTTTGGTCATCGCGATGGTGTCGCCTTCGGGTAGGAGGGCGTTGATTTCCCGGGCGACTTTATGGGCGTCGGAACCGGGGGCGAGGTGGATGAGGGCGAGCGTAGGGGTGCCGGGTTGTCGATTGCGGAAGAGGCGCATGAAGGCGTCGGTCGAGACAATGATGCTGCCGTCGTCGCCGAAGCTGCCGCCTTGCGTGAACGTGCCGACGAAATGGAACTGGAGGTTGTTGAGTTCGAGGTCGTAGCTGCCTTTTTCGAGGATGGCTTTGGTGATATCGGGGTTGAGCTGGCGGGTCTTGATATCGAGGATGGCCTTGTCGGGTTGTTTGAGTTTTGGGAGTTCGGCCTGGATCGTTTTATTGAGAAAGATCGGGTCGGGGGAATCAGGAGGGACGCCGAGGACGCGGAACTGTGCGGTGTCGCCGCCGACGGGGTCAGTCCAGAAGACCTGGCCGATGTAAATGGGGTCTGCCGAGACGACGGCGGGGTGACTTTCGGCCTGGTAGATGCGTCGTCGCGGAAAAGAGGTCGCTTCCCGCAGGGAGAGGAAGTTTGAGGGGAGCAGGACAAGATCGGTGCTGAGGTTTTTGTGCGTGAAGACGGAGGTCGAGAAGAGGGCCCCCATGAAGCCGAGTTGCATGAAGATCAGGATGTTTGCGAAGGTAACTCCGCCGACAGCCGCGATAAGGCGCGTGCGATTATGGTTCAGCTGAAGCCAGCCGATAGGGAGGCGGTGGAGGAGGCGGATGAGGATGTTGGTGATCATGGGGAAATCGTCACTCACCGGCGGAAGAGGTTGGAACGCAGAGTTCGCAGAGTGGAGCGGGGGACGCGGAGCAAACCATCAAGTCATGAAGAGAAACACAGATGGACACAGATAAGAGAAAGGTATTTACGTTGGGGAGATCAGGCGGTGGCGGAGGGTGATGTTCAAGTGTTTGGCGGATTCGGCGGCTTTCGTCAAATATTTTGTCGCGGGGGGTGAGAGGGGCTGGGCGGTGAGGAGGTCGATGGCGACTCCCCTGCCCTGTGAGTCGGGGTAGGCTTCCTGGAGTTGTCGCGTTTGGACGAAGCCAAAGTAGGCGTTGAACTTGGCCTGCAGTTTTTTCAGCTGGGTCTGTTCGTCGGGCCAATGGGCGGCGTCGATGATGGTGAGGACGCACAGGCCGGTATCGGGTTCAATTCCAGCGGCGTCGATCTGGTGGGTGTTTTCCAGGCCCATGGGGTTGGTCTTGTTGTTGGAGAAGAGAAGTTACGAGTGACGTGGGTTATGAGAATGGGAGTCTGTTAGTGCCTATGCCTCACCCTCATCCGGCCTTCGGCCACCTTCTTCCGGGGGGAGAAGGGAGCTATGGGACTTTATCTTGGGGTTGGAACTGGACGTTGACTTGGAGGTTGACGAGTTGGGCGGCTCTGGGGGAGCTTTTCTCGTCGAGGCGGACCCAGACTTCGACGACTCTTGAATCGGTGAAGGCAGCGGGGGCGGCGTCGACGATTTCTTGGCGTTGGACGAAGTTGGAGATGCGGTCAATCTTGCCGGTGAGGGCTTCGGCGAGAGGAGTCGCGATGATGTGGGCTTCCTGGCCGAGGTGAAGTCGGGGGACGTCGGACTCGTAAACTTCGACACGGACCATCATTTGTTGAGTCGCCCCCATGTCGAGGAGAGGCGAGGAGCCGACGCGTTCGCCGGGGTACAAGTGAACGTCGAGGATCACGCCATCAATCGGGGCGGTGATGTAGGACGTTTCGAGGTTCGCCTGGGCTTGTTTGAGGTTGGCTTCGGCGATGTCGATCTGCTGGCGGGCGACGGTGATGTCGACGAGTTCGGTGTCGCTGGCTGCTTGATAGCGCTGGAGACGAGCAGCGGCTTCGGCGATGGCTTCTTCCGCGGCTTGGGCTTCATTCCGCTTGGACTCATAGACCTCATCAGAAACGGCTTTCTGACTCCGCAGAGATTCCGAGCGGATCAGGTTAGCGTGGGTCATGTCGTAACGGTGTTCGGCGGCGCGGAGAGTCGCTTCTAACTGCTTGCGCGTGGTTTCGACTTCCAGCTGCGTCTGGGAGAGTTGCGATTTTGCCTGGGAGAGTGTTTGTTTGGCGATGTCGACAGCGGCGGCCAGACGTGGCTGGGAATCGAGGATGGCAAGGATATCGCCTTTCTTAACGGTGTCGTTGACGTCGACCTTGAGATCTTCAATCCGCATGTCTCCGGAGCCTGAAGGGGCGGAAACGGAACGGACTTCGCCTTGCGGTTCAAGACGGCCGAGGGCGTAGACGATTTCAGGATCGATCAGGGTCGGTGGGGGCGGAGGATTAATGAAGGTCAAGATTTCTTCGCGTTTGACGACCGCAATTGTGATCGCAATCGTGGCAATCACCAACAGAAGTGGAAACAACAGCGACGTCTGTTGGCCTGTTCGCTCGGCCTGGGAGAGGGGCGTATGGTTCACGATCTCGATCGGCAGATCGGGATTGGACGCTGGTTTCGATGGCGTGACGGGAGCCCGGGCTGGCTTGGTTTCGATCGGTGCAGTGCGTGTCGGAGTCATCGGAGCAAATTCCAGAAATGAGTTGATGACCCACGGGTCATTAACATATAATGGCACGCAATCCGTCTTGAGTCAAGAGATTTTAGTTGGCGATCAAGCGGGACAGGATTTCGAATGCAGGGAATGCGTTATGATTCTGTCCGAACAACCGGTGAAATGGGGCAAAGGAGCCAGCGATGACTGAGGTGATCAGAAAGCGGCGCAAGGAGGCTCGTCCCGAGGAGATTCTGGCGGCGGCGATCGCGGTGTTGGGGGAAGTCGGGTTTGCGAATGCGCGGATGGCGGATATCGCAAAGCGGGCCGGGATCGCGAAGGGGACCATCTACCTGTATTTCAAAACGAAGGACGAACTCTTCCAGGGAGTCGTGCAGCATTATCTCGGCCCAACGCTTGGCCGCCTCGATGACTTGAAAACAAACTTTGAAGGGACCGCCGCAGAACTGGTCGCCATGGCGATCCGACATGCGTACCGTGAACTGGTCGGAAGCTGGGAGCGTCGGACGATCATGCGGATCTTGATCTCCGAAGGGGCGAGGTTTCCACAACTGACCTCTTACTACCACCGCGAAGTCATTAGCCGGGGGATTCTGATGGTGAAGACGCTGCTCGAACGGGGAGTCGCCCAGGGAGAGTTTCGCGAGGAAGTGCTGAGCATCAACCCGGCCGTGGTGATGGGGCCAATGATCATGGCGAGCGTGTGGAAGATGATTTTTGACGAGGTCTCGCCGCTGGATGTCGAGGAGTACGCGCGGGGGCATGTGGAGATTGTGATGCGGGGGGTGATGAAGGCGTAGTGATAATCAGAATCGCCAACATCAGAGAGTGAAGTGAACGGAATGATCTTGGCTGGCAATCACTTCGTCGACCATTTTTTCTGGGCAACCTTGCTGGAGCAGATAACGCTTCGTGAAATCATGGTATTCAGAAGCGGTGAATAGCTGGGCCAGGGAGTCTTTGTCCCGTTCAAAATCGTAGCGCTCCGAACTGCAATGGTCATTCGGAATGTAAATATACTGACAGACTTTGCAGGCATAGGGAGTTTTGGGGTAAGGTTGCTTCCACGGCTCCACGTCAGTCATGACTTTGCATTTGGGACAGTGAGGAAACGTTGTGAGCCATCCCATGTCAACGTGGCCAGGCGGCGACCGGAAGACGTGGAGCGGCGTGCCATGATGAATGGTAACCTGGAGCGCCTCTCGAAAGCGATTGACTTCCTCGCTTTTGAAATCTTTAAAGTCGTCGTCTGCAGAGAAAATTTCCTCTAGGAGAAGTGCCTTCTCGGAGTCGAGCGGCGAGTTAATCCAGAAGCCGTACACGAGGGGAGTTGTGATCGGAAATGCTTTTTGCAGCCGGGTTCGAAGATTATACTCATTGACGATCTTCCACAGACGAGCATCGAGTTCCTTCGAAGAAACTTCGAAAAGAAGGTGCCCGAAACAACCAGCCAATTTCAGTTCGGACTCTAGCTCAACATTTGCCTCGCATTGACCGCAAGTCTTGGTGACCACCTCTAACCCGCCATACTTCCCGAGCCGATCAGAAATTCGAAATCCACTGTCAGGGATGCAATAGCGGTTGCCGTAACGACCTTTTCCGCGATACGTGCCAGTGACGCAGATCCCATCGAAAATTCGTTTATCAGCGGATAACTCTGCGATTGTCGTCAAGTCGCTGAGTTGCATGCGAGTCCGATGAGGCAATCGCCAGCCCTTCCCACCGCGGAAGGGGCATTTCATTTCCAGTGACCAGCTAACGGCCTGCATCGTATTGGCCATTTTTTTGCCTGCCTGTGACAAGTACGAGAAAAGAGTCTTCCGACAAACATCTTGTAGCGAACAGCAGTAGTATCAAGGAAGCTTAACCGAGCTTCTCTTGAACACGAGGATAAACGGCTTTGACGGATCGTTCTTCTGAAACCCAAAACTTGCGGTCCAGGTGTCGTCTTTCAATCGATAAATGTACTTGCCAGCCGGGATGACATTTCCAACCCCCTGCCCTTTGGTGACGCGGCCCTGGGCGTAACTGAAGATCGAGAAGTCGTCGATGGTTTTGAGTTCGAAAGTGACTTCGTGGCGTTTGATGAGCTGGTCGCCGAGGAGGAGGTCGTAGGTTTCGGTGTTGTCTTTGATGGTCTTGAGGATGGTATAGGGCTTGCCCTGGATCTGGAGGGTGGTTTCCCAGGTCCCCTGGAGAGCTTGCAGGTCGTCAGCGTGGAGTGATGCTGGCAGGAGGATCAACGCGAGGAGGATGAGAGTGCGCATGGGGTCGTCCAGATGGGAAGAAAGGATGGACGAGGATAGCAGGTGCGGGCGGGATTCGAGAATGGGAAACCATCAGGAATGAGCAACCTTCAGCGGATGATCGCCGATGATTTACCGCCACAGCTGACACAGCCGTGGCACACATTCAGAATCATACAGGGAGTTTACACTCCCCGCTCGCCTTAGGAATTACTTCTGCAGGATGCGGGACATCATGGTCGTCGTGCGGTTGGTGATGTCGTGGCCGGATTGTTCGGTTGCCTGGGAATCGGTTTTGGTTTGTTCGGCGAGTTGGGAGATGCGGGCGATGCTGGTCGTGATTTGTTGAGAGCCGGTCGACGCCATCGTCATTGCGCGTGTCATTTCGGTCGTTGTTGCAGCCTGTTGATCGACCGAAGAGGCGATCGATGCTGAGAACGAATTGACCTGTTCGATGATACCGCGGATCTGGGCGATGCCACTGACCACTTCCTGAGTGTCTTCCTGAATGCGGCCGATCTTCTGGCCAATTTCGTCGGTCGCCGTCGATGTCTTGCGAGCAAGTTCTTTGACTTCACTGGCGACAACAGCAAAGCCCTTCCCTGCTGCACCGGCGCGGGCGGCTTCGATCGTCGCGTTG
>SXPC01000194.1 GCA_005778225.1 Planctomyces sp. | reverse complement strand
CCGTCGTTTTAATTTCTCTGTCTCTAATCTTTGTCAACTGGACCGTTCGGGACAAGCGTGCAGGCATTCAACTGGGTGAATTCGCCCTCTCCTGTTCAGAATTTAGTCCGCCAGCCCATAACGGATGATACACCACAGGGCCTTGAAACCATCGCGCCAGCCGATTTTCTTGCCCTGATCATAGGTGCGTCCGTCATAACTGCAGCTCATTTCATAAATCCGGTAGCGACGTCTGGCAAGACGGGCGGTGATTTCCGGCTCGAAACCAAACCGATTCTGCTGCAATTTCGGCAAAACCGCTTTGATCACTTCTTTACGAAAGACCTTGTAACACGTTTCCATGTCCGACAGGTTGAGGTTTGTGAAGCAGTTGGACAGCTGCGTCAGAAAGTTATTTCCAAGGTAATGCCAATAGTATAGCACGCGGTGAGGGCGGTCTCCGAGAAACCGACTGCCAAATACGACATCGGCTTTGCCATCCAGAATCGGTTGTAGGAGTCGGGGATACTCGTTCGGGTCATACTCAAGGTCGGCATCCTGAATAATGACGATATCGCCGTCCGCTGCTGCGAAGCCAGTTCGCAGAGCCGCCCCTTTGCCCTGGTTGACGTTATGGAACATCACCTTGATCTGGTTGAGCTCGTCCGTACTGGTCTCTGCTTCTTTGGCCAGCTGTTTGAGAATCTCAGTTGTCCCGTCTTTGCTGCAGTCGTCGACCAGGACGATCTGTTTACGAACAGGGACGTTCTTGACTTTCTGCAGCAGGTTCATGAGCGTTTCGCGCTCGTTGTACACCGGGATGACGACCGAAAGAATCATGTCATTGGGAATCGCGAAAAAGCCAGCCTGTTGACAGGCCGCTTCTCCGAGTACATTCTTCAGTCGGTTGTACCACTCTTCAGAATAAGGCCGAGTTGTGTCCTGATTCTCGATCAATGCTTCAAACGTACTCACGATTGGCAGCTCCTGGCCCATGCATAATGCATGCTCGACTCCGGGTGGGCGCGGAGCGTAGCCGTCTGCGAGGAACCTTCGCAGTACGACACCCGCAGTATAGAAACCGGCACCCAGCCTGCAGAATTGATCACGCGACCTCCTTCGCGGACAGCGTTGATCCAGTCAACGCTACGGAAATAACCGTCGACGCAGGTCTTCACCTTCGTCAACAGCTATCTCAGAGTAACGCATCAACTTACGGAAACTCAAGCCAGACCGCCCACCAATCTCAAGGCAGTGATAAGTTCCGATCTGTCACTCGCCCGAGCGGGGCGTTTCTGACAGGAATTTCTCAATGGTTTGAGCCATCGGTTCCAGTCCATCCTCAAACAGGTAATGCCCGGCGTCATTAAGTTCGACGAAGCAGGCTTCTGGCAGGCGGGCGCGGAATTCCCTGTAAAACGCCGGTGAGAAACACCAGTCCTTCATGCCCCAGATCAACTGCGTCGGCATTTTTCGGACGTGGTCGAGAGCTGCTTCGACTTCCCGGATCGTTGGATATGTTTGATGACGTGGCGACATGGGGATATCGTTGACGAATCGATCCACCGCCACCCGGTTGGCCCAATTGTCATACGGCGCCAGGTAGCCAGCTTTAACGTCCGCAGGCAGTCCATGTGGATTCTCAGTCGCCATCGTTGTCGCCAGGCCGGCAAACAGATTCAATCCACGGACTCCAATTTGACCGAGAACGGGTATCCGACAGGCTGCAATCCGCCAGGGAATCAGCTTCGATGGAAAGGCAGCGGTATTGGTGATCACGACCCGCGAAAACCGCTCCGGCATTTTCCCCAGCGTCCCGATTCCGATCGCTCCGCCCCAGTCGTGGACGACGAGCGTGATCTTCTTGAGATCCAGTTTCTCGATCAGAGATTTCAGGTTGGCGATGTGCTGAGCCAGGGTGTAAGGATAATCTTGGGGCTTATCAGACAGCCCGCAGCCGATGTGATCGACAGCGATGCAGCGATAGCGATCTCGAAACTTCAGGATCAGATTCCGCCAGGCAAAACTCCAGGTCGGGTTGCCGTGAACGAAGAGAATTGGATCTCCCTGTCCTTCATCGACATAATTCATTCGCACGCCACCCACATCGTGTGAATGCGCTGCGAAAGGATAAAGTGGCTTCCAGTCAGGGTTCGTCATCAGTCCGTCATCTTTGTATTTCGTAGACGATGTGATCAGGTACATAACAGTCCCGTTAACATCATCGCCAGTCGTTCGATATCGTCAGTCGTGTGTTCGGCGTTGACGGTCAATCTCAGGCGGGATGTCCCTGCGGGAACCGTCGGCGGTCGGACACATCCCACCAGGAATCCCTCATCGAGCAGCGTCTGATGGCGCTGCAGGGCGAGTGTCGGGCTTTGCAGGATGATCGGGACAATGGGTGAATCGCGGTCTCCCAGAACCGTCAGGGCCAGCGAGTGTAACGCATCCCTCAATTGATGAACATTGTTCCGAAGGCGACGCTGACGTTCTTTGTCGCTGCGGATGATCCGCAGGGAAGCAGTGGCAGCAGCACACAACATGGGCGAAAGAGCCGTCGAAAACATCTGCGTTCGAGCAGAGTTCCATAAATAGTCGATCAGTTCACGTGAGCCGACGACAAATGCCCCCTGCCCGCCGATGGCTTTGCTCAACGTCCCGACTTTTGCCAGAACGCGATCGCTCACCTCGAAATGGTCGCACGCCCCACGCAGATGGGGCCCGTAAACTCCCGTCCCGTGGGCCTCGTCAACGATAACCTCCGCGTCGTACTTTTCCGCCAGATCGACGAGCTCTTTCAACGGAGCCAGATCCCCGTCCATGCTGAAGACTCCATCCGTCACGATGAACCGACGACGAAATTCTCCTGCATTCGCCAGTTCTTTTTGCAGACGGTCTAACTCAGCATGCCGGTACACACGAAATCTTGCACCGGATAGTCTCGCGCCATCAATCAGGCAAGCATGGTTCAATCGATCGCTGTAAATGACGTCTTCGGGACCGGCGAGCGCAGAAATCATCCCAATGTTCGCCGCATAGCCTGACGAAAACAAAAGAGCAGCTTCGGCTCCCTCAAAATCGCAAAGAGCCTGAATCAGTTCGCTATGAGCAGGAGTCAACCCGCTGATGAGTGGACTGGCCCGGGCACCGACGCCAAAGGCATCTGCAGCATTTTTCGCTGCCACAATCACGTCTGGATGGTGGGCGAGTCCGAGATAATCATTCGAAGCGAAATCAATGACGACTCGACCGTCCTCAAGACGCGATTCTCTCGCAGTCAGACTCTCAACGACGCGACGAGCCCGATAAAGCCCGTCCTCACGCAACCGCGAGACCCGCTCCGACAACCACGCTCGCGGACGATTTGGCATGTTTCCCCGTAGGGTCCGCTGTGCGGACCGTGAATCGACTTACAACTTTGAACTCAACGAATGCCTTTTAACTGCTTACTCGTGCCTTCGCATTCATCGCGAATTGATGGTCCGCACAGCGGACCCTACGAATGACCCAGCAGTTTGTCGGCACCCTGTTGGATGAGTTTGTGGGCCAAATCAACACCGACCGTTTCTGCTTCGCGCGCGTCTCGGGGGGCGTGGTCCTGGGCAGTCATTTCATCAACTCGTTGCTGGCCATCGGCACTCAGGACGACGGCATTGATCATCCAGAGTTTTGCTTCGATCATACCAGTTTCGACGCCGACGGGGGCGTGGCAGCCTGCGCGAAGCGTTCTCAGCAACGCCCGCTCAGCGATGACATCCAGGTGAGTCTCGTGATGGTCGAGTAAACGGAGCATCTGCGCTATTGCGGAATCATTCTCTCGAATTTCGAGTCCGAGAGCGCCCTGACCAACGGCCGGGAGCATATGGTCCAGTGGCAGGAAGCAGAGTTCCAGATCACGTTTCAGACGGTGAATCCCAGCAAACGCCAGGACGATTGCGTCGTAGTCACCTGATTCCAGCTTCTGAATGCGGGTGTCGACGTTGCCACGGATTTCCTTCAATTCAAGGTCGGGTCTTTCATGAAGCAGTTGTGCGCGACGTCGCAGGCTGCCTGTGCCAACGACGGCATTCTCGGACAGCAGTGTTAATACGATCGAATGGTCAACAATTTCTTCGAGTTCTGCAGATGTCAGGTTCTCAGGGTTTTGGAGACGTTGAGTCAAAATCTCGACATCTCTTCGGCGGTGAGAGGGGAAGACGATGACGTCAAACGTTTGCTCCCGCTCTGGGACACACGCGATCGTCAACCCCGGCGTCGGTTCGGTTGGCAGGTCTTTCAGCGAATGGACTGCGATATCCGCCCGGCCTTCCAGCACTGCGAGTTGGACTTCTTTCGTAAACGCGCCCATGCCGCCGAAGCTCTGCAGAGGGTCGAGGACGTTACGATCGCCGCCCGTCGTCACATGAACCAGTTCAACGGACAGTTCCGGATCTGTTTTCTGCAGCTCGTCTTTGACAAAATTCGCCTGCCAGAGGGCCAGCGGGCTAGAACGAGTCGCGATTCGAATCGAGGTTTTCGTCATGGAGGAGAACGCTATTCAAAACTTAAGGCTTGAGAAGACTTTCGCAGTGACCTGATCATCCAGCGTATTCAGCGAAATGTCCATCGTGTGGGAGTATCGTGGGGAAGACAATTTCATTCACGGCCACGTTCTTCTAACGCATATGAGACCACAGCCGCATCAACATATTCAATTATCTGAATTGGCAACAAATGTTCCAGTCTTTAGGATGAGAACTCCAATTGATTCCTTCGAGTCCACTTGACCAAGTCAAATCATCCGATGAACAGTGATTCCGAATTTTCTATCCCAATTCCAGATCAACGTGAAAACGAAGAGCATCCGTCGACGATCACTCCTTATTTCATCATTGGAGTCGTCGTTCTGCTCATCCAGTTGATCGCTGGGTGGGCTGGTGCCTATTCGGCCCTGGGACTGACTCCCGTGCAGCAGGTCGCGTTCACCATTCTTCTCGTTTCCGCAACTTCCTGGTTTGCCGAAATTCTGCCACTGTTCGTGACAGGTCTGGTCGTCTTGTTGATGTCATTGGTCTGGCTTCAGCCGGTCATGAACAGCCAAATAGGCCCGACTCCCCCGTCCGACTTCATGGCACCGTTCTTTTCGGACGTAATTATTCTTTATTTAGGGGGATTCGTCATTTCTCGCGGGATGGAGCAGGAAGAACTCAATCTGAGAATCGTCAATTCTCTTCTCAAGTATGCAGGACACTCCTCTGCTATTCTGCTCCTGACTGTCATGGGAATTACGGGCTTTTTTTCCATGTGGCTGAGCAATACCTCAACGACGGTCATGATGCTGTCTGTCATGTCGCCGATTCTCAATCATCTTCCCGTCGGCTCTTCGGATCGAAAACGTATTCTGCTGGGAATTCCATTCGCGGCGAATATTGGTGGTCTGGGCACGCCTGTCGGAACGCCGCCAAATGCAATCGTCCTTGCCAATCTGAGGAAGGTGGGTTCGGCCCCTGATTTTTTAACCTGGATGTCATTTGGAGTGCCATCCGTCGTGTTTCTAATACTGATTGCCTGGGGGATCTTGCGTATCACCTTTAAAGGGGGGCAGGCAGAAATGAAGAGTCTGCCGCTTCGTGCAGTCAAGCCTTTCCAGGCTTCGACCTGGGTTGTGCTGGTCACCATCCTCGCAACAATCGTCGGGTGGTTGATGTCTGATTATCACGGGGTGAAGACAGGAACGGTTGCTCTTATTCCGGTGATCATTTTCTTCGGGGGAGGAATTCTTAAACCTCTTGTCATCCGCACGCTCGCCTGGGATGTTTTACTACTGATGGGAGGCGGGCTTTGTCTTGGTGAAGTCATCGACCGAACCGGACTTGCGCGAGTCCTTGTTGAGAGACTCGACCTCGAGACCATGTCGCTTTACGGCATGGCGATCTTCCTTGCCTTTCTGAGTTGCCTCTTATCAACAATCATGAGCAACACCGCAGCAGCCTCATTGTTCATGCCACTTGTCATTACGATGACGGCGACTTCGTTGACACCGCTCGGCCTGGGAGTGGCATTCGGCTGCTCGCTGGCGATGGCTTTGCCAGTCTCAACTCCACCAAATGCGCTGGCCTTCAGTTTTGGAGGTTTGAAATCGCGTGAAATGGTTATTCCGGGCGGATTAATTTCACTGTGCGGACTGGCTTTTGTCGGAACAATTGGCTGGGCGATGTGGAAGATGATCGGATTGCTTGGCAACTAGATTGCTCACATAGAGTCAATCGTCAAAGACCATGCTTTCCAACCGAGCCCACCAGCTTGAAATGGTCAGCTGCATCCAATCCCGTATAGTTAGTACGAATTGCGATGGACAGCTTTCAATGAGCTGGTGTTTCCGCTGTCATTCCTGCAGCCGGTGTTGAAGAGGCAGCTGGTTTTGGTTTCGGGTGGGGAGCGTTTCTCGCAACAATCACAGCTCCCGAAACAATCAATAAAACTCCCAACCAGAGAATCGGTGGAACATTGAGAGGTTCGTTCGTTAGTTTTCCAATGATCATGGGAGTCACAGCAGAAATAATCACCGCCCCGCCGAACACGAACGGCATGACAAGATTCGGCGCACCTCCTTTCAGGTGCACTGCAGCAGCCATCACTGCCCCTGTCAAAGTCAAAGCACCGAACGCTCCGAGTGAACCGGCCAGGAAGCCCCATTTTGCCGCTTGAAAGTGATTCCCGGTGAAGCTGAAGCTGTCGCCATTCACTTTCATCATCACCAGCCCGCCGACAACACCCCAGACGAGATAGGCGACGCCAATAAACATGTAAGGCTTGAATGGTGACCAGCCACCTTCAGCGATCTTGACCGCAGTGCGAGCGTTCCCAAGAGCAGGACCATAGGTTCCCCAAAAGAAGGCGGTCGCGAGTGCCAGGAGGATGGCAGGCAGGAGTTTCATCGGCGGGCTTTCAGAAAAATGAAGTTTATCTGCGTAATTGAAGATGCTCTTCGTACGACATAGAATCAGCCAAGGATAAAGTATTTTAGCGAAATGACCAACCCGTCCACGAGGACGCGTTCTCGACCAGTTCTCCCCAGGACACTCATAGACGATTGTCCCTCGCACCGTTTCTCCCCCCTACAAAGGACGATTGCACCATGTTCCACCCTACAAAAAACACGCTGTCCGAAACTGTCCGCCAGAATGTCGTCACGATTCTTAATCAGCAACTGGTCAACCTGCTCGATCTCCAACTGCAAACCAAACAGGCGCACTGGAATGTTCGCGGGCCTCACTTTATCGGACTGCATGAACTCTTCGATAAGATTAACGACGAAGTTCGCGAGTTCGTCGATGAAGTTGCAGAACGCGTTTCTGCACTGGGTGGGGTGGCGCTGGGAACAGTTCAGGAAGTCAATTCGAAGACGAAACTGAAGGCCTACGACATTAATGCCGTCTCCTGCCGTCAACACATCGAACTGCTCTCCACCGCACTGGCAACGACTTCGGACGGGACTCGTAAGTCAGTCGATTCGCTTGATGAAGCAGGCGATAAAATTTCTTCCGATCTGATGACTGGGATTACTGCAGGTCTTGATCAGAAACTCTGGTTCGTTGAAGCCCACCTGCACGCCAAAGACTAATTTTGAAGAACCGATCGGCCTCCTGATGTTGATATCACGGGGGCCGTAATTCATTTTGCCACTGATAAATTCTCTGACTGATTCCTCACGACGAAGGTCCTCTCGATGGCGGTGCGAATATTGGCGTTTTCTGGCAGCTTGCGAAAAAATTCCTTCAATCAGAGGCTTGTCTGCATCGCTGCGGAAGGGGCTCGTGAGGCGGGGGCGGAAGTGACGGTTGTTTCGTTGCAGGATTTTCCGCTGCCGTTGATGGATGAAGACCTGGAAGCTGAACAGGGGATGCCGCAGAAGGCACAAGAGCTAAAGGATCTGTTTCTATCGCATGATGGTCTCCTGATTTCGTCGCCGGAGTATAATAGTTCGATCACGCCTGCTCTCAAAAACGCGATCGACTGGGTGTCTCGTCGACAAGGAACAGAATCGCGACTAGCTGCTTATCAGAATAAAGTGGCGGGGTTGATCGCGGCGTCTCCCAGTCCTCTGGGCGGTCTACGTGGATTAGTCACCCTGCGATCGATTCTTGGCAACATTGGTGTTCTGGTAATGCCAGACCAAGTCACCGTTCCACAAGCGGACAACGCGTTCCACGAAGCCGGGCATCTTCTTGATCAGGCCAAGCATGATGCTGTCAAGAAAGTCGGCGCCAAACTTGCCGAAGCGGTTGCGAAGCTAAAAGCCTGGCCAGCTTAGATCAATTGAAAAAGTTGATTTCACTTCTGACATCGAGGGCAGAAAAAGGTCGAACGCTGGGCCTGGACGATTCGCTCGATGCTCCCTTTGTGACAACTCGGACAGGTCTGGCTGTGTTTCTGGTAGACACGATGTTCGTTCTGGTAGCCGCCGGATTTGTTCAGGGCGTTGCGATACGTCCCGTCGGAGAGAGTTGAGCCCTCGTACTGGATAGCGAGATTCAAGACAGCCAATGTGGCGTTGGCGGTTCGTTCGAGATCAGACTTTTTCAACTCGCCGGCTGGTTTACGGGGATCGATCTTTGCCAGATGCAGGATTTCGCTGGCATACAGGTTTCCGATTCCTGCGACTTTCTGCTGGTTGAGCATCAGGACCTTGATCGGAGTTTTTGCCCCTCTACAGATGATCGCCCAGTCCTCGGCTGTGGTCGTCAATGCATCTGGCCCGACGAGCGAGGACAGTTCTGACTGCGACAAAAATCGGATCGTCCCCAGTCCGCGTCGGTCCCAGAACCACAGTGATGGTGCTTTCCCCTTGGTTGGGGACAATTTCCATTCGAAGCGCAAGTGTTCCTGGGACGGTGCGTCCTTGAGCAGCATTAAACCCGTCATCCGCGGTTCAACGGCAAAGGCATCTCCGCTGTCCAGGTTTAAGACGATTCGCTTAGCCAGTCTGGAAACGGAGGTGATCGTCCGCCCTTGTGCTCGTCGGCGGATCTCATCCAGACCCGGTTTGATCGAAATGGGACGATAGCGGCATTCCGGTGTGATGACACCTGCAATGACTCGACATGCGACGTCATCACGGATCCCGCGGACCATTGTCTCAACTTCTGGCAGTTCTGGCATGAGCCTCTCTTGGGCGACGGTGTTCGGGCGACGATTGTTTGAATTGTGCTGACGATAGCGATTTTAGCAGGTGAATCCGCCTCGACGAGTCCCTGGCAGGCTTCTTGAATTCGTATTCTTTCGTGGGCCAAATCTACCGGCTATGACCATTCTGGCGCATTTTGAGGTCGAGAACGTGGCAAAATAAGTGAAACTGGAGAAACTCCTTGACGTGCCGCAAGAATACGACGATGCTAAACGATGACGGGAAATAGGCGGATTCCGGGTCAATTCCTTGCTTTTCGGCAAGTAGGCGGCTCACGGATCCAAACCGTTTCTTCCATTCCAGACAGACGACAACTCTGCTGACGAACTTCTCACCTGGTCACCTCTTGGGAATCTGGGAAATCACTATGCGTCGTGTTATGCCCTCGCTTGTTCGACTGGCATTTGCCTTGTTGATTGTTGTTGCCGGTGTGACCAGTCAGCTTCGCGCTGGAAATGTCAGCCCGGATACCTTCCAGGAACTTCTCGCTGCTGGTGAGTTCACCACGGCGATTCAACTGGCTGAGCAATCAGATTCAGCTGATCTCAAAGATCAACTGCTGGCTCAAGTTGCTCAGGCTCAGCTGAAATTCTCGGGTGCTCATGCATCTCTGGGAACGGTCAGCCGGATGTCGAGCCGGATGAATGCCAAAGAGCAGAAGTCAGGACTGGCCAGCCAGAAAGCCATGAACGGTGGCGGTGCTGACTTTACTCAGCTGATTAACCTGATCACGACCGAAACCGGTGACGAGTTCGCCTGGGACGAAGTCGGTGGCATCGGTTCGATTTCACCATTCAACCGCGGGGTCCGAGTTGATGCACACGGAGTTCTGTCGGCATCTCTGAAGCCAGCCGATAGCTCTCTGGACGCGATGTTCTCTCAAGTCCGTCCAGACAGTCTGAACCAAGACCTATCTGCCCCTAGCGATCTTCGCATGATTTCGCTGAAAGCTCTCGAAGCTGCTGTCGCCCGACAAATTGCTGAAGGTCAGCCAGTTGTTGCTTCCATGAAAAACCTCGGCGGTCTGACCTCGATCCAATACGTCTTCATCGACGCTGCTCACAATGACATCATCCTGGCTGGTCCTTCGGAACCATGGACCTACGATGCCAGCGGAACAGCGATCGGTACCAAGTCAAAACAACCAGTCATGCAACTTGATGACCTCGTCACCGTCTTGCGAACCTTCTCAAAGAACGGTCAGAACATCTTCGGATGCTCGATCGACCCACGCGAAGCTGGTATGAAGGATCTGAAGGAATACGTTGAAGCAACTCAAGCGGGCGGTGCTCTCTCTCCTGCTCAAGTCAAGAACTGGGTTCGTACCCTGCAGCAGAAACTCGGCCAGCAGGACATCCGCTTCTACGGCGTCCCAACCGACTCTCGCGTGGCCCGCGTCATCATCGAAGCGGACTACCGCATGAAGTTGATCGGCGTCGGTAAACTCGACGGTGGTTCTGAGATTCCCGACTACTTCAAACTGATGAATGTCACCGAACAAACCAACGCTGGCAGCATCGACGCTCTTCGCTGGTGGTTGACGATCAAATGCGATGCCGTCACTCACAATGCTGCTCGCAGTGTCTACGCGATCGACAACTGCTCGGTTCTTTGTCAATCAGAGAATCAGTTCGTCTCTGCTCAAGGTGAAAGCGTTCCAACTGGCAAAGCAGAAGCCACGAACCGCCTTTTCGCTCAGAACTTTACCAATAACTACGATCAACTGGCTGCTCGTGACAGTGTCTTTGCTGACCTCGAAAATATCTTCGATCTGTCGCTGGCCGCTGCGATCATCGCTCGCGAACATGGTGCAGAGCGTAGCCAGTTCGACCTCGGCTGCTTCGCTGCTGATGGTAGTTATGTTACGACGAAATACACCACTCCAAAGGCTGTCGACTCGGTTGTCAATCATCGCGTCTTCCGTGGCAAGGACATCGTTGTTCAGGTTGCCGGTGGCGTGCGTGCTGATGTCATGGGGCTGTTCGGCGAAGGCTTCATGAAGCCTTCTGAACGTCTCGACAACATGAAGACCGAATCAAAGGCGACCGAAACTCAATGGTGGTGGGACGCTAAGTAATTTGTCGAAACAAGACGCTAAAACAGAACACCCAGAGCAACTTGCTTCTGGGTGTTTTTCTGCGCCGGCTGATCGAGCGTCTCCATTACCCGTCTGGTTGAGAGTCCTTGAAGCAACGATCGGAAGTCTCAACCTTCTCGGACTGGATGCTGTCCTTGTCGGACTCTGCTGGCAGGACGCAGCGGCTCGGCAATGGAATGTGCCTCTGTTTGTCTATCAGCGGTTTCTGCTGGCTGCTGCGATCTGGCTGTCTTATATCGCGGATCGTGCCTGGGATGTGCGGCGATATCGGAAAATACGGCCGGAGGGACTCCCCGAGCGTCATGCATTTCTATGGCGTTATCGAAACGCCGTCTGCGTTTCGTTTCTTGCCATCGCGGTGACTGCGGTCTGCGTTGCGATCGTCTCATGTGGCTATGACGAATGGCGGAATGGTCTGAGTCTGGCTAGTGTGGCGATCGGCTATATGGTCTTTGCTCAGCGTTTTCCTCGGATCGGAAGGCTTGTTTTACCCCGTGAGATCACGGTGGCTGTTCTATTTCTAGCGGGTTCTGTGCTGTTTCCATTCACTGCGAAACAGACGCCGTTTCAATCGAATGACATCACATGGCTGATTTGGGGAAGTGTGCTCCTCTGGGCCAATGCGTACGGCATCTCAGTGTGGGAACAAAAGATAGATGAGCAGCTCGACGAACCGACGGCGATTTCTCAGACGCGGTACGCCGAGTCACGCTACCGCTGGTTTTTGCGAGTGATCATCTTCATCGCGCTCTTACGTTGTTACTTAAATCCATCGTTGTCTTCGATCACGCTCGCAGTTGCCCTCGGTGCGATGCTCCTGTCGATCGTTGATCGACTCCGCAAGACGTGGATCAAGCCGGCGCTGGCCGATCTATCGGTCCTGACCCCCTGGTTATTTTGACCGAGCGAGAGACTCCTTCTAGAGTCTGACAGAATGTGTCCGTTCTTCATGAGTGCATAAAAAAAGCCGCGGAGATTGAACTCCGCGGCTTCGTTCATTGGCAACTGACGTTAGCCGAGAGTCCAGCCTGAGCGGTATTCACGTCCCAGGAATTTGTTGATTTCTGGCAGGTTGGTGACCTTACCAGCAGCTGGATCGAAGTCGAGCTTGACCCCTGAACCGGCACGGATCGCCAGGTTACCCTGGAGAATGGTTTCGGTCAGGTAAGTTGAGTAGTCAACGAAGTCAGACATCGCACGAGGACCGCCAGCACAAGCCTGGGTGAATTCCTCGAAGTGGTTGCGGGTACGTGGCAGAGTCTGCTCTGGTTTCTTGGCGTCTTTGAACTTCTGGAGTGGCAGGATCTTGGTCTGGCCATGGTAATCGCCAGGACCAAAGACGCTACCTTCTGTACCGACAACCAGAGAACCCGAAGCAGTCATCTCTTCGCCGAGCAGCAGAGATGGATCTGGTTTACGACCGCCGTCGTACCAGGTCATCTTCAGAGCAGGGTGCTTGTCAGTCTTCGCGTATTCGAAGATGATTTGAGAAGACATTGGGTATGACTCGTTTTCGACGATACCCGTGTGATCGGCAGTCAAAGCGATTGGGTCGAACAGCCCCAGAGCCATGACGGCCATGTTGGCGGTGTGGCAGGCCATATCGCCTAGGGCACCGGTTCCGAAGTCCAGCCATCCACGCCATTTGAACGGAGTGTAAGCCGAATTGTAGGGACGTTCTGGAGCTGGGCCGAGGAACAGATCCCAGTGGAGACCCTTTGGAATTTCCATCGTCTCTTTCGGACGACCAGTTCCTTGTGGCCAAACAGGGCGGTTCGTCCAGATATGGACTTCTTTGATCTCGCCGAGGATACCGCTGCGAACGACTTCGACAGCTTCACGCAGTGAGTTTTCAGCAGTTCCCTGGTTACCCATTTGAGTTGCGACGCCAGTTTCTTTGGCAACTTCGCGAATACGACGGGCTTCCTGGATCGACCAGGTCAGTGGCTTCTGGCAGAAGACGTGCTTTTTGAGTTTCATGGCGGCGATGGCTGCCATGGCGTGAGTGTGGTCTGGCGTACTGACAGTGACGGCATCGATCTTATCACCCATTTGATCGAGCATTTCGCGGAAGTCGACGAAGGTCTTCGCTTTAGGAATGCGTTTTGACTTCTTCGCCAGACCATCTTCATCGATATCACAGAGAGCGACAACGGTGCCGTACTTATCGGCGTCGTCGGTATCACTGGAGCCCTTCCCACCGACACCAATACAGGCGAAGTTGAGTTTCTCGCTTTGGAACAGGGTTTTTCCATAAGCTTGCTTCGTCCCGGGAACAAACAGCGCAGAACCCAATCCAGCAGCAGCTGCAGTTTTGAGGGCGTCACGGCGCGAAGGCAGGGAGTAGAACATGGCAGGTCCTTTTTCGGGATGGTTCGAGAATCGAGGGAAGACCAATCAAAGCAGATATATGTATTTTGTTTGATCAGTTTCCTGATTACAAGTAGAGCAGAACTTGATGATCTATTTTTCCTCCATAATAATGAGTTTTGCCACCCTCTGGCGGAGAGGATTTCGATTTTTTGTCAAAACTCCTGACGCCACGACACAATTGCCCTCTTCTAGTACACTGCAAAGACTCTTTCTATGACGATTAAACAAGCTTGTGCACCTGTTCTCCTCGCTGGTTTTGTCCTGTTCAACAGTGGATGTCCAACAACGTCCGCTCCGACCAAGACAGAAACATCCGAAGCGAAAAATGACACAGTCAAAACCGCTGAAATCACTCCCGATGATCCGCAAAGTCTCGCCAGATTGACCGAAGCAACGGCTGCTGTCGTCAAAGACAAACATGGCCGTTACACGACGGTTGATCTCACCAAGGGAATCTGTAGCGACGAAGTCCTGACAGCCCTGAAAGGCCTGCCCGCGCTGAACAGTGTCTATCTCATCGGCCCGGACATTACCGATGCAGGCATGGCGACGCTGAAGGAACTCAAAGGAATTAAGACCCTGAATCTCTTCAAGACAGGGATCACGGATGCTGGTTTGAAAGATATCGGCGAGATCAAGTCGCTGGAAACCCTCAGCCTTAAGCAGACCAGCATCTCGAATGATGGCCTGAAGTCGCTGTCTGGCCTTGAGAATCTGAAGTCGCTGGACCTGACTTTCACCAACATCAGCGACGACGGGATTGCCAACCTCAAAGTCCTCCCTAATCTGCTCACCCTGCTCATTGAACGTGCCCGTGTCACCGATGGCGCTTTTGAGCATTTCGCGGCGATGCCGAAGCTCAATTACCTGAACGTCACTCTGAATGACGTTTCTGACGAAGGGATCGCCAAGCTCAAAGGGAAGTCGTTCGTCGGCTTAGAACTGAGTGATACCAAGATCACCAACGCCTCAATGAAGTTGATCGGCGAAATGAAAGACATGATGTATCTGACCGTTCGTCGTACGAGCGTTGGTTATGGTGCGGATGAAAACGACAACGGTTATAAAGACATTGCTGGCCTGACCAAGCTGAAGCGTCTGCAGGTTCGCGATACGTTGATCGATGTCGACACGATGAAATACTTCAGCGGTTTGACCAATCTGGAGGTTTTTGAGCTGAGCGAAAACCGCATCGACGATGATGGCATCGTTGCCGTCGAGCCTCTCACTAAGTTGACCAGCCTGCAGTTATTCAGCAACCGACTGACTGACAAAGGCCTGACCTCGATCGCGAAGCTGACCAATCTGACCGATCTCAACTTCGACGAAAACATCGACATCTCGGACGCTGGTATCGAATCTCTGCTGCCTCTGGAGAAACTGGTCCGCCTCAACCTGCGTCAGACCAACATCACCGATGCTTCTCTAAAGCACATTGCGAAGTTCAAGAACCTCAAGGTTTTGAACCTGCAAAACTGCCAGGTCACTGACGCTGCTGTCGACGAACTGAAAGCAGTGAATAAGAGTCTGTCCATCTCTCGATAACAATCGATCGATGATTGGTAGAAACAGAAACAGCCACGGTTCAAATCCGTGGCTGTTTTCATTTCGAGATGGCTTTAGATCACACCGCTGAGTTCGAGGATGAGCTGCTCGAAGACGACGCGATCCGGTAACTGCGATCCCCCTTTGAGATTCGCGTCTGCTTTGGCCACTTTTGTCAGCAGCAGCTGGGCTTTCTCGCGTTTGATCCGCTTCAAATAGTCTTCCACCGGCTTTTGGTCCCGAGGGAAAATTCCGGCTGTCTTGATCGCCGCGGGCAGCGGCATGTTTCCATGGATCGCCAGACTGGCTGCTGTTGCATACTTGCGAAAGACAAATACCAGTCCGCCCAGCAACTTTTGAGATGCCTCCCCGGAAGTCACCAGCTGGTCAAAACAGGAGAGCGCCTTGCCAACATTTCCGTCGCGTGTGGCATCGAGCATTGCCCAGGTTGTTTCGGTTTTCCAGCCGCCGACCATTTTCTGGACATCGTCGGTCGAGATTTCTTTGACGTCTCCAACATAGCTGGCCAGTTTTGCCAGTTCGCTTTCCAGCATTCCGAGGTCGTTTCCGAGCAGTTGCTCGAGCAGTTCGCAGACTTGACGAGAAATCCGCTTCCCATACTGATCCATCGCCAGTTTGGTCAGGTATTGCGTGAGTGCAGACCCTGTCAGCTCACTGCATTCCAGGAACAGTCCTTTGTCTTTGACCAGTTTGGCGAGCTTCGTATTCGAAGGCATTGTCGAGACATCGAGGACCAGCATCGATTTTTTGGCTGGCTTATCGACATAGGCTTCCAGCTGAGGACGATACGTCGAGACAAACGCATCTGCGTCTTCCAGAATGATCATCCGCGTTGGCGACCACATGGAGATTGTTTTCAGCTCATCATGAATGCTTTTCCATTCCGTCGACGCAGCCGACAGCTGGGTGAGCATATCCTCGGTCACATCCAACCCGAGCAGATCGAGTTTCAGCCGTGCATAAATCCGCAGCTTGAGTGCCCGCTGTTTCCCGACACACGCGACGACTCCCGGCAGATCACCGAGTTCTGCGTTCGCAGCTTTAAACAGAAATTCCGTGGCGTGCATGAGATCTTGACCCTGTCGTTCGGCCTGGCGTACAGTTCCCCTCGAATTCAGCTTTCCCAACTGGGAACGCGACGATTTCAGTATAGTCCTCCCGTCACGAATTATCGATCCTGTCACCTTAAAGCCGGGCCATGCTTCTCCTTGATACTGAGCTGAGTTTCCAATGCCCTGGCGAAACCGGCGCCATCTCAGCCTCCGTGCATCGCGCCCGGTTAGCTTCCGGCTACCACAAATGCCAGACTTGCTCTCACAACAACACGAAGAACGCCGGCAAAGTCACTTCCTTCGATGACCCCACCAAATTGATCCAAGAAGGGCACCGAATACGGGGTGTCTACCTCCGCCCTCTGACTCCCAAGACCGTCCTGTCTGCGCTGGCCGAGCCTCTCTATTCACTTTGGCATCAAACGGTCCGCACGGTTTCGTCTGATGCACGTTCTCCTCGCCAAAGCCTGTACCGCCCCAGCATTGCCGTCAGTTGTGATCTGCGCCACCCCTCTCTGGAGATCTACCGCCAGCTTCTGTCGGGGCTCGAACTCACCGGGTGTCACATCGTAGAATTGGGCCCGCTCCCCGAGGCTCAGTTCTGCTTCGGCATACAGCACTATAACGTGACTGCGGGCATTTACATCACCGGTAACGATCATGGCCCTGCCAACTCCGGTTTCAATCTTTACAGCGAGCACGGGCTCCCCTGGACTTTGCCAGCCTTTGACAGCCAGTCAACGCGTACACGCCTGACTCGGACAGCAGCCTCCTTGCGTCAGGAACGGATCACCCTGGCTTACGAAACCCACATCCGAAAGTACTTTCACGGCTTGCGTCCTTTGCGCGTATTGGTTGGCGTCACCGATGAGATTATGAAGGGGACCGTCGATCGTCTGTTTGAAAAACTCCCGTGTGTGATGCTCAGTCAGGTCATTCCCCCGCGTGCGCATGAGTCCTGGCCAGCGCTGACCTCCCTCGGTCCCGAACATCATTGCGATGTGGGACTGCTGATTGATGAAGATGCCGGTCGCGTTCAACTCATTGACGAACTCGGTCGCCCTGCTTCCAGCCCATCTCTGCTTCAACTCGCCTCGCGTGCTCTCCGGCAGGAACAGCCTGCCAGTCTCCTCAGTGTTGCAGAATCTTTTGCGACTCCGACACTGCTCGAGCAAGGCGTCGTGCTTGCAAAGCCAACCCTTTCTGCTGCCACCCGCGACATGTACGAGCAGCGTTCCGGCCTGGCCCTTCTCGAAGAAGGTCGCCTTTGGCATTTCGATCAACACCCTCGCTGTGATGCCCTCGTCACTCTCGCCTGGGTCTTGAAATCCCTCAGCCTCGCGGACACCCCGCTGAGCGAGTTGGTTTCGTAGGGTCCGCTGTGCGGACCGTGAATCGACGCACATTTCGAATAAGAGCAGCGGTATTTACGCTAAGCAGTTACTCAAAGCGATCATTGCTATTATTGCGAAGTAACGGTCCGCACAGCGGACCCTACGGGGAAACACACCGCGCATAAAAAAGCCTCCGTGCGGGAACGGAGGCTTTCTCATTTTCAATTCAACTCGTGACAGCTTAGCGACGGATGGCGCTTGAGCCGTAAGCCATGCCGCCGTTGCCGACGTAGTAGATGGCTGGATCATCGATGATCCAGCGTGTGGACATCGTTCGTCCATCATCCATGTTACAGACGTTGAAGAACATCGTGGTGAAACTTTCACAGCGATAGCCGTATGGAGTCTGCGATGTGATCAGGTCAGCAGCGGTCAGGTTGTCGACACCTTCGCTGGCATAGAAGTGGACCCGACCGTCAGCCGTGAATGACATGCCGAAGGTCCACCAGCCTGGATTCTTGATGACTGGACCAGCGACTTCGTGTCCTAGAGAATCACCTCGGATGATGATCTGAGCGCGGTCCGCTGGGTTCTTGGCGTCTTTCTTGGCCAACGCAATGAAGAAGCCAGGCCAATAGGCCTCCTGTTTCATGGAAGATCCAAAGCCTTTGATTTTTCCGAACAGTCCACGTCCACCTTTGGCTTCATGATCAACGATCGTCGTGTGACAGTCAGCGCGGATTCCGAAGCTCGATCCATTGCGTTGTTCCCACTCCTGGAATGGTGGGACATAAACGCGAACGACACAGCTTGGCTGCCAGGAAACTGGCATCGTACGACCGTTCATGATCAGGTCGTCCTGCATCATCTCATGACTGAGACGGCCGGGAATCCCTGATTGCTTCGTGCGAAGTGACAAAGCCCATTCGCTCCCCTCAAGTCCGCCAGCCGGAGCTGGAACACGGAGGATTTCATCGGGCTGACCACGCTTGGGGCTTTCGAACCAGCGTTGGTTCTTCGAGTAGCCGCGTGGGTAACGCAGCGTCTCGTCTTGTTCTTTACTGCTCTTGGGGAAGTTGTGAACGAACTCCCATTTCTCTTCTTCAAAGTTGTCACCCGAGGTATCCACCTTGGTGCCCGTGCCTGGAACAATCTGAGCCGAAACAGGCGCATTGCCCATCACGAACAGCAGGATTGTCAGCGTCAGGACAGCCAGCCAGTGAATGTCGAGAGATGATTGTTCTAAAACACCGATTCGAGTTCGAAGGTCCGTCATCGCGACTGCTGATCCTCACTGATCTAAAGACACGGATTCGGCGCAGGAAAAGGCTGCCCGAAGTAGCATGATTTGAAGTATCGGCTTCCTTCAACGGGCAGATGATCACTCAAGGACAACTAAGGGGACGCGTGCACGGTTTTGTAAGCAAGCCCTTCCATGTCTGCGCAGTCCTCCCGTTCTTCCCGCCCGCCCTATTCGACTCTTTCCTTCTATTCACAGTCATTTTCACATCGACTGGTGACTGAATGTTAAACCTTGATTGTTATAAGATTGGTAATCCCGGAAAGACGGCATGGACTGCGTAAACTAATAATGAACGACAACGCAGCCTTCCGATACGAATGATGACCAGACTGGTACATTCAGTCTTGAATCAAAATTAGGAATTTTGAGCAGTCTGGGAAGATTAAACCAAACCGAACGTCTGCGGAGTCTGAAGGACTTTTGAGACGCGCGTTGCAACGGATGGCAATTGAGGGGTTTGACTCATGTTGATCAGGAAGATCTTTTTTCCCGTTCTGACCGCAGCGGTGCTCGCCGGTTGCCAGACTCCGTCGCTGTTCTCATCGAAGACTGATGCCGAGAAAAACGGCACTCAGCGGATGATGTCTCTGGCTCAAAAGCTTGAGTCACAGGGCCAGGATCAAGTCGCGATGCGACTCTACCAGGAGATCCTCGCCAAGCAGCCTTCTCATAAGCCTGCGATGCAAAACTACGTTCGGTTGAAAGACCGCCTTAGCACTCCAGCCAGCGGTGCGCCACAAACGATGCTTGCTCAGCAGCCGAAGAGTATTGAGGCGATTGAACAACTCGTCGCTGCGGAAGTCGCAAAGCAAATGGCGAAGAAGAATGGCGAGACTACCAACCCATTTGGGCAAACGCCTTCGAATGCCATGCTGACATCAAAAGACAAGGTCATCGAGGTCGCACCAGCCTCGGTGTCAAATGTTGATCCAGTTGCTCTGCAGATGATGGGACTTTCAACAGAAGCTGTCCAACAGCGGGTTGAAGCCAAACCGGTTGCAGTTGCCGAGTCTGATGTAGTCCCCTTCGGCAGTGATCCAGCCTTCTGCTCCGACGACAATTGTCAGACAGCTCCAGAGATTGCGAGTGGTCCGGTTGTTGATCCGTTCATGAACGAGGCTGCTCCAACGGTTTCACAACCTGCTCCAGCCAATGCCGCCTTGAATGCTTTTGCAGAGCAGTCTGTTGCCGAACAGGCACCACAAGTCGCAGCGACACCGACTGACGCATCGAACATGGATGCGGCGTTTGCAAATGCTGTCCCAGAAACAACTTCATCATTCGCAGCGACACCTGCAGCAGATGACGCATTCAGTCAACCATCTGCGATGGAACTGGCACAAGCCGCAGCTGCAATTCCAACAACGATCGCCGAACCAGCTGCTGAGCCAATCGCTGAGCCAGCCTCCGAAGAAGCACTGCTTGAGCAGCTCAAAGAATCTGACGAGTCACGTCAGGTCGATGCATTGATCAAGCTTGCCGATGTCGGCAGCAATACGGACGCGACACTCGAGAAGATTGGCGATGCCGCTTTCGATGGCAGCGATGTCGTCCAGGTTCACGCCGCCTGGGCATTGGGTAAAATCACGAATCAACCAGTCATCTCGGCTGAAGATATCTCAGACTTCCTGACATCAGAGCAACTTCCTGCTGTCCAGTCTGCCGCTTACCTGCTGGGTCTGCTGGAAGATCATGCTCAACCTTATCTGAAGGATCTCGAAGGACAACTCAATCACAGTGATGAGTTGACTCGGCTCCACGTCGCTGAAGCCCTTGTCAAACTGAGTCCAGATCATCCACAAGGTGTTGCAACGATCCTGGACTTAGCATCATCGGACGATAACTCGATCCGCTGCCTGGCGACTCACGTGATCTCGGAACTTGATCCTGAGAAGCATCCACAGACTCTGACTTCGCTGTCAATGAAGCTCAATGACAACGATCCAACGATCCGAACCGCAGCTGCCCTGGCTCTGGGTGGATTCGGGATCAAAGCAGAACCCGTCATTCCTGCTCTGCTCGTTTCAACTAGCGATCAGGACAACGATGTCCGACTGGCTGCCAATACGGCTCTCAGCTGCATCATGGACGAAGTGGCTCGCGACTAATCAACACTGTCTGACAAACACTTTTGTCTGACAATTCTAATCAAAGATCCCCGATCGGCTTCTTGCTG
>SXPC01000193.1 GCA_005778225.1 Planctomyces sp. | reverse complement strand
GGGATTGGGGCTTAGTCGGATGTTGATGATCGTTGGTTGTGAATATGATCAGAGGGAATTGACCACAGAGGCACGGAGGACACGGAGGGAGAGGGATGCGGAGGAGGATTTTGCTTGACGACTCCGTGACCTCTATGGCTCTGTGGTGAACTTGCTTTCGAGTTTTTGATCGGCTGATTTTTGTCTTATTGATTTTCAACGGTGAGAATCCGGTGTGTGCACGACACAGGGCTCTCTACCTTACCGGGAAGAGTTGCGCGGATGGGGTTATATAGACAGCGTGATTGCGAAGGAGCATAGGGAGGGGAGGGTAGAAGGTGTTGAGGGGAAGGGGGTTGGGGGTGCGTGATTTTGGGAAGGGAGTATTAAGACGGGCAGTCTGAAAATCAGGTTTGAGGAAATCGCGAGAGATGTTGGCTGACCTGATGGTGTCTGGTATCGTGCAAAGATGGGAGATCTCTATCGACTATCTTGCGAGAAGTGCGATTCCGCGGGAGCGGCTGAAATTTCATTTGAAGGTTTTGTAGGGGGGGTCATCACGGGGACAGAGCAGGGTGGGAGAATTGTTACCGGTAGTTATTTGGCATTTCTGGATGAAAACGACGAATTTGTTATCCTGCCGCATCCTTTGGAGTCGAGTCGATTGGCTGCGTTGAATGTGACGTGGACTCAAGCATCATTCCGCGGGAGATTGTTTCTGGTTGTGAATATGATTTGCCGTGAATGTGGTGCGATCACTGGATCTCCAAGGATTCACCATTCGATTTCTGCAGGCTGTCTTCTAGGGTTGAGCGTTCTTCTGGTCAGTTATCTATTGTTGTGGTGGTATCAGATCAAGTTTGCATTATTTATTTCGATGGCCATCCTCTTTGCATTCCTCGTCTGTGCTGACTGGACGATTTCAAGATGGTTGAAGTCTCGATATCGGGCGCGAGTGCTGAAGTTGTCGAAGAGGTGTTGTGATCAGTGTGGTTCTCTGGAGATTGATTTTATCGGGAAGTGCAGGGGGGAGAGGCTGATCTGTCCGCAGTGCGGGGAGAGAAGTCTGAAGGTGGAGTTTGGTGGGATTTCGTGAGGGGCCAGGAGCGAATGGGGTGCGGTTCGAAGACTCGCCTGCGTTCGGCTTTTTTGCAGAGTCAGAAGAAACAGCGGAAGAGAGTAGGGGTTTGCCCTCGGATATTTTTTGCGTTGGTGAGAGTTTGTTGGCGCGATGCCCTCATCCGCCCTTAGGGCACATTCTCCCGGGGGAGAAGGGAGGTATGGCCAAAAAAACACCCTGCTTGTTGGGGCAGGGTGTTTTCTGTTGGGAATCAAATCAGATCAGGCTGGGATCAGTTGCATCCGCATGGGGCGGCAGCTGGAGCACAGGCGGTGCAGGCTGGTGCGACTGGGACTTTGCAGGTAATGGTTTGTGGAACCATTTTGCAGACCTGGACGTTGATTTGTTTTTCGACTTGAACTGGAACGCAGACGTTGGTGGTGATGGTCTTCTCGACTGGCACGCACTCGTTGACGGTCACTTCGTAGGTTTGCTCTTCAGGAACGTATTCGCAGACAGTGACCATGCGAGTACGAGTCTCTGGTTTGCAGACGGTGACGTTGTAGCTGTATTCCTGAGTTTCAGGAACGCAGTCGTAGACAGTGCAGGTCGCTGTGCGGGTTTCGGTTTTGCAAGCCTGGACGCAGTAGGTGTATTCGACTTGCTCATCAACCCAGTCGCAGACAGTGACGGTTTGAGTACGGGTCTCTGGCTTGCAGGCCTGGACGCAGTAGGTGTACTCGACTTGTTCGTCGACCCAGTCACAGACGGTGACGGTTTGAGTGCGGGTTTCTGGCTTACAGACGGTGACGTTGTAGGTGTACTCTTCGTCGACACATTCGTAATCGCAGACAGTGACGGTACGGGTACGGGTCTCTGGCTTGCACAGAGAGACGGTGTACTCGTAAGGAACGTCTTCGGTCACGCAATCGTAGACAGTGCAAGTACGGGTACGGGTTTCTGGATGACAGGTGGTCACGTTGTAAGAGTACTCTTGCTCAGACGCCTGACACTCGTAAACGGTGTAGGGGCATTCTTTGGTTTCACAGCCTGGGACCCAGACCTTCTTGCAGCAGGTTTGTGGCGGGCAGCAAGGGTTGGTTGATGGGACTTCGACGGTTTGAGTTTCCCAGTGTCCTGTGTTGACAGAAACAGTGCGGGTCTTGGTGACTGGAACGCGGTTGTAGACCGTGCGAGTGGCGGTCTTGGTCTCGGTTGATGGGACCATGACGGTGTACTCGGTCGTGACTTCACGTGGGACCTGCTTCATGACCTTGCGGGTCGCAGAGCGGGTTTCGGTGTAAGGGACGTTGACGGTGTAGGTCTGCTCAACTTCACGTTGAACTGGCTTTTGAACCTTGCGGGTCGCCGTGCGGGTTTCAACGGTTGGAACCTGGACGGTGTACTCACGGGTTTCTTCGCGTGGCACGGCCTTCTTGACAGTGCGGGTGGCCGTTTTGGTTTCCGTGTATGGAACCATGACGGTGTATTCGCGAGTTTCTTCGCGTGGAACGGCCTTCTTGACGGTGCGGGTACCGGTCTTGGTTTCCGTGTAAGGAACCTGGACGGTGTACTCACGCGTGACTTCGCGTGGGACCATCTTGTTGACCGTGCGCGTGGCGGTCTTGGTTTCCGTCGACGGGACCATCACGGTGTAAGTCTGCTCGACTTCTTTCGAGACAGGCTTATTGACGGTGCGGGTGCGAGTTTCAGTCTTGGGATGGTTTTCGTAAACGGTGATGGTGCGTTCTTGAGCTTGAGTCTGATACTCGGTGACCATGACGGTGCGAGCTTCTGTGGTCATTTGAGGAACCATGACGGTTCGCTCGACTTCCTGGTAGGCTGGGGCACAGGCAGCAGGGGCTGCAGCACCGCAGCAACCATTTTCGACAACTGGACCGCAGCCGCTGTCGCAGCAGGTCATACAACGCTTGGGTCCGCAACTGCGGTGTGCCAAGCACAACAATCCTGCCTCGGTGGGGACAGCAAATACTGCTGTGACGACCAGACCGAGGGCAATTTGAAACGCCCGACGAATCATACTCAATGCTCCTTAAACTAGATGTGGAATGAACTGGCTGGCGATCTTGCGAAGAGTCCCCAGACTGCGTCATTCAACATTGGCAGCCATGCCGGTTGCATTGAATGGGTAATTTGGGGACTATGAGGCTATACAGTATCACGTCTTAGGGCGTTTTCCAGAAGAAGCCTTGAGAGATCGCTAAAATTTCAGACTTTCTGGACGGGGCCTGATGGCTGGATTGCGTCGGGAGGTATGATGAGCGCAGGGTTTGCTGCTTTGGCGGGGCGCGGCGATGCGTTTTGAGAGTGATTGTCGTAGAGATTTTGAAGCGGATTTTGATGAGTGAGCAACTGGAAGCTAGTGTCCCGATGAGGTCCGAACCGCTGTTTCATGTAGTGCTGTTTCAGCCGGAAATCCCGCAGAATACGGGGAATATTGGACGGACGTGTCTGGCGATCGGGGCGAAGCTGTGGCTGATTCGTCCGCTGGGATTTCATCTGGATGAAAAGCATTTGCGACGAGCGGGGATGGATTATTGGAAGCATGTGAATTGTGAAGTGGTGGATGACTGGGAGGACTTCGTGGTGAAGTGTCCTTCGAAGAGGATCTGGTGCCTGACGAAGTTTGCCACAAAGCTGGCTTGGGAGGTCAAATTCGAGCGGGGGGATGTGTTGTTGTTTGGGAGCGAGTCACAGGGGTTGCCGGCGTCGATTCGGGATGCGGTGCCGGAGAGGCGGGTGAAGCTACCAATGCTGGAGGATGTGCGGAGTCTGAATCTGGCGAGTACGGCGACGGCGATTGTGTATGAGGCGGTGAGGCAGACGGGTGGGTTGGTGGGGGAGTGACAGAATGCCGAACTCTTCTCAGCAACCAGTGCATCAGCCCAGCAGAGGGGTGTCAAACAGTTCGGGGGGACCGATTGTAGGGGTGAGCGTCATTCAGCAGAGTCGATTTGCTGTTGGAATCGTTTTGTGAGATAGCCAGTGGCACCCGGTGATTGTGTTTGAGGCGGTGAGGCAGACGGGAGGGTTGGTGGGGAGTGATGGGATTTGCGGCGTTCATCGTGGAGTGCGGCGACGGTGTTTCCAGAGGTAGAGACCTGCAGACCAGAGGCCGTCGAAGCGGTAGGTAGGGTCGATGTAGTGTTGGATGACGTAGAAGGCGAAGTAGTAGAAGCGGCAGAAGCTCCAGATGGCGACGATCAGGAAGAAGGCGAACTGGAACGTCGGGTTGGACCAGAGGAGGTAGCCGGCGGCGAGGAAGCCGGTGAAGAGAAAAAGAGCGGCTTTGATGATGATCCAGCGTGGGGTGAGGTCGGACATGGTGGGACTCGCGGGACGGGGGAGGGGATCGAGAGTCAATCAGCAGAGTCGATTTGTTGTCGGAACCGTGAAATGAAATCGGCACTGGCATAGCCAGTGGCACCCTGATGATCATCTCTGAGCCTGCACTGCTGGGCAAGCCAGCAGTGGCACATCTGGGGTATGGGAGACACCGTCGAGTCGATGATTGGTCGAGTGCAATGCGAGAGGTATTGCTTGGGGTGAGCAAGTTTGCCCGGAGCAGTTGGTTAGCGAATGAGCGCGGATGGTTAGTGAGAGCGGATTGCCCCCGGTGGGTCAACGGGGGCTAAATATTTTAGACCATGTCTAAGCGGCGGTGTCTGCGGACGGGGGGTTTTAAGCATTGGCGGCAGATGCCGTAGACTTCGAGGCGGTGGCCTTCGAGGAGGAAGGTGTTCTGTTCGGCGATCTGTTTGATGAGTTCGGAGATTTGTTCGTTGTGGAATTCTTCGAGGCTGCCGCATTTTTTGCAGATCAGGTGATCGTGCTGGGGGTAGCCGTAGTCGTGTTCGTAGATTTCGCGGTCGTTGTTGCGGGCGACGCGACGGAGCAGGCCTGCTTCTTCCAGCTGGGAGAGTGTGCGGTAGACGGTCGAGCGGGAGACGCGTTTGCTGTCTTTGCGTCGGGAGAGGCGGTTGACCATTTCTTCAGCGTCGAAGTGTTCGTGATCGGAGAAGACTTCTTCGATGATGATTTCACGTTCGGGAGTCAGGCGCATCTTCTTGGTCGCCAGGAACTCACGGAATTTCTCTTTGGGGGTCGCGGAGACTTCAACACTACCTAACACGGGATTCCTGACTCTTTGATTCTGGCGAGAGATGGGAAGTTGATATTGGTATCGGCGGAGTGCGCTCCCTGTTGGTCGCGGCTCGGACGGGAATCGAGATTATGGTTTGCGTTTTTTGGATCGAGGTTTGTCGTCATCATCCGTGACGCTGTCGAACATGCGACTAAGGGCCTGTTCGAGCTTTTCATCGGTATCGTAGGTGCCGTTTTCGATCGCGGCTTTGATTTCCTGGAGTCTTTTTTCGCGAGGAGTCAAGCCGTCATCCGATCCGGGGTTTTGATCTGGTTCATCGGGTGATGACATCATAGGGGCCAGATCCGATTCGTCCACTGCGAGCGAGACAACGAGTGCAGGAGCCGGGGGAAAAAAGTGAGCAGACGATCATGATTCAGTGAAACAAACACGATTGAGTGATGACGGGGGATTTTAACAGTATACGCGGGGGGATGCGGGCACATCAACACGTTTCTGTGGGATGGGCGAGTGTTGATGGGTGAGCGGGTGAACTGGGGGAGCAGGGGAGCTATTGTCATCACCACCAAGAATGGTGCGTGAGGTGCCCTCGTGAGTATTTTGAATTTTTCGTGAGCTTGTTGGCGCGTTTCCCTCATCCGCCTTCGGCACCTTCTCCCGGGGGGAGAAGGCATGAGTTCGTTAGTAGCTGGCGGAGGTGGAGGATTGGTTTTGGCGGATGTGGGGGGTTTCTCGGCGGACGATTTCGAGGGCCTGCTGTATTTGGGTGGCGTTGACGTCGAGGTGGGTCAAGGCGCGGATGCGTTGGCGGCCCATGGCGTAGAAGTGAAGGCCGTGTTTTGACATCTGGGCGACGAAGTCGGTGGCGGAGCCGACGGCTGGGTCGACTTCGAAGAAGATGATGTTGGTTTCGACGTCGTCGACGTTGATCTTCAAGCCGGGGACAGTCGCGAGGCCTTGGGCGAGGACTTTGGCGAGTTTGTGGTCGTCAGCTAAGCGGTCGATGTGATTTTCGAGAGCGTAAATGGCGGCGGCGGCGAGGATACCGACCTGACGCATGGCTCCGCCGAAGACTTTGCGGAAGCGTCTGGCCTTCTGCATGTCTTCTTTGTTGCCGACGAGGATGGAGCCGACGGGGCAGCCGAGGCCTTTGGAGAGGCAGATCGAGATCGAATCGAGGGGATCGCAGATATCCCGGAGGGTATAGCCACGGGCGACGACGGCGTTGAAGACGCGGGCACCGTCGAGGTGGAGCTTGAGGCCGCGGTTGCGTCCCCATTCACAGACGCGGAGGTATTGATCGAGTGGATAAGCTTTGCCGCCGCCGATGTTGGTGGTGTTTTCCAGACAGAGGAGGCGCGGAGTGGGGAAGTGGATGCTGGGTGGTCGCCAGGCTTTTTCGAGTTCTTCGACATCAAGCATGCCGAAGGAACCTTTGACGTGCTTGCAGGTGACACCGCTGAGCAGGGCAGGGCCGCCGGCTTCGTAGTTGGCGATGTGGCCGTGCTCTTCGATGTAGAGTTCGTCGCCGGGCTGGCAGTGAACCTTGACGGCCAGCTGGTTTGTCATGGTTCCCGAGGGAGCAAAGACAGCTGCTTCCATACCGCACATTTCGGCGACCATGGCTTCGAGGCGATTGGTGGTGGGGTCTTCGCCGACCATGTCATCGCCGACGACGGCGTGGAAAATGGCTTCACGCATGGCGGGCGTGGGCTTGGTTTCGGTGTCGCTGCGGAGGTTGATCTCAGGAGTCTTGTGGGTGGTGTTCGTCACGGTGTCTACTGCTGAAAGCGTCGATGTCGGAGCCATAAAGTGCCATAGAGCGGAGTCTGGACGCGTGTCACGAGGCGGTGAGTTGCGTTCCTGGCTATGCTTTTCGAGAATGATGATGCGGAACGCGGTCTATTATAGGAAACGGCGTGACGTCGGTTGAGATCATATTCTGCCTGGCAGGAGATCCAATCGTCGTTTTTGGGAATTTTCTTGCGGGACTCGTCGAAAAACGACAATTTCGCGCACAAATCAATCAATCGGCGGAAAGCCATATTTCCACAGGACTTACATGTCAGCACAGGGATCAACAAACGCGAATTCGACCAGCGTCAGCGGACTCAAAATGAACGTGATTGATGCGCGTCAGGAAGGGTCGCTGAAACAGTTCGCGGAATTGCGGGACAAGCTGAGTCCGGACGGAAACGTCGTCTCGGAAGCGGGGAAGGCGCGGACGATTGCGCTGTTCGGCGAGTCGCTGACGCCCTCGCAGGTGGTGGAGCGGATCTGCAAGGATGTCAAAACGCGCGGGATGGCGGCGCTCCTGGAGTACAACAGCAAACTGGATAAGAAGGAACTGTCGGCGAGCGAACTGCGAGTCCCGCTAGAAGAACTGGAAGCGGCGTACAAAGCAGTCGATCCCGCATTTCTGAAAACGATTCGTTGCATTGCGGATCAGGTTCGAGAGTTCCAGTCAGCGATTCTTTCGACGGATGTGAACATCTCGCGTCAGAAGGGTGGGGGGACGATTCAGCTGGGGCTGCGTTACCTGCCGATGAAACGGATCGGAATCTGTGTCCCCGGCGGAGCAGCGGCATATCCTTCGACGCTGTTGATGACAGCCGTGCCGGCACAGGTTGCGGGGGTGAAAGAGATTGTCGTCGTGGCTCCGCCGACGCCATTTGGGAGTTATAATCAGCAACTGCTGGCGGCCTGTCACGAGATTGGGGTGAGCGAAGTTTATCGCATGGGGGGTGCACAGGCGGTTGCGGCGATGGCGTATGGGGTCGAGGGGATCGCGCCGGTGGATAAGATCGTCGGGCCGGGGAATCTGTTCGTCGCGCTCGCGAAGCGGTTTGTATTCGGCCAGGTCGATATCGACAGCATCGCAGGGCCGAGCGAGGTGATTGTACTGGCGGATGAGACGGCAAATCCTGACTACGTGGCAAGCGATCTGATTTCGCAGGCCGAACACGATCCAGGGTCAGCGGTGTTGATTACGTGGCATGAGCTGCTGGTCGCGGAAGTCATCAAGTCGCTGGAGAAACAACTGGCACAACTCTCCCGTGGCGATCAGGCGACACGTTGCCTGAATGAGTATGGAGCGTTTATCATCGCGAAAGATGAAGACCATGCCGCTCAGCTGACAGACGACCTCGCCACGGAGCACCTGCACATTTCGACGAAGGATCCGGAGACGATGCTCGCGAAAGTGCAGAATGCGGGGGCGATTTTCATGGGGCATGACACGCCGGTCGCGCTCGGCGACTATGTCGCAGGCCCGTCACACGTTCTGCCAACAGGGGGGACGGCGAGGTTTGCCAATGGGCTGTGCGCGAACGATTTTCTCAAGCGGTCGTCGATCATCGGGTATGACAAGCGGGCGCTCGCTGCGGATCGGGATGATGTGGCGACGATGGCGAATACGGAGGGATTGACGGCACATTTGGCGAGTGTGGATGTGCGGTTGGGGAAATAGATGCCGAAGTTATGTAAATGATAAAGTCCATTTGGTGCGGTTCGAAGACTCACCAGCACCCTACATTTGAATTGACGATTCATGCACCAACTAACGCGTACTGTGGCAGTCATCGAAGCTGGGATTGAGCGGAAGTTGCATCTGGGGGTGCAGGTGTCTTTGGTGCTCGATGGGCAGGTAGAGACGTTAGCAGTGGGGGAGGCTGAGCCGGGGGTGGCGTTGACGTCGGAGATGGCGATTCCGTGGTTGTCGGCGGGGAAGCCGGTGACGGCGGTGGCGATCGCGACGCTGGTGAATGCGGGGAAGATCTCGTTTGATGATGTGGTGTCGAAATACATCGCGGAGTTCGGGCAGGGGGGAAAAGAGGGGATCACGATTGGGAATTTGTTGACACATACAGCGGGGTTATCGCCTGTCGATGTGGACTGGTCGACGACGTCTTGGGACGACATCATTCGGAGTATCAGTGAGCAGCCGGCGCGGGAGGGGTGGACGGTCGGGAAGGATGCCGGGTATGACCCAGTTGCGAGCTGGTTTTTGCTCGGAGATGTGATTCAGCGGGTTTCGGGGCGTGATCTGGAGATGTATTTGAAGGAGGAGATTTTTGAGCCGGTGGGGATGACGGGGACGTCGGTGCGGGGGAGTGGGGAGGTTGATTTCGCACCTCTGTATGACCGGGTCGGTGGGCAGATGCAGGTGAGTCCCTACACGGCGCGACTGGCGAAAGATCATGTGGCACCGGGGTCATCACTGCGAGGCCCTGCAGCGGATCTGGCGAGGTTTTATCAGCACCTGCTCGATATTCTCGATGGGCATCCGGGGGTCATCTCGCACGGGACGTTGAACAATGTCTTATCGCGTCATCGGGGTGAGACGTTCGACCAGACTTTGCAGCATAAGGTCGATTACGGGTATGGGTTTATTCTTGATTCGAACCAGTATGGGGTCGAGACGGTGCCCTATGGGTTTGGGCGACATGCTTCGGAAGCGGCATTTGGGCATGGCGGCTCGCAGTCGTCGATGGGGTTTGCAGACCCGAGGTACAACCTCGCCGCAGCGGTTATTGCGAATGGCAGGGCAGGGGAGGGGCAGCATCAGCGGCGGTTCCGGGAGTTGCTGACGGCGCTGTATGAGGATCTCGGGTTGGCTGGGAATTAGGTGGGTGGAAGGTGTATGGTGGCAGGCGGAAGAGCAGTGGTGGCATAATTTTGCGTCTTTCAGTTCCAAAATTGGCTGGCTTGGGTATCATCTTGATTGGTAATTTCCGTTGTGTGCACTCAGCGGGGATCTCTTTCTTCCTTCCACGGGAGAAAGAATAAAACACCGGGGCTAATAACTGAGACTGACTGATGCCGAGCGACTCACTGACAACGACGGGCAAGATCCTCATCGCGGATGATAATCATCAGAACTGCGAATTGATCGATGCGTATCTGTCGGGTGAAGATCATCAAATTGAGATGGCTCACGATGGCAAGGACACGCTGACGAAGGTCGAGTCGTTCCAGCCGGACTTGATTGTGCTCGACATCATGATGCCGAAGCTGTCGGGCTATGAAGTCTGTCAGCAACTCAAGCAGAATCCCAAGACCTCGAAGATCCTCATCCTGATGGTGACGGCGTTGAAAGACACCGGCGACATTGAGCGGGCGGTCGAAGCGGGGGCGGATGACTTTCTGACCAAGCCGGTCCATCGTCTGGAACTGGTAACGCGGGTGAAGTCGCTGCTGAAGGTGCGTCATTTGGAGAGTGAGCGGGATCGTCTGCTGGCGTATGTGGAAGAAGTTGAGTCACGCCAGGGGGCTCGGTAGCAGCCGCAGAAAGTTCACCACGAAGGCTCAAAGGGCACTAAGAGTCACGAAGAAATTATACGCGGATGGTGCGAACTTCATTTTGATACTTGCTGAAGTCAAAGATCAAAAAAGCGTTCAAAGATATTTCAATCGCTTGCAGAAGTCCCTCATCCGACCTCGAAGACTCGGCCACCTTCTCCCCGGGGGAGAAGGAACAGGTAAATCTCCATGACTTTGACGCGTGTGTTTATCAAGCCTCGGAAGGCGTTGCCGTTTTTTTCGCGTCATCCCTGGGTGTTCGAAGGGGCGATCCAGCGCGTTGAGGGGAAGCCTCAAGCGGGGCAGGAAGTGCTGGTGGTCTCTGCGGAAGGGCAGGGGATCGCACGAGGGCTTTACAATCCGAACAGCAATATTCGCGTACGGCTGGTGACTTGGAATCTGGAAGAGGCGATTGATGCCTCTCTCATTCGGACTCGTCTGTCGCATGCGGTCGATTTGCGACGTCGGTTTCTCGATCTCGATGGGGCGGGGGCGGTCTGCCGACTGGTAAATAGTGAAGGGGACAGTCTGCCGGGGATTACGGTTGATTATTACGATGGGTTCCTTTCGCTGCAGGTGACGAGTCTGGCGTTCTTTCGTCGACTCGACTTCATCAAAGAGGCGCTGGTGGATCTGGTCAAGCCGAAGGGGATCTGGCTGAAGTGTGATGCAGGGATCAACGAAGCCGAGGGGATCGAAGCGAGCGAGCAGTTGCTGGCGGGGGAGAAGCCGGCGTCGATTATCGTCAGTGAGAATGATCTGCGTTATCATGTCGATCTTGCGGAAGGGCAGAAGACGGGGTTCTATTGTGATCAACGGGACAATCGACTCGCGACAGCCCGCTACGTTGATGGGGGCGAAGTCCTCGATGCATTCTGCTATTCGGGCGGGTTCGGCCTGAATGCTCTCAAGCATGGGAAAGCGACGACGGTGCTGAGCGTGGATTCGTCGGAGCCGGCGCTCGAATTGACACGACGCAATGCGGAACTCAATGGGCTCGCAGATCGCGTGACGACACTGCGTGGCAAAGCTCTCGAAGTTTTGACACAACTGGGAGAGCAGGGGAGATCCTTTCCGACGGTGATTCTGGACCCGCCGAAGATGGTATCCAGCCGTGGCGGGATCGAGCGGGGGATGAAGGGGTATCTCAAGCTCAATCTGGCGGGACTGAAACTACTCCCAGCCGGTGGCATCCTGACGACCTGCAGTTGCTCGGGGCATGTCTCGATGGAGATGTTCCAGCAGTTGATCGCGACGGCAGCGACGCAGTCAGGTCGGACGATTCAGATCCTCGAAGCACGCGGGCATACATGGGATCATGCCGTCTCTGCGAACTGCCCGGAGAGTAATTATCTGAAGTGCCTGATCTGCCGGGTGTTGTAAGAGACTGGAACGCAGAGCACGCGGAGAAGAGTTTGAACCGCAGATGAACACAGATTGACGCAGAGAAAATCAATTTTGACACAGAGAACACAGAGGCCTCAGAGAGCAGAACAAATCATAATGCCAGTAAATCGAACCTCATCTGGCCCTCTGTGATCTCTGTGCCCTCTGTGGCTAAATTCTTATTTTCCGAGACATCCAGCCGCATGAAAACTCTGTGGCAAAACGAAATTTGAAGAACGAGGGTACTGACTTGCCAGGTAACAAACTGCGTCGCAAATCGAAGCCGGTTGACATCAAGGAAGTTCGTCTTCCGCCTCCTCGTCCGTCGGAGGAGTTGCTGATGGCGCATGCTCCGAATCTGGAAGGGGCGAAGGTGCTGTGCACGACGCAGGGGCGTGGGCAGATGGCGGATATCCTGGCGAACCTGAATCCGGATCGTCACGTGACACTCGCATTTTTCGATCATTATCAAATGACCGAGTCGGCTCCGTTTCATCAGGCGAATGCAGGACGGGTGGAGTTGGTCTGCCAAGCCGATCTGCCTCAAACGGGTTTCGATCTGGTCTGCCAGCCGCTCAATGCCAAAGGGGACAAGGAGTTCACCCGAGATGTTATGCAGCAGGCGTTTTTGTCGCTGCGTGAAGGGGGCGAGATGGTGACGGCGGTTGATCAATACCGAGATCACTGGCTGCACGAAGAGATGAAGAAATACTTCGAGAAGGTGACCCGGCTCGTCGTTGGGAAGAAGGGAGTCGTCTATCAGGCGAAGAAGAAGGGGACCGTCAAGAAGGTCAAGGATCACTCGGCTGAGTCCGCGTTTCGTCTGGGAGAGACGCTGGTCACTTTGATGACCAAGCCCGGGGTCTTCAGTCACCGACAGGTCGATGGTGGTGCGAGAGCGCTTATCAAGGCGATGGACGTGCAGGTTGGTATGAACGTCCTCGATGTAGGCTGTGGGGGAGGGGCCGTCGGGATCGCAGCGGGACTCTCGGCTGAGGGAGTCAGCGTGCATGCGGTTGATTCGAATCCACGCGCAGTACAGTGCAGTCTGTTGAATGCACAAAGAGCAGGGCTGACCGAATACACCTGCGAGCTCGACAGCACCGGGGCGTCTGTGAAAGCAGGCACATTCGATCTCGTGCTGGCGAATCCACCCTACTTTTCCAATTACCGGATCGCAGAGATTTTCCTGGAAGTCTCGAACCGTGCCCTGAAGAAGAAGGGGAAGCTGTTGCTCGTGACGAAGGCTCCGAACTGGTACACCGAGAACCTGCCGGAATCGATGGAGCATACGGAAGCGGAGAGTATTGGGGGGTATCAGGTGCTGGTGTTTAAGAAGGTGAAGTAGAGAAACGAAACTGTGACATGGAAAATGTAGGGTGCTGGTGAGTCTTCGAACCGCACCAAATACGCATCCAACGACCAAACACCGTTCGTAACCACATTTGGTGCGGTTCACTCTGTTTATCCTACAGAGCGCCTCACCAGCACCCTACATCTGAAAAAATCCCATGCAGAGTCCCCCATTCGATCTGGTCACTACGAAAGCTCTCCTCTTCGACATGGATGGGACTGTGACCGATAACATTCCGTACCACATTCGCAGCTGGGGGATATGGGCGAAGCGAGAAGGGCTGTCTCACTCCGAAGAAGAGCTACTCGCGCTGACGCATGGCACGATTAGCGAGATCATGCGACGTCTGTTTCCTGAGGCCACTGCGGAAGAGCAGTTCCTGCAGGGGGAACGCAAGGAGGCGATTTATCGGGAACTCTACCAGCCGCATTTGTCGTCATTGCCGGGGTTGGAAGAATTTTTGAGTTGGGCCAGACAACAGTCGTTGCCGCTCGCGATTGCCACCGCCGGGGATGCGACGAACATTGCCTATACTGTCGACGGGTTGAAAATTCGGTCTTACTTTGATGTGCTGGTCGGGAGCGAAGACGTGACCCATGGGAAGCCGCATCCAGAAGTTTATCTAGTGGCAGCTGAGAGGCTTGGCGTTGAACCGGAAAGCTGTGTGGCGTTTGAAGACTCGATCGCAGGAGTCGAAGCGGTCCGACGAGCGGGAATGAAGTGCATCGTGGTGAATCCGATGGCGCCGCGAGAAGAATACGGCGATTGTCCGCATGTTTTAAACTGGATCGCTGATTATCGGGAATTGATGTCATTCGGCAACGTTTCATCGTGAATGCAGCGGGGATCAGAGGCTCCTTCACAAAGTCTTCATGATTGAACTCCGATGAGGAAGTTGACGTGGTCTCACGAGAGGTCTAGTCTACAGAAGTCGATCACTTCTCCTGGAACCTGGCGATGAGAATATCGCTGGGACGTCCTGATCTCTCGGAAAGCGCACTATGCAACTGGCTGTACTGTTTTCGTCTGCGTGGATTCGCGCTGCTCGTCGGGCTTGTGTTGTTTCTGCTGCAGTTGTGTGTCTGAGTTCGTTCTCGACTTTGTGGGGGCAGGAACTGATCATCAAGCGTGAGCCGATCACGTTGATCAACCCGACTCGTTATCAAGTGCCATTGATTCTGGAAGCAACTCAGTCGATCAATGTCTCTGCTCCCGTCGATGGGGTGGTGCAGATCATCAATATCAAGCCGGGCGAAACGGTCTTGAATCAGACGGAGCTCCTGCGTCTGGATACGACGCGTCAGAGCTTTGTGCTTGAGAAAGCAAAGGCGGCGTTGCGGGCTGCTCAACTGCGAGTCGAAGCTGTTTCAAGTTCAAGTGATGCGAAAGCCAAGAGTCTGGCGGCCTCAGAGCTCGATGTCGCCAAAGCGGACTTGAATGTGGCAGAGTACGATCTGCGAAGCCTGCTGCTGCGGGCTCCGATCGATGGGACGGTGTTTCGCGTGCTGGTGCAACCGGGGCAGTTCGTTAAGGCGGGGGAGCCGCTGATGTCGATGGGGAATACGGAGAAACTCGTCGTGCAGATGCCGGTCGACCGTAACAACGTCAAAGTGGGAGCGAATCTGGAAATCGCCGTCGAATCGGTCAAGGTCACCGGGCTGGTTCAGTCGGTGCTGCCTCTTTCAAAAGAGCAGGCCGCGTTGCGGGACCTGGTGGAATCGGCAGCGACAGCGGAGCTGGTCATCGACAATGCTCAAGGGAAGTTGTCGCCGGGACAGACGGTGTATTCGCCGATGGTGCCGCGATATCCTGTCATGGAAGCGGCCAATGTGGTTTTGACAAATACCCCGGAAGGGGGGCGGAAGGTACAGGTTCTGCGTGAAAATGTCGTCACTGATGTGCCTGTGACTGTCCTGGGGCCGATTGGTCCAGAGCGATCTTTTCTGAGCGGACCACTTTCAGAACGCGATCTGCTGATCATCAGCACGAGCGTTCCGGTTCCTCACGGGACCTTGGTTCAAAACGCTGTTCAAGCCATTCCACAACCGGTCTTTGAGAATTAAGATTGTCGCGCTAAAATTGCTGTCAGGGCAGGGATGTTGCCAGAAGTCAACATGTCCCGAACGTCGTGTGACTGCGAGAACTTTTTTTCACTCATCGCGAGCGGGCTGCATTTGCTGTTGAGTCCGGCGGTGGCATCGGTCAGACTGAAGGTGGCGCAGACGTGTCTTCGTGATCGTCATGGGCCGACCCTGTCATTCATCGATCAGCTTGAGGGCGCTCATACCCCTGCCTTGCTGTTTCGATCTTCAACTATCATCGACGAATCGATGTGAACCGTCCCGTTCACAGGAGACCTGCTTCGTGTCCGACGACGAATTAATGATTGAAGAATACAAGCTGAAAAACTGCATCGCGACCGGTGCTGTTTCTCAGGTCTGGGAGGTCGTGGATACGAACTCCAGCGAGCGCTATGCCATGAAGCTTCTGTTACCGGAAGCGTTCAAGCAGGCAGAGCAGAGAAGCCTTCTCGCCAAGGAAGCCAAAATCTGCAAGATGTTCGACCACCCGAACATCATTCGCATGCACACACACAAGAAGACCCGTAAGCATGCGTTTTACGTCATGGATTACTTTGCCGCCTCGAACGTGAAGCACATGATCCGTAGCGATCTGACGTTCGTGCGCTCGAAGTTCCGACGACTGGCGGAATGTTCGGCTCTGGCGCTGGCCCACATTCACGAAAAAGGCTGGCTGCATCGCGACGTCAAGCCCGACAACGTCCTGCTGAGCAAAGGTGGGGAAGTTCGGATGATCGACTTCTCGCTGGCCGCTGCAAAGCCGAACGCTGTCTTGACAATGATATCTTCAAAAACGAGCAAAATTCAGGGAACGCGAACGTATTTGTCTCCGGAAGTTGTTCGACGTTTCCATGCGACCCATTTGTCAGACATTTACAGCTTTGGTGTCATGCTGTTTGAATGCCTGGTTGGTAAGCCTCCGTTCATGGGGAATACGCCGAACGAACTTCTTTTGAAACACGTCCAGGAGCAGCCGACGGCGCCATCATTCTTCTATTCCAATCTGACGCCGGAGATCGATCAGTTCATCCTGCGTCTGCTGGCAAAAAAGCCTCAAAATCGGCCTCAATCGATGACGGAGCTTTTGTCGGAATTCCGGAATGTGAAGATTTTCAAGATTGATCCGGAAGAACACCAGAAGGAAAAGCAAGAGGCGGAATTAAAGGTCTTCAAGGAGTCCACTGACAACCGACTCAACAGCCGCGCCGATGCGTTGCGAACAGAGCAGGGGGGTGCACCAGCTGCCGCTGCCCCCATTTCCCTGCCGAAAGCTGCTGCGAAGACGGCTCCCGAACCTGCCAAGAAGCCCCCTGCCCCCCAAACTGCCGCACCCGTAACTCCGGTTGCAGCCGCCCCACAGGGGTATCCGGGACAGCAACAGGGTTATCCGCCTGGCTATCCGAATATGCCGATGCCGCAGTATGGTGGTTATCCTCAGGGATACCCGCCACCGGGTTACCCTCCACAAGGATTTCCACAACAGCCTTATCCACAAGGGTTTCCGCCTCCCGGATATGGCCAGCAACCTGGGTATCCTCCCGCTGGAATGCCCCAGCAGATGCCACCGGGATATGGCCAGATGCCCCCTCAGGGAATGCCTCCCCAGGGGACGCCGGCCCCTCAACCTCAACGACCTGCAGCACCCGCTGCACCTGCCAAAGCTCCGAAACCGGTCGCCCTGGAAGAGGCCAGCCTGGACGATATCATGATTGTCGATCCGACGAAAAAGGCCGGAAAACCGACCCCGTCTGGCCAAAACCCGGCTTCTGGAAAGTCTTCCTCATCGCTGCCAACCAAGAATCCGTCACGCCTTGTGAAGAAAGATGACGCAAAAAACAGCGACGATCTCCCCTTTGCAGACGAGCTTCCGGACATCCTTTAAGCCTTCCGCCGCCCGCTTTGATCGGTATAATGGATCGATGCGCTATAAACTGCGCAGTTTTCGATCTCGTTGCGACGCGTACGATCGATCCGCAGGGAGCGGTTCGCTGGGCGTGTCCTGATCCAGTCGGGCAGATTTTTCGAAATGAATAACCATCCGCTTCCGTTTGAAAAGCCAATCAACACGCTCGAGCAGCAGCTGAACGAACTCGAGCAGCAGGCGAACCCGACTCAGGCCACGCAGGACGCGATTCGCAGCATGCGGTCCGAGATCCTGAAAGTGAAGCAGGAGATTTACAACAATCTCGACGCCTGGGACATCGTCCAGGTGGCCCGTCACCCTGATCGGCCTCAGACGATGGACTACATCGATCTGATGTGCGAGGAATTCGTCGAACTCCACGGCGATCACGCCATCGGCGACGACCGGGCGATCCTGACGGGATTTGCGAAGATCGGCGACCAGAAGGTGCTTCTTGTCGGTCACCAGAAAGGTCGAACACTCAAGGATCGCACGACTCACAATTACGGCATGGCCCACCCGGAAGGCTATCGCAAAGCCCTTCAGAAGATGCAGTTGGCGGCCAAATACCATCTGCCGATTGTCTGTCTGATCGACACTTCGGGGGCTTATCCGGGGATCGGAGCCGAGGAGCGCGGCGTTGCGTACCAGATCGCTTACAACCTGCGGGAGATGTCTCGACTCGATACGCCAATTGTTTGCGCGGTGATCGGGGAGGGGGGCTCAGGCGGGGCGCTGGGGATCGGAATGGGCGACCACATCCTCATCATGCAGTACGCGTATTACTCAGTCATCAGTCCGGAAGGCTGTGCTGGCATTTTATGGAAGCACGTCAAGCACGCCGACAAAGCCGCCCGCGCTCTGAAGTTTACGAGCAAGGATCTGCTCAAACTGGGTGTCGTCGATGAAGTCGTTCCTGAGCCGCTGGGCGCCGCTCATCGCGACCAACGCGCGACGGCTGCTTCACTCAAACAAGCGATCCTCAACAGCCTGAAACAACTCTCGAAAGTGAAACGCAGCGAGATCCAAAAACGTCGCTACGAGAAGTTCCGACGCCTGGGCCAGTTCATCGAACAATTCGAAGAGCAGGGTGCTGACGAAGAAGTAGCTGCGAAGTAATTCATGATCGCGAGATAACGGGAACAGAAAACGCCATCGAGTATTTGCCGATGGCGTTTTTTTGTTTGCAGTGAAGACCATCACCCACAAAGAAGGTCAGCTGACGAAAGACGAACACCATGCCTTTGAAGCAATCTCGGGTTGACTCATAGAGCAGATGCGAGGTACGACTCCTGAAGACATCGAGAAACCCACCGGAGAACTCAACGAGTGACCTTCATGAAGCACAACGAAATGAACCCAGAGATTGGACGGGAATGAAAACAGAGGCCTAAAACCCGCTGTCGCGAACGTCTGATAATGTCTGTTATGTTGCTTTTCCAAGTAGCTTGTCATGTTGTATCGGCCCGGTAATTACCGGTCAAGAGCTTTCTTTGCGACATTGCTATTTGTTTTGCAATTTCGTCTCTCGCCCTTCTGAGAGACCGTTGTCAAGCGGCAGACAGAACTGCGCGTCGTCACTCTTCAAAACATGTAGCGGACGACGTCGCTTAAAGACAGTTGCACCTGCTGCTGCGGTGACGATGAGCCAAACCAGGACACCGGCAATCACTTCCATACTGACTTCAGGCCGGGACGGTTTTTGTGTCGCTGAGACAACCGGTTTCGCTTCCAGGGAGATCTCTGTTTTTGTCTCTTGTGAAGTCTCGCTGGGTGCCTCTTCTTCGATCTGAGACGGGATCGGTTTTGACATGACCTCGCGATCTTCGCGTTCGTTGCGCAGCTGCTCAACGTAACTGCGGCTGATGCGATCGAAGCGTTCGATCATTTGCTTGCTTTGATCCTGGACCACGAAAGACAACTCCTGAGATCTACGGAACAACGGGCGTTCCAGCTTCTGGAGTTGGTGCCGGTTTGTCCACAGGAGTTGTGTTAAAATTTTGCTTCGTATTCACCGCTTGGACTTTGGCCCACACCTGGATCACGGAATCTTCTGTTGATCGCTTCCGACCGAGTGTGAGAAACGCACCGCGTGACTGATCGACCTGACGACGCTCCAAAGTTCCGAGTAGGTACACACCGCCGTTTCGAACGACGGCTTGTGTGTTGAACATCTCGCGAGCTCTTCGTGGAGTTGTCTGATTTTTCTCCTCTCCGACCAAGCTGGAGATCTGTAGGTCGAGGCTCAGCACTGCGCAGCTTTCACTCGTTTCGCGGACACCGACGTCAAGGATCAGACCGGTTTCAATTTCCTGGTATCCAGTGACGACCTCAGCACCGTATTGAGACGTCGACGTCTTGGGGAGAAGGACAACGTCACCACGCTGGAACCGTCCCTTCTGGCCATCGGCCACGGTAATGAGTGGTTCGGCCACGAGACGAACACCCGACTCTGTTTTGGTTGCCCGGAGGATCGCGGATAAAGACGCGTCGAGGTTGAAGTCTGGAGAGATCCCGCCGTTGCTGGCATTCGCGAATGTGTACGCCACTTCGAGCGCTGGGACACCGTCGACGCCGAAGTCGCTGAGAGCTTTGTTCGTCAGTGTGACCAAATAGAACTGAACGACCCAGGACAACGATTCGGTCTCGGCGATCGCATCGATCATTTCGTTGACGGCTTGGAGTACTTCCGCAGAATCTCCGACGATGACGAGGCCATCTTCCAGGGCTGTGACTCGACCGTTCGTGCTGAGCAGTGTTGAGACCGCTTGTGTGATGGCTTCGGCGTCGAGTCGCGGAACACGTCTGACAAGAACGGACACGTCCCCGGGTCGAGGCTCACCCAGGTAGTAGATGCGGCCGACTCGCGTGACCGTGGTGTTAAGGCGTCGGGCCAGGGCTGATAGAACTTCCTGGAGGGAGGCTTGTCGGAGGTCGATTGTAACCGAGGTCTGATCCAACGCGCCGGACACGACCACCGATATTTTGAACTGGTCTGTCAGGACTCGGACGAAGTCCAGCAGCGGCATTTGCATCGCTGAAAACGTCATCTGACTTCCGGTTTCCGTCGTTATCGGGGATGCCTGGTGTTTGAGATCGGCGATCGTTTCGGCCAGACTGGGCAGCTCGGCCTGCTGCCTTAGTGAGGGTTGACGGATCAAACGTTTGCTTGTGTCGCACCCCAGGCAGAACACCGACGATAGTCCCATCAGAAAACAAAACTTCGCGAGAGTCATAATCAATGTCCTGTAACGTTCGTCCTTGAAATGGTCCGGTATCAACTCGCATGCCTCGAAAGATTCGTTTCGCACCGAAGACGGCATAATCCGGGGTGAGGAGTCGAAGGGCGTTTTCCGCTTCCTTGGTGGCCTGCTCTTCAACCCTCAGTCTCAGTGCTTCGTTCTGTTCCTGGAGGTCCTTGACGAAGGGTGATTCGACTAGTGCTGCTGGCGTGGGTTGCGGCTGTGTGATGGTTGGTTTTTGAGGGTCTATGACTTCTGACGTTGGCTGCTGTTGGGCGACTTTCTTTGCGTTGTTTCTGACGAGTACTTCTTGCATCGTCTCTTGAAACCATTGGATCGTCGGCCACAGTCCGAAGGCCACGTAGAGGACTAACGCGATGAGGAACGCCGTCTGTGACCAGATCAGATTGAACCAGTGTTTTTTGATGAACCACCACAACACTTCGAATCTGGTGTTCATGTTCCAGAGTTCGTCACGAGCGTTGTCGTTTTGCTCTGGGACTTGGCCAAAGATCATCAACGTGAGCCATCGTTTCAGCGTCAGTTTTACCGTTGGTTTCGGGGCTCGCTTCTCGTGTTTGATGCCGGAAAACAGTGGTGGGCAATATGAGTCGTAGAGCTTGAAGTAGGCGCCGTTTCTGACATAGAACCGTTTCCCTTTCTTGACTTTGTACCCTGCTCTCTCGCCTTTGAAGTGCACGACGAACGGCACTCTGTTGAGACCAAACCACGACATGTTGACTTGGTGCCAGTCGCCGAATTCGATTCCGAACCAGGGATCTTTCTCAACGCGGCCATCAGTGAAGTACCATGCCTGGCCAGCTGCTTTGGCCATGTGCTTGTGAATCGATTCCTCGAATTGCGTCATGAACTCGATCGCGAGTTTTTCGTGTCGCACTTCGCCTAGAAATAGCTTCCACTTTTCCAAGTAGTGGTCTGACTTTGTTGGTCCTACGAAGTGCTGGGCTTCGTCCAGGATAATCGTTGAGTTGGCCAGGATCTCGCGGGGAAGATCCCATGGGCCTGACTCTTCGTTTTTCCAGGTGAGGAGTACTTCTTCCGTCAGGAAATAGAAGCGGCTTTCGAGGTCTTGGAGTCGTTTGTTGTTTGTGTTGCCGAAGTGCTTTTTCATCGCTTCGACTTCGATCGGCAGATTCGTGATGTACCGATACGTCGTGTTCGGGAGTCCGGTTTGAACCAGGTCGACGACGGTTGAATACGTCTTGCCTGAGCCAGTCGTTCCGAACTTCGTAAGGATCTCGCAGTTTGCCATTTCATTCATCCTTGAATCAAAGTGTGTGGGCGATGCCTACGGCCCGGGCTATCCATTCCAATCTTCTCAGGACCTAACGATCGTCCTTCCGAGGATTTCCATTTCTATCCCTATCGCGGAAGACCGGGGCGGGGCTGGCTGCAGGAAAGTTGGAGTCCTCTGGCTTGTGCACTCTCCAACTTTCCCACACCCAGCCCCTAGGCCCCTCCGAACGGTGGGGTGAGAGTGCCGGGCAGCTGCACGGGTTGAGACGCGGCAAATTGCCGTAGCAGCTTCGACGTTTTCTTCGCCGCGTGGAGATTGAGCGATGCAGGTTTATCTCTTGAGCCCCGGTGGCCAGCCGTACGCAAACAAGACCTTTGATTCCGTTGGTGAAGCTGTCGAATACGCGATTACCAAGATGCTCAGTCGCTGGACGACTGTCGGCGATGCCGCAGTTGTTCACGACGGAACGGACATCAAACTCCAGGTCACGAAAACAGCTACACGATTCGAACTCACAAAAGGGAAGAAATGATCTATGCCGCTTATCTACTGGCATCTGTTTAACGGTCAGCATTCGGCCCCGTTGAGTCCTGCACAGGCTTGGTGGTTCGACATCATCTATCCCTGCGCCGCGACCGTTTTGGCCTTCGGGTGGTTGTACCTGTTGGCCCGCATCCTCCAGCGGCATTTCAACCAAAAGAAAGACAGGTGACTCATGTGCTATGACGACTTGCGGATCGTGGAGGTTTACAACGCTGACGGGAGCTTGAAAACGCGATGGCAGGAGGACGACACAAAATCCGCTCTGGCTTCCAGCATCAACCACATGACCTTTACGCATTACGGAGCTGGAGAAGCTTTGATATTGCCGGTTCGCGGACAAAAGACCCATTGGAGGCTGCGTCGACACACGGATAAAGACGTCCTGACTATCGAGCCAGGGGAAGGAGTTCCGATTGTCTAAGCCATTGAAAAAGCAACTGAAATTGCCGTTTAACCCGCCAGTGAAAAAGACCGTCAAACGGATGAAAGGACGGTAAGCGATGGACCCATTAAGCCGGCTGGCCGGTGTCGTCGTGTTGTGTTTGTCAGTGTTGGTGATCATTGCCGCAACAATCTAAACAGTGTGCATCAAAAGAGCCCTCTGCATCATGCCGAGGGCTTTTCTTGTGTCCCCTACTCTCCCAGGTTGACCGTGGGAATCAGCCGGAGAACGGTTCGAACAATGAACGCACCTGTTCGATATGCGATGTACGTGCTGTAGATCGCGAGATGCTGCTCGACCGGGACGAAAGCCGTCAGGACCGGGATGATTTCAGCCAGGACGTCGAAGTCGTAATCGATGTCTGGAACGACGGCTGCCATCAAATTGAAAATGATCAGGAAGAAGTCACCGGCGATCGCCATGACCTTGCAGACAAGTTTCATCATCCAGATCATTACGGTTTCAAAAAACAGTCCGATCATCGCGTGAGATCCTTTGCAATCCAGAGACCAATATTGATGGCTAAGACGAGTGAGCCGATGTTGCGCAGTGTGGCCAATGCCGCTACGTAGATGCCGTTCATCGGGTGTTGTTTCCCGTCGACTTCGAACCCTTTATGCGGGTAGTAAACGACGTTCAGACGCTTGTATCGGTCGTAGTCGAACGACATATCAAACGAGATGTTTTCGTTGTTGTAGTAAGCCAGGTCAGACCATCGGACAGCTGGAAAAACACCCTCAAGAGCCGTCCTCATTCGGTCACGGAATTCGTCCATCTTGAATTCGCACTGGTAACAATCGCGACAACAGCCACAATCTTCTTCGGGGTTGTCTGGAGCGCAGTCGAACTGGTTTTCACAGCCATCGCAGTCGATGTCGTAATGGTTGTGGCAGCCACCGCATTTCTCTTCGTCGTAGCAGGAACCGCCTTCATCGCAGGGATCGCAACAAGCCGGGTCTTCAGGGTTGTAACAAGAGCCATATTGATCGCAGGGGTTCGTGCAGGGCTTCGGACAGTCTTTCTTGTACGGATCGAAGTTCGGACACTCGGGGTTGCAGACGTCGGTGCATTCTTCGCCGCCACAGCCTGGGTAAGTCGGATCGTAGTTTTTGCACTTCGGGTTACAGACGTCGTAGCAGTCATCTTTGCACGAGGGATCCATCGGGTCGAAGTACTGACACTCCGGGTCGCAGACGTCGCACGGCTGGACACATTCATCAGGGTTGTAACAGCCTTTGGTTGGATCACACTTATCGCAGTTGTCGCATTGTTGCTGGTTGTAACACTCCCCGTCTGGCTTGCAGGGGTCGCACGGGAAGCAGTCGGGATGGTTCGGATTGTAGAACCGGCAGGCTGGGTCACAGACGCTGCAGGGATTGTCGCAGTACTCCAGGTTGTAGCATTCGGCCTCGGGGTCGCATTCGTCGCACGGGGTGCATTTGGGGTGACTGGCGTCGTAGTACTGGCATGCCGTATCGCAGACGTCGCAACCATGGTCACACTCTGCAGCGTTATAACAGGGACCTCGGTGGTCACACTTGTCACAACAAGCGGGATCTTCTGGGTTGTAGTAGCGACACGTCGGATCGCAAACATTACATGGATTAGTACACTCGCAACCAGAATCACAAGCAGAGCTCGGATTACATTGGTCACAGATTGGGCATGGGTCATCTCCGTCAGGGTCTCCATCACCATCGCAGTCTGATTCCGCCATGCAACCAGGTGGTTCATCCCCATCAGGTACACCATCACCATCACAATCAATCTGTCCTCGGCACTCAGGCGGCTCATCTTCATCATCAACACCATCGCCATCGTCATCGCTATCGTCACAGTTGCCTATGCCGTCTAAGTCCCAGTCTTGCTCGCAGTCATTTGGATTATAAACAGTAGGACCGCGGCACGGGTCTGCGTCTTGGTCATTCGGAGCACCATCACCATCCATATCGAGATCTTCGCAATTAGGAACACCATCACCGTCCAAATCGATGAAGCAGGAATTGGGATCACAGCGAACGCAGTTCTCTGCGATGGTGGGAGAGCAGCCGCAGAGGTTGCCGGCAATTGTACCGAGCGACCAACAGGCCCTGCCCTGCTGCAGAAGATTAGCTATCGGCCACTTCTGCAGCTGACTGCCTGTGAAGTACATGTTCTGACAGCTTAGAGCGATCCACCCTGTCGCATCTGGGTGATAATGAAAATTCCCGCCGCCCTTTTGGTGGTACTGACTGAGCGTGCCGTCACCGTTACAAAACTGAATGATCGCGACTGCGTAGGTTGTATCATTGGCCGGGAAATAGACGTGATGCCAGGTCTGCCGGTGCCAAACGCCGTTTCCGTTGTCGAAAATGTAGGTTTCGGTACCTGTATAAAATGGATCAAGACCCTGCTGTGCTCTAAGGGAGTTCGGAGCGACGGCCGTAGTTAAAAGTAGACAGCATGCTACAACAAGCAATCTGTATGAGAGCAATGAGCATTGCACCTTGGACCACAGTTTCCTGAACATAACGGCTTTCCATCGCTTCAAGTTTGTCAAGGATCAGTTGTAAAAGTTCAGTCTCAGACACCGCCCTGCCCTTTCGATAAAAAAAGCCCCTTGGAACGATTCCCAAGGGGCTACAAGCCAAACCAACAATTAGGCTGACTTCGCCATGGTCTTCGAACGTCGCCACAGGACAGTGACGGCCAGGGCCGAGAAGGCGAAGGTGAGCAGTGCACCGTATTCCGCCCAGAATTTGGTCGTGAAAGCGGTGATGTAGTCACCGAACACGATCGTTGAATCCAGAGTAACCACGCCGAGCAATTCCATAAGCTTCTCTCCTTGAGCTAGGGCGAAAGCAGCTTTTCGAACTTCTTGGTTGAGACACCCCAACCGGATAAGTGAACGATCCAGGTGAAGGTCATAAGCTTCCACCAAATCGCTAGATAAAGTCCGAAGGCTGTTTCAGGGTCAACTTCCATAACTCATCTCCAATACCTATATTTTCGACAGCACGTCGAAATGAGCATTATGGGTACGAGAGGTCACGAACAGCTTTTTTCGGACTTATTTGGCTTTTTGCTATGTTTGATAGCATGATCGCAGACGCGGGGTTACTAGAGACTGCAACCCGAAAGCAATTGCTAACTTTCTTCCATATCTACTCAAACACCTTCTTCACCCATCCAACAAATGTCTTCGCAATCTCGGCGTTATGGTTCAAGATATGCGCCGTAAGAGCAGTTCCAAAAGGAAGTCCCGGCTTTTTTTGCCACGCCAGGTAGCTATGGATATGCCCCTTTACTTCCGTCTCCAAGCCAGCGCCGAGATTCATTGCCGCCTTGGTTGAAACAGCTGCGTGCTCCCAAATGTTATCACCAGGCCCTACAAGCATCGACAGAAATGATTCCAGCATCCCCATCTCTGAGTTGTTCGGCATAATCCATATACCGATTCGTTCGTTTTTTTTCCAACAATCCTTTCAATAACCGTTCCATTAGGATCTGGTGACGAGCTAACCTGAATGCCTTCGGACTCAAGTTTTTTCTTAATTTGACTCCACCTATTCGAGCAGGAGATATCAGCATCTATAACAAAAGCGAGCCGCTTATAACTAGCATTCACCGCTACCGGTATGCCTTGAACTAATTCTTCGTCGCTGCCCATGTCCTTAATATAAGGCATCCATTTTGTTTTACTCCATTTTATATCATGTTCAGCAAGAAGTGCGCCTATCGCGTGCACATCATTATTTCCTTCGACGAGCATTTGATTTAAATGATCTTTTGGCGGCTTATCTTTAAGCGATTTATCGGCACTCACCGGATCTCCAATTCTTTGTCAATTGCATAGCTTAGCTCGTGACCATGAAACACGGTAGAATGTGTTTGAAAACGATCAAGTCTATGCACCATAGTCTGTGCGCAATAATCATCGCGTTCCGCAACGATTCTGGACAATGCCAAGAGGCAATCTAGACTATGAGTGGTAGCAAAGATCTGAAAATTGTAACGAATTGCAGACTCAATAACGAGCTCCCACATCCTTCTCATAACGCTATGATGAAGCCCTGTATCAATTTCGTCAATCAACAGAACACCTCCCCTAGGAGTGTTTCCAATTGCTAAAGCCATTGCAAATAGTCGACGTATGCCTTCTCCCATGCTTCCCAAAGGAATTCTTTGACCACCATCTGACAAGAGAACATAGACACCGTTACGTCTTGATTGGCCGCCCAACACAGCAACTCTAAGCACTTCCGGTTCAATTATCCGTAATACTTCGATTGTTTGATCTTCTCGAGGAGTAAGAGCCAGTTCATCCCACAAAATAGAAATGATCAAATCATCAAAAAGACTTGTTCCTAAGTATCGCACCCTTGAGCGACCGAAGTCGCCTCGTCCACGGAATTGGAAGCGCTCCGTCAGTGGTAGCCTAACTTCTATTCTCTCGGAATAGTCCTCAGAAACCATCCTCAACCCTAGTGGTTCGACGTATGGTCCTTCGCTCCACCCCATCTTTGCATCAGGCTTAAAAAGCTTTGCACGATAATGTTCCTCTTCTTCATCGCCCAATAACTCCAGCTTGCAAGTGAGGTTTTTTCGATCGGAAGAAGAAATCTCGAACATGTCCCCAATCCGTGGCATTCTTCCATAAAATAAACCTCTATGGTCATACCCAAACTGTTCTGAAATTTCGGAGTAGTCAACAGCATATTCCTTTCGCCTGCTGAGTACGTCCAGAATGACGGAAGGATCTGGACCTCTGGCCAAAAGTTCTATCCCTTCCAGCGCTGCCGTTTTCCCCGCATTGTTGGAACCAATGAAAAGATTCACCTTGGAAAGCGGCGCAATTTCAAATTTCTTGAAACAGCGATAATTTGAGATCCTGATTTCATCTAACACGATTCTTCTCCGAAGGTAACGTTTTACACAGATTATCTTTTCTCACCCATTTTTTCCACAGCTGACTCCAAAAACGCATGCATTGTTATCCCTTGATTGTTAGTGCCAGTTCCATTTTTGCTGTGGCTCTGCGGCCACTTCTTTTGATTCTGTAACAGTCTCTCGTGTTTGAGGAGGTTGCCAGTTTGCTCGCCGGATGCGTGCGGAAAGTTCGTCAACCTGCTCACGAGTCAAAAAGCTATTCTTAAGTTCTTCTGACAATTCATCGAACGGGACACGCAGGGTTTCGATGTAGCGGTACTTGACGAAGGTCTCGCCGGTCTGCTTTTCATAACTCTCGACGTGTAGGACGACGGTTTGTTGACGACACAGGGCGATCCGCTGGCCTATGGTGCGGCGCGTGACGGGCTCCACTTCCTGGGATTCGGCGGTTGGGTCAATGCGGATCTGTTCGCCGGTGATCGCGTTATGGCGGATGATCCATCCAGTCTGGATTGGCTGAATCTCACCGGTTTCGTCTTCGACGCCGATGTATTCGGGGAACTCTTCCCAGGCGGCTTCGATTTCGGCGGGGGTGGCGTTTGGCAGGTTCGATGTTTCGAAGTCTTCGGGGTCGAAGCTCATGCGTTCTTCGATTTCGTCATCAGTCATCTGCAGGAAGTCGTCTTCGATCTGCTCTTGCGTCAAGCCGAAGTAATCGCGAAAGCCCTGGCTTGTGTGCGATCGCGGAATGTGGGAGCTGTCACGGACCCATTCAGGAAATTGGCTGCTCTGCCCTTCCTTGGCTTCGGGGAACCATCCTAGGTATTTGCTCATGTAGTAAGCTGCGGCACGCGCTGCTCCAGCCTGGTCGAGATCCTTCCCGGCCTTATCATGGCGGAAGGCGGTCACATCGACCCGGCCCATCTGGTAATACTCATAAATCAGTTTGCCGTTGCAGTCGCGCTTGGTGTAATACTCAGGCGTTCGCTTCCAGGATTTGCCGAACGTGGTGGCGTAGCGATTCCAGATCCCCTGACATGCTAACATCAGGACAATGTCATCCAGAGTTTTCTTGTATTTGCGGTTCACGTTTTCGGCCAGTTCGCTATGAATCTGGTCGCGTGAGATCTTGAATTGATCAGCGATTTGCCAGAGCTCATCTTCTGACAGACTTCCCCAGGCGGAATCAATCAGGACGTGGAAGTGTGGCCAATAGATCCCGTCCTTCCCTGGTTCGTGGAACTCCATCACCCATACATGATGATTATGATTTAAGGCTTTGAATTTATTTTTTAATTCTCTTTTCAGGAGGGAGACTAGCTTCTTTTTCATGATGCAGTCATACGCCTGGGCAGGACCGTCTGCGAAGCCTTCCCGGTAGACCGTGAGAGTCAGCATGCGAGCGTTGCGAAAACGCTCTACACCGCGTTCGATCAGTCTTTGCAGCTTGATGCACCTTGCTGTCCCGCACGTCCTGCAATAGGGCGAATTGCAGCGTACATGGCGAACCGTGTAATACTCGCCCGTTGGCTTCTGCCTGGAATCCTTCCAGTCATCTCGCATCGTCGCTACGCTCCTTTTTGTTTCGTCACTTATTTGAACCGCCAAACAAGTAAAAGAGAAACCCCGGCGGGGAAGCCCCGCCGGGGTTGGGCTGGAGGCGGCGGCTCGGGCCGCCGCTCGCCTCTCAGCCCCTTCCCCCTCGCCCGGTAGCGACGGTAACTTGAGGCTTTACGGATTCCACGAACGACATTTCCAAAGTGGTGTCTTCCGTGATATCCGGCTGAAACGCTGACAGGAAATTGGTGATCGTCTGCTCCATCGACTTCTGCAGAAGATAGCGCAGACGTTCCTTGGCTTGTGGGTTGATGTTGGCTGCCTTCGCCTGGATGATGAACTTCGCATTCATTAGAGTCGTCGCTCCGTTAACTGGAAGGTGTTTTCCGATGTGCCATCGATCGTAAAGAACGGCACCATTGATGGGCCGATCGTGACAACTTTGCGCCTGGTGCATCTGGCGTATCCGAGGCACGATCCCAGGATCGCAACGGCCAGTTCGTTCTGTGACAACTCGGCCTCTGCTGCCATCATTTTCAGCTTGCGTCGAAGTTCGGGATCCATCCGGAGATAGACGCCGGCCGGGGCCTGCTCTACTGCCGGAGATTCGGTTTCTTTCATGACATCAGCAGTGGCCATTGTCGGTTTCCTGATTACCGGGTGAGGTTGACGGGGAAAGATCAGTTAATCCATGCAGTGGGCTTCACCACGCAGTTGCTTGATGAAGGATTCTTTCTCAGCTTCGAGACGCTGGAGGATCTTGCTGGCGACCATTGAGTTGCTCATGTTCACGCGCCCTCCAATCTCGCGGCAAAGTCGATTGAGCCGGTGTAGTTGGCCCTTGTCGACCTTCGTTTGTTGCGGAGGGAGGTAGGGTTTCGGTTTGCCGCTTCTCTGGACCTGTTGCATCGCTTCCGAATACTTGCTGGTCATCGCTTGGATTGTCCGTTTCTGGAATAGGTTTGAGTGGTTCGGTTACTGGTTCGATGAGTGATTTGGCCGGGATGACTCTCCAGGCTGTGCCTTGTGACGTTGAGATAGGGCCGGAGACGTTTTGAGCTTTCTTGAGTCCGCAGGTTGGGCAACCCTTCTTTGCCGTTGTGATTGTGGTGGGCGCGTCTTCTTTCAGCAGGCCCTTAGCCAGGACGATGCGGAGGTTTTGGAGTTCTTGGTGGGTTTCGAGGTGGCGACGTTCGGTGACGGTCAGCAGGCATGCAAAGGTGATAACGCCGATGATGAACCAACCGGTCTGCGATGTCGGTTTTGGGAACCAGGGGAGGCGTTGAATGGGGAGTTTTTCTTGCATGGGTCGAAGTCCTTTTCGAGGTTGGGGTGGTTGGAATGGTTTGCTTTTATTCTCGTTCGATACGTCGAACGAGAGTTGTCCAAGAGTCGTTGATGTTCTCAAGGGATACGCGCCCCCAGTGGTGTTTCTTCTCGCTGTCCCAAACCATGATGTATTCGTCTGGTCCGAGGTCGAATGACTTACTCAAAGCGTCGAAACATGCCGTTGACTCGTTGGTGCGATAAGTCTGCTCGAGGAATTTTCGTTCTGTTCTGACGGTTATGTACCACATGAATTTTGCCCTGCTGATCTTGTTCGCAAGTAAAAAGAAGCCCTCCGCATCCTGCAGAGGGCTTTTCCTTCGTTTGACTCTCAGGACCCCTCCCGTCCATGGGTGGAACAAGCCTTCCAGTTCATGCTGGCCGAGAGAGAAAAACTCACGTGATTGAAAACTCCCGGCAGCCGCATGCGTTGATCATGAGGAACCGACTGCCAGGAGCCGGAGTGTTTCAGTCTTCTCTGCTGGCGAGCTGGAGATACTCGCCCTGCTCTTCTGCGTGACGTCGTCGTTCCTGGAGTTGCGAGCGTTCATATTCCGCTTGAAACTCCTCTTCCTGAATCTGCTCTAAACGATCTACTTCGTCCGTTTCTTTCTGCTTGTTCTCAGGAATGCACTTCGGGCAGACTTCGCCCATGCAATAGGCCACCTGCTCATCACCAAACCATAGATTGCCACAATGGCAACGGTAAGCGAATAGGTCATCATCTAACCACCAGCGTTGTGCTTGCTTAGTGGGGTTCACGGTGTGCTGACGTCTGTCACGCAGCTCACGACTTCTCCGACGCACCAGATGACGTCGTGACAGCTCATCCCAGTAATAGAGACCAACATTAAAACACATCCACCCAATAGCACCGGATACCAGCATCCGAGTTCCGATGTCGACGACGAATCTTGTGAATTCAACTCCGGCCATTCCACAACCTACCCTTTCGTGCGATCGCAAATGTTAAAATCCCGCTAAGAGAAAAAGCGGCTTCCCGGTGCGGGAGTCAGGAAGCCGCTCAACGACAGCAGGCCTTAGCGCGATGCTCCTGCTGGCTCACGAACTGGTGGCGAGTTCGCAGCAGGTGGTTCAACAGGGACGACGTTCAGAACGTACAGAACCGGTTCACCCTCTTTGTCAGGGCGGATTTCGACCAGGACGTCCACCAAGCCGCCTGCCTTCACTGGCAAACTCTTCTGCAGATCCTCGGCGACGTTGCGTTTCTTGAACTTCCAGGTGCCGCCAATTACGGCGAGCTGAAAGTTCCAGAACGCGACAGCCTTGGTGGCACCGTCTGGCGTAAATTCGCCTGAGCCGATGCCCATATACTCGCCACGGATCGTGAATGGTTTTGGTTTGTGCATTTCTCGGAATCCTTCCAAGAGGGGTCAGCAGCGCATGAAAAAAACCTCACGGCCGCTGCTAGGTCGTAAGGCTTGTCTGAAAACGAAAATAGCCGCTGACCTGCCCATATGAGCGGATCGCGGTTGACAGCGCGTAATGTGTCTGTGAAAATGCTTCCACGGTCGCCCTGGATCTAGACATAAGGGGTGACTGTCACGGCCTTGGACGCTGGTAACGTCGCAAGGCCTTTATTCTGCGATGATGTCAGTCATCGCATGAAAGCCCGTCAGGAGTCGACAAAACGGCTGACGGGTTTTTTCGCGTGCTATGCTGATTGGTGTTCAGCACGAGTCCCAGCGGGGGACAAGCTTGGAGAGCCGTAAACATTTTTGCGGTAACACTTTAGAGTACCAAAGTGTACGTATACGCATAGTGTCTGTTATGTTTACTTTCGTGATTTGAAATGGCCCGGGATTTACCGGCTCATCCTGCTTCTGTGCGAGAATGTCGCATTTTGCGGACTGGTTGGCCGCGGCCTGATTTTTCTGGCGTACATTCGAATGACCTTCCCTTTCTCAGGCGGAGCAATTCGGTGCATATTCCATTCAGCAACACGGTCATTTTTTCCGGACTCTTCTCGGCGATGGTCGTGCTTCTCATCTGTGATATTCTCTTTGACCAACTGCGGCGCCGGCGGTTTGTGACCTGCGATAAACACGACGATGTCACGCGTCCCTGCGGTTTGTGTCATTACGACTTCGTGCCATCGAATCCGGTTGACGAATTTTGTGCTGCGTATCGCGGTGTTGCTCCCAGCAAAGAGAGTCGTACCGTTCGCTCGAAATTTGAAGATGGAATGATCTGCATCACATGCCGCATGAAGCCCCGATAGATGTCGTGACGAAAATCACAGGCTGTCGCCTGATCGCTACTCGTCTTGCCTCGGCTCCGATTTGGGCGATCGGACGAGTGATTTCCAGCCTCTTAAAACGACGTCGACGACCTTGGCCCATTTGTCCAAAGTCGTCGATAGTCAGTGCGTTGGAAATTGCCGTCGCAAACTGGCATCAGCGTTTCAGGAATCCCATCACGCGATTCTTGAGCTCGTCATCCAGCGAGCCGACAGCGACGCGAGCACGTGCAATTTGATACGCGATTCTTTGATCGAGCTGTGTATTTGCTGTCGTGTTTGGATCTGGATCTGGTTTGCGATTTGTGAGGTCTGCGTGCCAGTCGTCCAAAATCGCGACACTGACTTCTTTGGGGACGGAACTCAATGTCAATTCAATTTGCTCGACATAGGCCGCCTGCTGCCCTGGCCACTTTGAATGCATGGCCGCGATTTCTTTCGCCAGTTGATCGAATTTCTGCGAATAGGCATCCGTCTGTTGCGAGACAGGTTTGCCATTGAGCCATTCTGAGGCCACCTGCTGAATGACACCAGGAGCACTATTTTGCAGCTTCGTCATCAGTTCGGCGCGATCTTCTGGTTTCGTATTCGCGACGGCCTGTTTGACCATGTTGTTCATCTCGGGCCCGAACAGATTCGGGAGCTGAGACATGAGCTGGTCGACCTGAGTCATGCTTCCGTATTGTCCGGAGGGGCTGCCGCTGGGGGTCAACGGAGGCGCTGCAGGAGCAGAATTTGTCGTTTTGGGGTGCAGCTTTTTGTGTTCCGCGATGTTTTCGGGACGGAATTCCTTCTCGAAATCGGCCAGGATGACGTTGAGCTCTTCTGGCAGAACGGGTTCGATATTCTGGAAGAGAATCGCGATGTAGTAGCCGGAATTGGAGTGGAAGACCATTTCGCGGGTGTCTTCACGCAGCGTGACGGCAAAGAAGGTCACCACCATCACCAGGATGGCTCCTTTAATGGCTCCGAAAATCATCCCGAAGTGACGATCAACGCCGTCGAAAGAAATTTTCTCCAACCCGCCACGCAAGCCGCGTGCGATCCCGAAACAGACCAGAGAGCTTACGACATACAGTCCGAAAATCGCGACCCAGCGATTCAGCGGGGCATCAATTCCCAGGTACGGTGACACGGCGATCGAGACCGTTTCAGCGAAGACAAAACAGACGACAATCCCGGCGATGGAAGCCAACTGCCAGAGGATGCCTTTACTGGCTCCTCGCCACGCACAGAACAGGAGAATACCCGCAACAACTACATCGTAAGCCATGATCAACATCCCTGTCGAAAGACATTCCAGTCAACAACCTCGAATGCTTGCCAATCCTTGGCCCTGTGGAAGCGGAGGTGTTTCAAATCGGAATCATAGTGGACGGGCTCAATGGCTGAGAAGTCCAAATTGTCATTTCGACATCGCGACGGGCTCAAACTGAAGACTCAAAAGAGTTTCCGACTATCCAGGAGCATCGTGACCGGGCCATCATTGATGAGCGAAACTTTCATATCCGCCCGAAATCGACCGGTCTGGACGGGGATTTGATAGCCCTTGATCTCTGCGACAAAACGTTGATACAGCGCATCAGCCATCTCTGGAGGAGCTGCGGCGATGAAGCTGGGTCGCTTGCCTTTGCGACAATCTCCCAGCAGTGTGAACTGGCTGACGACGAGCATCGAGCCGCTTACCTCAACAACCGAGCGGTTCATTTTGCCGTCGTCGTCTTCGAAGATGCGCAGGCCTGCGATTTTTTCGGACAGCGTGACGACATCGGTTTGCGTGTCGTCGGTGGCGACGCCGAGGAAGACGAGCAGACCCTGTTCGATCTGGCCGACGATTTCGCCATCGACTTTGACACTCGCTTCAAGCACACGCTGCACGACGGCTCTCATGGGGTCTCCAGTAGGGTCCGCTGTGCGGACCGTAAATGCGGTTGATTCACCAATTGATGTTCGCCCTCATCTTAGTGAATTTCACTGCGATTAATGATCGATTGTTGGTCCGCACAGCGGACCCTACGACAGACGGCTGGGTGAAAATGGCTTGAGGTCGAGATCAGTTGATTCGCCTAGCATGGCTTGTGTCATCAATTTTGCGGTGCCGGCGGAGAGGAGGATGCCGTTGCGGAAGTGGCCGCAGGCGATCCAAAGGTTATCGCAGTTGGCGGCTCGTCCGAGGAGAGGCAGGCCATCCGCAGTGGAAGGGCGCAGGCCGGACCAGGTCGCGAGCACGTCTGCCTCTTTCAGCGCAGGAAGAGTCTCGGCTGCGAAAGATTTTAAGGTCGAAATCCCCTGCTCTGTCACGCCGTGTTCAAAGCCGACGTCGTCCATGGTGGAGCCGACGAGGACTGTTCCATCGAGTCGTGAGACGAGATAGCGGAAGTGCATTTCAATGATGCCGAAGTCCTGGGGCTGGTGTGGCTTCAATAAAAGGATCTGGCCGCGGATCGGGCGCGTGGGTGCAAGGATGCCCGCCAGATGGATGACTTGTCCGGTCCAGCTGCCTGAAGTGATCAGAATCTGATGGCCGCGATAATGGCCACTTTGAGTGGCGATACCTTCAAAGTGTCGCTGACTCCCCTGGCCTGCTTCGATGAAGCCAACGAGCTCTGCGTGTTCGAGAATCTCGACACCGCGTTGTCGACATGCGGTGGCGAGCGCGTCGAGATGAACTCGTGGCATCACCTGGCAATGCTCGTGAATATGGAATCCGGGGTATTCAATCGGCGCGGGTTCCCTCAGAGGATGTGTCTGGAAGCCATGGGACTGCCAGAACTTTTCGCCCGTCTGGAAGTGAATCTTATCGGGATACAAAAGAGAGGAGCCGCATTGGCGGTAGCCGGTATTGATCGAGGCATCCACGGCGACCTCGGGACCCGTTTGTTTCCAGCAGTCGAATGAGTAGCGAAACAGCGACTGGAACTCGGAAGTGGGGGCAGCGATATCAACGGGAGGCAGCATCCCCGCTGCCGCCCAGGAGGCTTCCCTGCCGATCTCTCGGCGATCGAGGATGAGAACGCGCTGTCCGCGGCGCGAGAGTTCCCATGCTGTCGTCAGTCCGACGATCCCGCCCCCGATAATGATGCAGTCGTACGTTGTCACAGAACCCGCTTTGCGATCCAACACCTTCAATATTGGTACAAAGAGGTTATAGATCGACTGGCGGGGGAAGCCAAGGGAACAGGGGCGTGGGTGATCGTAGAAGGCCTTGAGTTGGTTAGCAAAGAGAGCGAACGCTTGCCTAGCGCTCACCCTCATCCGCCCTTCGGGCACCATTCCTGAGAAGACTACCGCGTCGTTCACTCTCGCCTTCTCGGCGAGAGAGAACTCCTTGCTTCCACCTCAAGGGAAAAGAGACGGTGGGTGGGCGTTATTCAATTCGCAGAGTTCCCTCATCCGTCGGCGAAGCGCCGCCACCTTCTCCCCGGGGGAGAAGGGACAGATGCAGGCTCATAGGCCAAACGACTGTTGTATCCACATTTGGTGCGGTTCGCAAAGCCTCACCAGCACCCTACGAAGGAAGCGAAGACAGATATTACTGTCCGCGGATTTTGGCCCAGCAGGCTTGAGCGAAATTGTCCTGGGTGACGCCGAAGTTCGCCTGGAGTGACTGGCCGAGGTTTTTGGACTGGGACAGGTCGGCGAGGAATTTCGGGAAGCCTTTGCCCTTGGGGCTGTCGGTGATGACGCTGACCATCATGTAGCTCAGCGCGACACCGCCGGGGCCGGTGGCGTTCTCGCGCAGGAGGTCGCCCGGTGAGGTGAACAGTGACGAAGCGGAGGCGGCTTTCTGCTTCATCGCGGCCTGGTAAGGGGCGGCTTCAGGATCACGGAATGCGACGACGACTCCGGTCCCCTGCTTGACCCATTCTGGCAAGCCGGGGAAACGTCGGTCGATGTAGGCCTCGGTGACCAGACGCGTGATGAGGAACTTTGTGGAGTGTTCCTGGGCAGTCGAGGTGGGAAGCCCCTTGTCTTCCAGGACGACGAAGGCCTCGCGACGATCATCGCTGGAACGCGAGTGGCCGTGCATATCCGCGGGGATATCGCGACGCTGGACGGTGACGTTGAACTCGCTGTAACCAAAGTGGTCTTTGAACGCGATGATCCCCAGTCGATCCGGCCACATAGGTTGAGCCGGTGCACCGAAGATGCCATCAAGCGTCTTCTGAGCGGCAGCGGCTTGATCGGCGATTTCTTTCAGTCGGGCTTCGGAGACATTGCCGATCGCAAAGAAGTTGTCTGCGGTATGTTCGACGGAGGCTTCATTGCGAAGTGACTGCTTCCACAGTTCCTTGGCGCGCGTGATCCGGAATGCCTGCTGTTCGGCAGCAGGGAGATCGCGGAACGGTGTCTCTTTCGGAGCATTGGCGGCTGCGAGATCCGCCAGTTTGATATTGGGATCGCCGCCGTCGTACTTGATCCCTTCCTGAATCCACTTCTTGAGGTCTTCGTAGTTCTTGCGAGTCAGACGGGCGTCGGACTGGGGCATGCGAGGATTTTCCAGCCCCCCTGTCAAACGGAAGAGTCGGCTTTCTTCGAGGTTCCCTGCAATAAGGACGTCACCGCGAATCATGTCGGCGAAGGTTTCCATCGAGAACCCCGAACGAGGATTGGGGCCACTGTGACAGCGAACACACATCGCGACGAAGAATGGCGCGATATCCTTCGAGAAGGAGACTGTTTCGCCGCCCGTGGGACGGGCGATGTCGAGTTTGGGCATCGACTCTTCCACGATAGTGCGAAGTGGTTTGGTTTCGTCGGTGCCGTCGAATGTTGCTCCCTGGTTGATCCAGTCGCTGATCGTTTTGATCTCGGCACCAGAGAGGGCTTCCTGACCGCGTGGCATCTGGTTTTGACCGCCGGAAATGCGGGCGACAAGGTTACTCTGAGCAGCGGAGCGGGCGGTGAGCAGTCGACCATTCTGGCCACCCTGCTTCCAAGCGGCAAAGGTCGAGAGATTGAGGCGCCCGCGCGGATTGTCGGCACCGTGGCAGCTGACACAATTTGAGTTGATGATCGGGGCGACGTCCTTGGCGAAACTGACGGCGGTCGGTTTTTCTCCCCCCTCCCCTGCGTCGGCGTTCATCGCGGCTCGTTTTTCGAGCATCTGCTTTTGTTGTGTCAGCATCGACCGGACAGAGGCGATAATTTTGTTGTCGTCCGTGGCGCCTGTTTCCGCGATGAAGGCGGTGATCGATTCTTCAACAGCCGTGATCGCCTTCTCGGCCTCGTCGTAATCTTTCTTGCGGATCAGGCTGGTGATATCGCCTGCGGACTTGCGGATCTCGATAAGTTTTTGAGACTGTTCTTTGGTCAGACGTCCGGGAGGGGTGTTCTGTGCGAACGCGGTCGATGTTGTCAGACGAGCGAAATCCAGACAAGGAGCTAGAGCAGATAATCCCAGGACAAATGCCATCAGGATACCAGTTCGCAAACTGTTCATCGTCCAGACTCCTCGCTCATCGCAAACTCGTTCACCATCGCCACGGCATGTTTTCCGTGACAATCGGTTTCCATTTGCGTATCGTTCTATGTTATCAGTTCCCCGCGCAGCTTGCACGACCGCTTATTGCGCAAAGCTTCGCCGGGACTGTTGATCCGCTACTATTGAAAACCTCATGAATCGACGTCGTGTTCGACGGAAAAGACAATTCTGATGCCAGACGCACCGTTTGAAATCGCTCGCCTGCATAACCTGATCCGTCAGTACGGTCAGGCCGCGATTGCGTATTCGGGCGGGGTCGATAGTGCGCTGGTGGCGAAGCTGGCGGTCGATGCAGCCCGATTGTCCCCTCCCCTGCCGGAGCCGATCGCGGTGATGGCCGTCAGTCCGTCGTTAGCGAGGGGGGAACTGGAAGCAGCCACAAAACTGGCGGGGGAGATCGGGATTGAGCTGGTGACGATCGAAACGCAGGAAACGAGCCTGCCGGGGTATCGCCAGAACGGGATTGATCGCTGTTATTACTGCAAATCGACGCTGTATTCGACGATCGAGCGTTTGCGATCAACACGGAACTTTGATGTCGTTCTCAATGGGACGAATGCGGACGATCTCGGTGACCATCGTCCTGGACTGGTCGCAGCTCGTGAATTCGAGGTGAGGAGTCCTTTGGCGGAAGCGGGACTTCGTAAACAGGACGTCCGGGAACTGGCATGTTATTTCGGACTGAGTGTCTGGGATAAGCCTGCGACGCCGTGTCTTTCGAGTCGCATTGTTTACGGGTTGGAAGTGACGCCGCAGAGGCTGTCGCGGGTTGATGAAGCGGAGGCGTTTCTCAAGAAGCGGACCGGCCTGACTGTCCTGAGAGTCCGACATCTTCAGAATGATGAAGCGAGTCTTGAGGTGCCGCTGGATGCAGTGGAACGTGTTCAATCCCCTGCCCTGTGGGACGAGATTGAAACAGGTCTGAAATCGCTGGGATTTCAGACGGTGACGCTGGATGCGAAGGGGTTTCGTTCGGGGAGCTTGAACGAGGGAATTGCAGCGAAGATGAGACAGTAAAGCGGATGCGCTCCCTTTCGGTCGCGGCTCTGATCAGTGAAAACTCAGATGCTGAAGGAACGGTAATCGGACATCAGCACTTCGTCGATGATCTGCTCGCCGATGACATGATTCAGGCGGTCTTTGATGCGGGCTTTCAGATGGTTCAGCGAAAGATCCTGAAGATCGGCCGGTGTGGCTTCGCGGATGATGGTATCGACCGTCTCGGCGATACGGGCTTTGTGTGTCACGCGATACTGGTCGAACCTCACGACTTCCTCGACGTTGCCATCAATACGGGCATGGGCTTCAAAGATGATGACCTGCGACCCGACCTGCCCTGCTGCGGGAAGCTGCATAACACTGAAGTCGCCAATCGGAAGTTCTGTGTGAACAACAGCCCCTTGTGCGGGCTGATCCGTTTTGGGCTTACGAGTGAAGGAACTTGGCAGGTAAACAAACACCATCACGATAAAAAGTAGCGAAAGCGTGAGGATCGCCATCCACTCGAGAAAGGAATCGTTATTTGACAGGTCGGGGGATCTCATGGCGGGAATCCGAAGCAATCCGTTTCAGGTAAGGAACGAAGGATCAGCTTTTAAGGCCAGGACGTCGTTGCGGTAACTGTAGGACTTTATTCGGGAAGAACGCCCGAGTTTTGCCTGCTGGAGTCAACGAGTGAGGGGAAACTCTCGCGTAGCAGAACCATTCGCGCGACAAATCGATTTATTCGTTGGAAATCGAATTTTGTGACAGACGCAAAGAGCCCCTACCTTTGGAACAGATTCCGTTTCGGGTTGTGATTGCTCCAAAGAAAAAGTCGGCGTGGCACAGTTGTGCGACGCCGACTTTTGATCACATGTACTCTGACATTCAGTTGGCTTCGATGCCTGGAACTGGGAAGTTGCGAGCGAACATGCGGATTTCTTCGCGGACTGCTTCCAGTTGAGATTTGTTATCGGCTGACTTCATGGCTTTGAGAATCCAGCCACCGACTTGGCGGATATCGTCTTCCTTCATGCCACGGGTCGTCAGAGCTGGCGTTCCAAAGCGGATCCCGCTTGGATCCAGAGGCTTCCGCTGATCGTAAGGAATCATGTTCTTGTTGACGGTGATGCCCGCGTGATCCAGGGCTTTTTCAGCAATCTTACCGGTCAAGCCAATGGAAGTGACGTCGGTCAGGACGAGGTGATTGTCAGTCCCGCCTGAGATCAGTCGAACGCCCCCTTCGGCCAGCACAGCGGCAAGCGTCTGGGCGTTGGCGATGACCTGCTTGCCGTAGGTTTTGAAGTCGTCCTGGAGG
>SXPC01000192.1 GCA_005778225.1 Planctomyces sp. | reverse complement strand
TCGCGACGTAGAGCAGGCGGAGTGATTCTTGGTCATCTTCGAGTTTTTCGAGTTGTTTATAGACATCAAGCAGATGATGAGGAGCACGTTCGCCTCGGATCTCAGGCAGCTTGATCAGTGGGCCGAGTAGTGGATGAACGACGGCAGAAGAGGATGATGCTCGATTCTGTCGGTTCATGTCGGAGACGAAAACGATGGGGAACTCAAGTCCCTTTGACTGGTGAATGGTCATGAGCCGGACGAGGTTGCCGGTTTCTGGACTGGTCGTCGCGAGTTCTTCGCGGAACCCTTCTTCTACCGATTCCGACAGCCAGGCGACGAACTGAGCCAGGGTTGTTTCCGGACGACTGTCGAACTCGCGGGCTTTGTCGAGAAGCTTGTGAAGATTCGCGAGTTTGCGCGGGCCGAGGAACTCCAGCAGTAAGGCGGCGTCGTACCCGGTGGCCTCAATGGCGGCTTTAAGGAGGCCTGAGATGGGGAGGCGGTCTTTCCGCTGACGGAGATTGGCGAGGGTTTCACGCGCAAAGCGAACTCGCTGAGCCTGATCAACCGGGAAGGAGGACAACTCGACGTCGAACAATGCCAGACCCAGACGCGAACCTGTTCGCGCTAAGGTCAGCAGGGAGTCATCGTTGAGATTGAAGAAGGGTGATCGCAGGACGCCGAGAAGGGCCAGATCGTTATGAACGTCTTCGATCGTCGTCAACAGGTTGACGACGTCGTAGTTTTCCTGCTGGGTGAAGAAGGCCTGTCCGCCAACGAGGTAGTAATCGATGCCAGCGTCGCGGAGGGCGTGTTCGTAGAGGCCGACATTGCTCAACGCGGCAAAGAGGATCACGATGTCGCCGGGCTCGACACGCCGGAGTTTGACCTTACCGGTTGCACGATCGCGGTGGGGAACGCGGGGCGTCTCGTCGCTGAGAAGCTGGCGGATCCGGGCGGCGATCCACTCCGCTTCCCGCATACGCCGAGCAGCGGCATCGGGAGTGTCTTCATCGAGAGAACCCGATTCGCTTTGCTGAAAGTTGCTGTCGTTGTTGTCCTGACTTCTCGACTCGGTAACAGGCGGCGTCGCGAGCAGGAACTCGATGGCAGGGACGGGCGAGTGTTGACGAGGGTCGCCAGGGAGGAGTGGCTCGTAACTATCGAAGAGGTCGCCGAAGAAGGCGTTGACGAAGTTCAGAATGGCTGGCTGGCTGCGGAAGTTGACGCTGAGAGGTAATCGCCCCGAGCGAGGGATTTCTTCGCGTAGAGAATGGAAAATCGTCGGGTCAGCACGACGAAAGCGATAGATCGACTGCTTGCTGTCGCCAACGAAGAAGAGCTTACCGGTGGCCAGATCGCTACCACACAGGAAGCGGACAATGTCCATCTGCAGCGGGTCGGTGTCCTGGAATTCATCGAGCAGCAGGAAGCGGATATGTCGAGACGCCTGCAGGCGGACGTCTTCATTCTCTGCAAGCAGCCGACGTGTTTCGATGAGGAGGTCATCGAAGTCGAGCCCGCCTCGCAGGGCCTTGGCGGACTGATATCCCGCACAGGCTTTCTGATAGACGTTCAGCAGCATCCGCGTCAGACGAGCCGGTTCGAGCAGGTCTTCGTGGGTCAGCTTGGTGATCGTGAGCAGGTCTTTGATCTGCTCTTTGAGCTTGCCGTAAAGCTTTTGAAACTGGACCTGAACTTCGTCGGACGGCCAGGCGAACTTCTTGCTCTTACGTTCCAGAACGAGGAGGTCGAGGACTTCTTCCAGCCAGGACTGAGTGGAGCCGACGACGGGAGGGAGACGGTATTCACCATCAATCTTCTGGACAGCAAATCGCGCAAGTAGCGAGGCTTTGCGCTCAGACATGATCTCGTTGTCGAAGTCAATCGATTCGAGAAGCGAGACAAGACGTTTGGCGTCGGGGCCGTGTCGGAACGACTCGAACAGGGCGTCGAAGTATTCCCCCTTGAGGATCTGCAGCCAGCGGGAGGCGAGATCGTCGGCGTCAAGGCCATCGAAGTCTTCAAAGCGGATGCGGAGCCGCTGATCGACAAGTGTCGTGAGCATCGACTGCAGCGATTCGAGGGAGTAGCGCAGGACGAGGTGGGAGACTTCGGCAGAGTTCGCGATCAACTCATTGTGGACAACATCCTGCACGGCCTTGCGCAGGACCGATTGCTGGATGTCGCCGGTGAGGGTTTCGAACTGGGGATCGAGGCCGGCCCGGACAGCGTTACTTCGCAGTAACCCGCCGGCGAAACTGTGAATGGTCGAGATGCGCGCGGCTTCAAGGCCTTTGAGAATGCGATACCAATAGTCTCGCTGAGAGAGGGGAGCCTGTTCGAGTCTCTGCTGACAGGCACGTCGGATCCGATCTCGCATCTCGCGAGCAGCGCGGTCGGTGAATGTGATCGCGACGATCTGTGAGAGAGGATCATGGTGGGCCGCCAGATCGGGATGTTCCTCGGGATCGAGATAGCCGAGGAATCGTTGTGTCAGGACGAAGGTCTTCCCGCAACCTGCCCCTGCGGAGAGGGCGACGGATGAGTCTTTGACAGAGAGGGCTCGCGCCTGCTGTTCGGTGTAACGGACGGCGGTCATGTCGCCTCCGGATCAGCAGGATCGTTCAAGGGGAGATCAGAGATGCTCGCAGGCGTGTTGACCAGCAGACGCTTGTTGAGCGGGATCTCCAACTGACGAATCTGATTAATGCGACAGGTCAGGTGAAACTCACAGTAACTCGTGCACTGCTTGTCCTGACTGTAGACCGCGAAGTGCCCCAGGCGCATGTGATCAACGAGACGCGGCACGAGGTCGTCGATAATCTCGGAGATCAGGTCGATGATTGGTTGATCAAGCTGCAGGAAGCTGGCGTTCTCTTTTCGCGAGCCCGATTTGTATCCGCTGACAAAGCCGTTCTTGTGAACCTCCCAAAAGCCGATCTGCCAGGGGATCGCTTCGTCGCCGGTGAGTTTCAAACGAACGACAGCGATCAGGTAAAGTGCCAGCTGCAGGGAACGACCTGTGCGCAGTTCTTTCTCGTTGAAGCGTTTGGGATTGCCAGTCTTGTAGTCGATGAGCGTGAAGACGCTTTGGGCACCCTGCTCTCCGATGTCGATACGGTCGATGCGTCCGCGGATCTTGACGAGCTGGTTTTCAGAGCCAACGGTCAACGGCGGGAATGTCTCTTTTTGTTCGGGCAGAGAGGTGTCTTCGATCCCTTTGATTTCGCCGAAGGTCAGTTCAAGCAGGGATCGTTGCGGAGATCGCCCCCACATGCCGGAGAGCTGGTTGCGGTACTCGTCGTGCTGCTCGCCGTAGAAGCCCGCCCACTCAGAAAGGAGTTCCCCCTCGATGCGATTGAGTGCCGCATGAAGTTCATTGATGCTGACTTCGCGTCCAAGTTCGTCTTTCAAATGAGATTGAAACGCATCACGGACATCGTCGGCAGTCGCGTTATCCACAAGCGCCAGGTGAAGCTGAGCGAGGCTGTTGTGAACCAGGTTTCCCCGACGTGCTTTATCGGTTCGCACACGCGGATCTTCATGCGGAGTCACGCCCAGGACATACTGCGCGAAGAACTTGAACGGACAGTACGCATAGCTTTCCAGCTGGGTCGCACTGAATGCCATGTTGGGTGAAAAACGCTGCGCGAGCCATTGGCGGTTCGTAGGATCTTCGAGCATGCCCTCGTAAACAGTAAGTCCTTCGGTATGAAATCGCGCCTGCGAGGTTTTTGACGATGCGATGATGTTGGCGATCGTCGCCGCTTGTTGAATGTCGGTCGCGAGCGTTCTCAAATGGCCAGGGCGCTTTTGAAGGGCTTCATCGACGGCGGCAATGCGTTTCGACGAAACAGAGACCGCTTCGTCGAGCGTTGGGACAGGGTGAAGGCTCCCCGCTGACTGAATCGGCAACGCGCTCGGAGTAAAAAGGCTTCTGACCTGTTCGAGGTACGGACTCGGAAAGACAGGTTCGCCCTTCTGGTTGGTCATCGCATAGCTGAGCGTGAGTTGTTTTCGCGAGCGAGTGACGACGTGATAGAACATCAACAGCTCGTCTTCGTCGTGCGTGCGTCGCGTCGCGAGTTGCCAGCCGTGATCGCGAAATCGCATTCGCTCTGCTTCGGAGTAAAGACAGTTTTCGTGATGCCCCAGCGGGAACTGCTTTTCGTTGAGTCCCAGGACGAAGAGGTAATCGACATCAAGGTTGCGAACCTGCACAGCGGGAAGAATGCGGACTCGTCCATCTTCACGAGCCGCCTTGGGCAGCGACAGGAGTTCCAGTGATTCCTGAAGGAAGGCGATGAACTCGGTCAACGACCAGCGTCCCAGGGTGGTCGCATGCCGTTCACGAAACAAAGTCAGGTCGAACAGCTGGGAAAGGACGTAATCCCAGAGTTCTGCCGCTGATAACGGGAATCGCTGGGCAGGAGAGAGACTCTCGTACGACTGTGACATTGATGTTCGAGTCGATGCCCTGCTCCAGCCGAGGTGAGAGAAAGTCTTCCGCAGGACTTCGATCCATTCGTTGGAGGAATGCTTCCGTTGGAGTGGTTCACACAGCTTTGCCAGTGTTTGCAGGAGTCGCTCGACGTCGAGCAGTTCCCGAAGCGTAAGCGGGAACCGCGTCGACATCTTAGTTGCCTGGGGATCTTCGCGATGGATCGCTTCGAGTCGTTCGCGATCGCGCGCCAGCAAATCGAGAATGACGTTTCTGTTGCCTGCGATCTGTCGGAATCGCAGATAGGCGATCGCATCTTTCGCGATGCTCTCAGCCATGAGTCCCAGTTTCGGTACGAGTTTAGACCAGTCGAACCAGGTCGAGAGAAGAACACTTTTGAGTCGCTCGAAACTCCAGTCGTCTTCGACAAGTAACAGGAACTGCATCATCTGCTTACAGACGACGACCCGGTCGAGCGTCAAAGAAACATCGCAGGCAGTCGGAATGCTGGCATCGCGGAAAATCTCTTCAGCGAGGAATCCTGAATCGCTCAGATCGCGCGCCGTCACGATGATCTGATCGGGGCGGACTCCACTGACGAGCAGGCGCTTGACCTGCTCGGCGACGACCTGCAGTTCATTCTTCTGGCCATAGCAGGCGAGGATCTGGAGACCGTCGGCGTTCTTAGAGACCGTTGTGTCGAAGGGATATTCAAAGAGGTGGGAGGCAAGATGAGCCGCAGCGGGAGTGGGTGGTTGATAGAGGCCCGATGTGAGTTTCATCCGGGTTGCGAACTCATCGACTGGCAGTGGAAGCAGTTCAATGCCGCCAGCTTCCTGAACATGTCTGGACAACGTCTCGCCGGCTCGTTTCGATTTTGCGAACAGATCGGGGCGAGTTTCATCCTGCGACGGCAGTGTGACGACCATCATCTGCGAACGCTGGGCGAGAGTGACGAGGATTTCATATTGCGTCGGCGTGAAGTCGCTGAAGCCATCGACGATCACCAGATCGAACTGCGAGAAAGGGCCAGTCGTCAGTTGTTCCAGTTGAGAACGAGCAGACCAGTAACGTCCCTCGGCGTCGTAAAACCCCCGCTCGTTTAAAAAGTCCTGATAGTCCTGATAAAGGCCATGAAGCTCGCGATCTTTATCGGTCGGCAGACGCGTTGCCTTCTTCATCTGGTCCGGCCAGATCTCGTCTCTCTTCAGTTCCGAAATGAAGCCGCTGACCAGTGACAGGAAGCCACGAGTCCTGCTGATCGACTGAAAGTACAAGAATTCCTCTCGCGATTGTTTCTCCGTGATGAGCTGTTTGAGAATCAGACGTTTACGTGGCTCATCGATGGCCCGAACAAAGTCGTCCCCGGTTTGCAGGATCGATTCGCAGAAGAGGTCGAACGTCAGAACGCCGGGGTTGATCGCGACGGTGAAGTCGTCGTCGAGCAGTTGTTCCAAAACGAGCGACCGGCTGCGTTGTGTCGGAGACAGCCAGAGGCATTGTCCCTGAAGAGGACTTGAGACGGCTTGCTGGAGGTGACGACGATACAGCGAGCGCAGGCAGGAAGTTTTCCCGGTGTACGGAAGGGACGTCAATAAATACAGCTCTCGACGCATGTCGCGAGGCAGGCAGAGGCCTGCTGCACTCCTTTACTTTTTAAATGATCAAAGCGGACAGGCGACGGAAATTGAAAACACCATCTTTACGCGTCCAAATTGATCTTCTAAGATACCTGATGATCCTGACAAACGCACCCGATCGACCGTAATTTCCCAGCTTGTCAGCTGAGGAGTCATCGAGTTGACCTTGTGATCGAAACGAAGTCGTTGAAGACAGTCTCGTTTCGAGAATAAAAATTGAATAAACGTCTGTGACTTTTGGGAGTGACTTATGCACAACCCGCTACGAATCGATTCATCGAAACGCCTCTCTTCTGGGTGGCGCGACTTATTGGCAATCATGCTGACACTCGCAGTTCTGAGCGGAGCATCGCCAGCCATCATGGCCCAGGAAGCGGATGACTCGGAGATCAAGACGGAAGAAAAAGCGGACCCGAACAAGCCGATGTCCGACTATGAACTGATGCAGGTCTTCGTTGATACCTTCCATCAGGTCGAGCAGAACTATGTCAAAGACGTCGAGCGACGCAAACTGGTCGAAGCCGCCATCCGAGGCATGCTGACCGAACTTGATCCCTACTCGAATTACATCTCTCCCGATGACCTGTCTCGCTTCGACGAAGAGATCAATCAGGAATTCGGCGGGATCGGCATTCAGGTCAACCTGGATCGCGATACCCGTTCCATCATCGTTGTCTCGCCAATTCCTGGCACGCCTGCCTACAACGCAGGGATCCGAGCAGGTGACCGCATTACCCAGATCGCTGGCAAGAAAGTCAGTGACTTCGAAGTTGGTAACGAGCTCGATGCTGCCATTAGCCTGATGCGTGGCAAAGCTGGTGAGCCGATTGAGATCACCTACATTCCTTCAGTCGCAGATGCCAAAAAGCCCGGTGAAAAAACGGAAGAAGGCAAGACGACCGAGAAGCCAGATGACGCTGCTCATGATGAAGAAGATCCTGCCACTCCACAGCCGATCTCGGGAGCACAACCCAAAACTGTCACCGTCAAACGCGAGATCATCAACGTCGCGACAATCATGGGCGACCATTACAACAAAGACGATTCGTGGAACTTCTTCGTCGATGAGAGCAAGAAGATTGGCTATATCCGCTTGACTCACTTTACTCAGAAGACGACTCAGGAACTTCGGGATGCACTGAAGACATTGAAGAAGCAAGGCATGCGTGCCTTGATCCTCGACCTGCGATTCAATCCAGGCGGTTTGCTTTCGACTGCGACGGAAGTTGCTGATCTCTTCATCGAGACGGGAAAGATCGTCAGCACCAAAGGACGCAATACCAAGGAACGCGTCTGGAATGCCGTAAAGCCAGGGACTTACTCAGACTTCCCGATGGCTGTCCTGGTCAACCGATATTCTGCTTCCGCCAGTGAAATCGTCAGCGCCTCTCTGCAGGATCACAAGCGAGCCGTCGTGATTGGCGAGCGGACCTGGGGTAAGGGGAGCGTTCAGAACGTCATCGAAATGGAAAACGGTTCAAGCGCTCTGAAGCTGACAACAGCGAGCTACCACCGTCCCAGCGGCAAGAACATTCACCGCTTCCCCGGTGCGTCGGAAGAGGACGAATGGGGCGTCATGCCGGATGACGGATATGTGGTGAAGTTCACTCCCGATCAGATCCGTGATTACATGGAACATCGACGCATCCGCGATATCCTCAATCAGCAGGACCCACCGAAAAGTGAATTCGTCGACACGCAACTCAATAAGGCGATCGAAGAACTGACGGCCAAGCTGGATCACCCAACTGACACCAAGGATTCTGCCAAATCCGACAAACCCGACGAGAAGAAAGATGCGACCAGCGAAGACAAGAAAAAGGCAGCCATGCTGGAGTCATTCCACCCTGCCTTCACGACTGGTTGATTTGACAGTCTGAACTGATTTGCCCAAAGTAGGGACACGCCGGAGTAAAATCTGGCGTGTCCTTTTTTGTTTGTGTCGAACTATGGCGTGTGCCACGGCTGTGTCAGCCGTGCGATCGCGCAATGGACATCCATTACACGGCTGACACAGCCGTGGCACACGAGTCGAACAGACCCGAGATGAGTATCTAATGCAGCATTTACTGGCGATCGAAACGTCCTGCGATGAGACAGCAGCGGCGGTGATTGATCGAGATCGACGCGTCCTCTCGAGCGTCGTGTCGACGCAGACAGCGCTGCATGAGCATTACGGCGGGGTCGTTCCAGAGATCGCCTCGCGGGCACATCTGGAACGAATACTTCCGGTGATTGACGAAGCAATCAAGCAGGCTGGTTTGACGCTGCAGGACATGTCAGCGATCGCCGTCGCAACGCATCCCGGGCTTTCTGGTTCGCTGCTGATCGGACTCACGGCTGCGAAAACATTGTGCCTTGCGACGGGACTGCCATTGATCGCCGTCGATCATATTCTCGCTCACATCTATGCCTGCCAGATGGCATCGGGACGTGACGTGTATCCGTGCGTCGGGTTCGTTGTCAGCGGCGGTCATACCCATCTGTTCGACTGCCCATCGCCTTTGGAGCACAAGCTGCTGGGATGCACCATCGATGATGCGGCAGGAGAAGCGTTTGATAAAGTCGCTCAGATTCTTGGACTTGGGTATCCTGGTGGCCCTCTGATTCAAAAGGTCGCAACGCAAGGCAATACGAAAGCCTGTGCCTTTCCTCGGATCTTCATTCGCGACGAGCGTTTGGACTTCAGTTTCTCCGGACTGAAGACAGCCGTCCTTTATGAGTATCAGGGAATTCCTGGCCAGCCACCGAAAGCAGGTCAAGGTGACCCGCAACGTATCGCGGACGTCGCGGCCTCGTTCCAGGCAGCTGTGGTAGATATCCTTGTTGCGAAAGCGGATGCCGCACTGAAGAAGACCGGCTATCGGCGTCTTTGCGTGGGAGGCGGTGTCGCTGCGAACGGGCCGTTTCGCGAGGCGTTGACGCAACTGGCCGCACGTCGCAAGGTCGACGTAATTGTCGCTCCCATGGAGTACTGCACCGACAATGCAGCCATGGGGGCAATCGGCTGGGAGCTCTTTGAAGCGGAAAGATTTGCTTCCCTTGATACCGATATCACGCCGGGGCTCGTGCGGCGATAAGACTGTCCGAAAAACCTATCGAGGTTGAGTGTTGTTCTGGTTCCCGCCCAGAAAAGTAAACGTGAAGACATCACTGACCGTGCTGAAACTGGGAGCCAGATTCAGCGTGACATAACGCCGATCTGCGGACACTGTGGCAGACGCAGCCAGCGAAACGCCATCACTGAGTGTTGTCACCACGGGTCGATAGCCAACGGCTTGCTGACCGACAAAAATCGAGCCCGCTCCGGCTGACGGATCTGGTTGGTCGGGCGTAGATGCCAGTTGACGACGGCGATTGCGCAGGAATTCCAGTGTCGAGACGCGAGCTTTTTCGCGTGTTTCCTGCAATGTGGAAGGTTTGATTTCGAGTGTACGTTCTGCTTTGCGGCGACCCGTTTTCAGTTCGAACTCAATCTTGACTTCATCGGATGTCAGATTGATGGGATGTTGCGTGATGACCGGCTTGGATGATTGTGCCTTTTCCGTGATAACGAGCATGGCTTTCTTGCTGACAATATCGCCATACGCATGACGAATCGTAATTTTGTAGACGCCGTTGAAGCCTTTGCCGCAGACGTAATGGTCATAGCCGTTCTTGGGAGCCCCGCCATTACCATCGTGGACCAGAGTTCCGCCAGCCGGCGTGAGTGGATTCTCAAACGAGCAGACAACACCCGTTGGTTCTTCGACCGCCAGATCGAGGTCACCTGCTCCGCTCCATTCAAGTCGGATATCCAGATCGCGAATCGAAGCCTCTTGTAGACGAGACGTGAGCTCGTTGGCTAGCTGAGTATTGCCTGCTTTCTTGAGGCGACTGATCAGGTCGGTCGTTGTATCGACTGCATCATCATGACGCCGTTGAAAACCAGTGCTCCAGTCGTAAGTCAGGATTCCCTCCGCTGCCCAGATGATGGCATCCTGGTCTTTCAGATCTTTGGCATGTTTAAGTCCCAGCGCGTAAGGCTCGGGACGACTTGGCGCCAATCGGGAAGCCTGACGGTACATGGAAAGGGCCTGCACTTTGGCACCGAAGCGTGTCAGGTAGGCAGCGGAAACAAGCAGGTTTGGAACGTCGAGTGGTCGGAAATCGTTGTTTGAAAGCAGGACGCGTTCGACTTCTTCCTTGGGATAATGCTCGATCTCCATCGTCAAGGCAAGTACCTGATACATCCAGGGCTGAGGTCGTCCTGCAATGAGACAAGCCTGAATAATGCCAATCACATCTTTGAACTGACGTGACTCATGCTTCTCAAAGACGAGAGTCTGGATATCCGCATCACTCAACTCATGCTGTTTAAGAAAGGCACTCCAGTCAGTCGGAGCAGGTGTTTTCTCCGGTTGCTGATAACTGGCCAGTTGAATGACCGAACCCTTTCGGCTGGCTGGCTGTGGCAACGAAAAAAGCTCGTGGGTTGTCGTCAGGACAACACCACGAGCAATGAGATTGGGTAAATCAGCTTCTCTGACTTCTCTGTTTTGACTAAGTTTCGATGGGACTACAGTTTTTTTTTCCCGTCATTAGCAGCAGCGTCAGGAATGGAGAAGAATCCACCACCTCCGCCGAAGCCACCCATGCCGCCACCCATGCCTCCCATACCACCGCCCATGCCTCCCATACCACCGCCCATACCGCCCATTCCACCACCCATACCACCCATGCCGCCGCCCATACCACCCATGCCGCCACCTTGGATTCGAAGTGGAATGACGAGGTCAGCAACCGGATAGACGCGAGTCGTGCTCTTTTCATCGGCAGCAGTTTGGGTCGTAATCTTCATGACTTCGTCTTCGACGACCCATGTCAGGCCGAGTTTTTCGAGCATGATTTTCATGGCACTACGCAACGAGACGCCTGACAGGACGAGGTTGATCGGCTCGTCAGTAGGAATACCCTCTTCAGACAGAGCGTTATCTTCGAGGATAATCGTGATGCGGTGCAGTTGAGCCAGATAGTCGATGGCGTCTTTTAAAGGCGTATCGACGAACTCGATCGAAGTATTATCTTTCAGAGCGTTCATAATCCGCTCTTCGTTCACGCTGTTGCGACGCAGGTCGGGAGAAATCCACTTCTGACGTTCCTGAGTGATCTTGTTCCATACTTCCACTGGTGGATAAACGATTGGTGGTTCATCTGGGAATGGAACGTGGGACAGTTCAACCTGTGTCAATGTCGCCAGGTATTTGTCAGCCCGGAGAGAACGCAGATAGAAGGCTTCAGCGAGTCGACCAGCCGCTTCAGCACCGAACAACGCCGCGGTGGCTGGACCGTTTCCTGGTTCGGTACGAACTGCCACGCGTGAAACCTGCTCTGCTTCTTCAAAGGCTTCATCGCGACCGCGGAAACCTTCGAGCATCAGGGCACGGACTTTATCAATCAGTTGTTCCAGTCGTTCGTCACGGAAAGCGATTTCATCAACAATCCGCTGAGTGGCTTCCAACTCAGCACGTTTACGCTCGGATTGAATACGGTCTGACTCGATCTGTCGGCTGCGAACTGACAGAGAGCCAATCGCGAAGTTGAGCTCACGGATGAGTTCACCTTTCACCGTTGGATCGATCAGGTCCGTGGCGTTGACACTCGCCAGGGTGCGTTTGAGCAGATTGATGCTGTCTTCCGGTTCGGTCTGGCCGATTTGGCTGGCCAGTTCGATATCGTTGCTGACTTCTAGTCGAAGTTTCTCGTTGGCTGCTTTTTGCAAAGCCTGAAACTGGCGAATTTCGTTTCCAGAATCGGCTGTTGGAGGACCCGAGCGGTCTTCAACCGACTGTGGAGTAAATTCGTCCTGCATGCTGACTGTCTTGATATAGTTTTGGAATCCAGCCTTGGTCGAGCTCAGCATCTCGTCGCCAGCCAATGGCAGAGAGAGCCCGTTGTTGCCTTGAGAGGCGTTCCAGACCAGTTCCAGATAGGCGTTGTCAGCAGAAGGAGCAGTCGTGCCATCAATCGTTTCTTTGACCTGCCCGTTCTGAGACGAGAGAGTCAACGCGACAGGTTTAACTGACGTCGCGTTCTGTTTGACAAGATAGAAGCTCGAACGGTCTTGTCGCAGAGGCAGCGCGATCGTCGGAAGAGTTTCTGCTCCTTCGACAGTCAGCTGTGATGGATAAGCAACGGGGCCTTGAACGGCCTTCGTAACCCGCTCTGCAACGTATTCAGCAGCAAATTGTTCCTGCTGGACCTGATGGAATCCGCCTGTCTGGTAAGCAAGAACTCCCAGGAGTTGTAAGTCGAGTTGAGAACCGACAGCGACCGTGTGAATAGGTGTTTGAGAATCACGATAAGACTGGCAAAGAGTTGCCATGTCTTCTGCAGTAATCAGGTTCGCGGTGCACATCCCGTCGCCGATCAGCAGAACACCAGCCTGATTCGCAGCGGCAACCTTGTGCGCTTCTTTCAAGGCGGCCAGCAGGTTCGTCGTCCCGGCTGGGAAGCGCGTTGACAGACGGCTCATCGCATCGGAACGGTTCTGCTCCGTGTTGGCCAGAAGATCCGGGCTGGTCTTCAGGATCGTGTTATCGATCGCCCAGATGCTGAAGTTCACATCAGCTGGCAGGCTTGTCAGAACATTTTGAACGATCCCAAATGCATCTTCGCGATGCTTGCCAAGCTGGCTGGCAGAGGTATCGACGAGAATGAGCAGATTCTTCGTCGTTGCATTTGTCTGATAATCAGCGGGCAGTGAGACACCAACCGCGCTGTAGAGAGTACCGTCAGTCTGATAGCTTTCTGTCAAACCTGCGGAAACTGCACCTGTGCAGCTAGCTGACAACGCTACTACAGCACTGAACACCGACTTTTTCATCGAAGAGACCATTTTCAGGTGGCTCCCTCTCATGCGGATTGATCAGAAGACGTTCGTCGCGGAAAAACCCGGCCGAACGATAATCGATTGGATTGTGAGACGGGTGGGCGTTTTCCACCACCGCGCCAGATGGGAATTTTATTCTCGAACACGTCGGCGATACACCTTCGATTCGAGCAGCAGGCCTCCCATTCTACCTCCTCATTCGGTTCACCTAGAAGTAAATTCGCTGGGAAAATAGGTGGAAGCGGAAATTTGGCAGGATTTCCTGCGCCTGATTGTTACGTTGCGAACGCACGTCAGGGTTGCCGGATTCCACCCGTAGCGATTGTTCCGAGTGTGACTATTTTGGGGAGCAATCAGTCCGCTTTCAAGCGGGCTGTGAGAAGCTTCTTGCGATTGGCATAAGCGGTTTTCAGATCCGTGATCGGCATGATGCGGACCAGCTGATTCTTGTAGGTCAGACGTCCTTCGGCATCGAAGGCGATGAAATCAGCGACTTCCGGGATGGCATCACCCGCGTAAAGAGCTGCATAGGTCTCAGGATCAACCCCCTGGCCTGCTTCCAGTTGAGCCAGAGGATTCCCGCCACCAGACAGGACGATGAAGGAATTCAGAGACTTCGTTGCTGGCTCGTACTTGCCTTCGATCCGCAGAGATTCCATCGCGGTCTGCAGGCCTTCGTTAGCAGTGCGGATCTGCTTAATCGTGTCGTTACTGATTTCGAATGTCTCGAAACCCTTATTTTCCTCTTCAAACTGAGCATAGCCGGTATTAACCAGTGTCGGCATTACGGAATGGGTCGAACGGCTGGCTGACAGTTGACCTGCAACAAAAGCCGAAACGACAGCAAGAGCGATCAGAGGCGTTTTCATGACGAGTGGAACTCCGTAAAGCGACATGCCGATGGTCGGGAAAGTCGGAACCAAAACCTGACGAGTAGCCGCGCAGATCGTCCGATCGAAGTCTCTCTATGTTGACACGACACAATCGTCTGGACAAGAGAGCATTTTCCAGCAGCCCGTACACGAAGAACTTTGGTCCCAAGTCGTTCAGTTTATGACGTTTGGGACCGGTCTACTCACCCGTTTCATTAGATGACGACCCGGTCAATGTAGGCCAACACGGCTGAAACGAGTTCCGGCATCGCCACCAGATCGTGGTTTTTGCAGGCCTGTTCCAGGCGGGAAGCAATCGGCGTCAATCCGGAAAAGCCATACCCCCCCCCTGCTCCTTTGAGCTGGTGGGCGAGAGTCTTGAGCTGTTCGAAGTTGCCGTTCTGGAAGGCGTTCGCCATCTCGATCCGACGTTCCTGAAGCGATTCATAGAACATTTCGAGGAGTTCCAGGAAGTCAGGATCATCTGCAAATTCAGAACGAATCGCTGGGCCTTTGGGCGAAGTTGTGGTTGCAAGAGCCATGAACAGGTGCACCTGATTGATGTGAAAAAGAAACAGAGCGTTCTCCAAACCTATAAGTCTTATTTCGGGACGGAATTGTCGTTGTCCGAAATCAAGGCGGGTCGTCACTTTGATTTCCGGCAAATTTGAAGTCTGTAGGGGTTGTAACGACTTGCTAAGACTGTCGTGACGGGTGTCGTGTGCGACTTGGTCACAGGTGCCTACAGGATAAAGCCTTAAGGCGTGAGGGGACCATCGCTCTTGACGGTGAAGTCTGCTTTTCAGTAAACACTGTCTGCGGGGCCACTTTCATGATGAACGTCGTCACCACTGTCTGATGTACACGCCGCAGCTCTCGGTTACGGACAACCATGAAGCTCATACAACGAGTATTGCTCGGAGAGATGATTCGCATCTTCTTCTCCATTCTCACCGGCGTGACGGTTATTCTTGTCTTCATCGGCGTGTTCCGCGAGGCGAGCGAACACGGGCTGGGTCCTGAGCAGATCCTTGCAATCCTGCCGTTTATCGTTCCCAGCTTGCTGCCTTTCACGATCCCTGCCACGATGCTGTTGACGGTCTGCGTTGTCTATGGACGCATGTCAGGGGATCAGGAGATCACGGCCTGTAAATCAGCCGGGATCAATGTAATGGCTCTCATCTGGCCAAGTCTTGCGATGGGCGCCGTGTTGAGTGTGAGTTCCTTTTTCCTGACCGATCAGGCGATTCCCTGGGCGATGTCGCGAATTCAGTGGATCGTTGTGCATTCGATGGAAGAGATTTTCTTTGACCGTCTGAAATCTCAACACCAGTTTATTGAACGCAAGCAGGGCATCATCATTTCCACGATGGATGTCGATAATCGGACGCTGATCAAGCCAACGATTACCTATAAGCCAGGAAAAGAAGGGACGCCGCTGCGACTGCAGGCGGAACGGATCGGCCTTGAATTTGACATCGAGAAAAGCCTTGTCCACGTACGCGTCATCGGCGGCTATTATGAAAAGCCCGGCGAGCAGAAGGGCTTTATTGAAGACCAGCAGTTTACGTTTCCGCTTCCCAAAATGCTCAAGCCGCTCAAGGCTCAGAACCTGCCCGTTAATGAGATCCGCGACGAAATCATTGCCATGGAGAAGCAGCGGAACTTCAATGATCGATTCGCTCAACTGGAAGCCTCATCGACCATGATGCTCGGCGAGTTCGATCGGTATGCTTCGACAGAATTCAATCGCATGTATTACGACAACGAGGATAACACTCGCAAGATCGACCGAATGTATACTGAGATCCATAGTCGGTATGCCCTCGCCGGAAGCTGCCTGTGCTTCGTTTTGATTGGTAGCCCGTTCTCAATTCTCCAAGGGAAAAAGCAGTTTCTGACGAGCTTCATTCTCTGTTTTGTGCCGATCATTCTCGTGTATTATCCGATCATCATGCTGCTGATGAACCAGTCGAAAAACGGCACGATCGACCCCAGTTATGGAATGTGGATCGCGAATATCCTGATGGTTGGCTTGGGGATCTACCTGATTCGCAAGGTTCTGAAACACTGACTTCTATTGCCCTGATTGTGATTTCGATATGACTGTGTCTGCACCAATCACTGCTTCCTGGAATGGCCAGATCATGCCGCTGGATGACGTCCGCGTCCCGGCTCTTGATCGAGGCTTTCTGTTTGGTGATGCGCTGTATGAAGTGCTCCGCGTCAAGAATGGACGTCCGATCTTCTGGGAGGAACATCATGAGCGCCTGCAATCAGGACTGGATGCGGTCCAGATGAGAGTCGACATGCCGGAGATTGAACGCCAGATGCAAAAGCTCTGTGCAGCCAGCGTGAACAAAACCGGGATGATCTACCTGCACATCACCCGCGGCGTCGGGCCGCGCAAGCACGCGTTCGCAATCGATGCCACGCCCAACGTGTTGATCTTCATTCAGCCGCTGGATGCCGAGGATATTCGTCGAAAGCAGCAGAACGGCGTGAGTGTTATTCTACAGCCGGATTTGCGCTGGAAGCGTCCGGACATCAAGTCATCGAATCTGCTGCCGAATTGTCTTGCGGTCAATGAATCGGTACGGGCGCAGGCCAGTGAAGCGATTCTCGTCAGCGAGCGTGGTCAACTCACGGAAGGGGCCTGCTCGAATCTGTTTCTTGTCATCGACGAGCAGATCGTCACCCCGCCACTGGAACAGCGGATTCTGGGTGGCGTGACCAGGCTGAAACTGATCGAGATGGCCAGGCGGCAAGGCTATGATATCATTGAGCGGACGATCGATCAGATGGAGATCTTCACGGCCGATGAGGTCTTTCTGACGAGTACATCTATTGATGTCATGCCCGTCGTGAAGATTCAAGAGCAACTGGTGAATGGCGGGCATCCGGGGAAGATGACCAAGACGCTTGCGCAGGCGTTCGCGAGGATGATGGAGAGTGTGACGGGGTTAAGTAAGGCAGCTTAAAATTGGGTAGCGGAGGTTGTCCCAACCTCCGCCGGTTCGCTTCGAACCGGAAAGAAACACGGTCACCGCGCAGATGACCGTGAATTGAAGTAATACATCAACTCCGCGATCAGCGTGTTTCTCGCGGCTTCGCCGTCCGGGTTGGGACAACCCGGACTACCCGGAAGTATTGTTGACCTTGTTGAGGCTTACTGGCGGTTGAGGGTCATCAGGTACTCGACGATGTCGACCAGTTCCTTTTCCGACAGCAGCTTTTGCAGGTCGGCGGGCATCATGGAGATGTCCTGCTTTTCTTTGAAGTCGATCTTGCTGACGGGGATCGTTCTCAAGAGGCCTTCGGCGTTTTTGAGTGTTACTTCGTCAGCGGTCTCACTCACGAGCAGGCCGACTTCCTGGACTCCATCGGTCGTGAGGATGTTGTACGACTCGAAGCCGTGGCTGATGCCTGCAGAGGGGTAGAGGATCGATTCATACATCGATTCGCGGCTCAGCTTGCTGCCGATCTCGGTCAGGTTCGGGCCGACTTCTCTCCCCATGGTTTGGGCAACGTGACACTTCCCGCAGGTTCCGGTCGTGTGGTAGAGCAGCTTGCCAGCGGCGACGTCGCCACGCTTTTTGGCGAGTTCGGAAACGGGGGGAAGCGGCTGGGAGTCTTTGGAGGGAGGGAGTGGATACCGCTGAGCTGCGAACGACTTGATCGCCTTATCATTCGAAGCATGCAGCAGCGGAGCGATGGCTTGAGCGTAGCTGTCGTCGAGGACGCCTTCTTCGACCCAGGCCATGAGTTGCTTGCGTCCGCCGTCGAAGCTTCCGATGGCTCGGAGGGCTTCCTTCTTGAGGTTTGTGTTCTTGCAGTCTGGATTGGTGATAATCGCTTTGGAGACGGAAATCATCTTAGGATTGCGAGCCTGAGCAAATGCTTGCAGAAGCTTTTGGGCGTTCTCCGCAGCCGCAGCATCGGTCGAACTGGCAACTTCGATGGTCGACTTCGCCAGTGATTCCGGTTTCTCGACATCCAGCAGATAGCCCGCCATATCGACACTAAGCTGAGAGCCCGCATGGCTTGGCAGCTTCGCGAGGAGGGTGGCATTCATCTGTTTAAGTTTCAAGGCTTTGACAACGCGGAACCAGGTCTCGTCGTTGGTGGTCTTCGCCAGCTTTTCGGTAACAGCTTTCTCGTACGCAGGCTGCTGGTCGAGATTAAAATTCTTCAGGCGTTTGACCGATTCCACGAGGATCAGGATATCGCGTTCCGGATCGTTGGTGGCTGTTTCGAACGCGAGTTTCGCGAGGGCATCTTGCGAGGCAGTGAGGTCGACGAAGTCCATGCTGCGGAAGTAGCGTGGGAGTTCAGCTGTGGGAACAGTTGAGTCTTTGATGATCTCGATGAGTAGGCGGGGAGTCTGGCTGCCTCGGGAACGCCAGATGATATCACGTTGCTCGGGAGACAGGGAGTCGTGGTCTTCGTCTTCTGGTAGGTAGCTGTCCAGGACTTCATCCCAGACACCATCCCCAGCGAGCCCAATTGCCTCAAGCAGCCAGCGATCACCAGCGTTATATTTTTCGAGTCCTCTCATGATCATTTTTGATGCGTGGTCTGAGGTCACCAAACCCGCTCCATGCAACTCACGCAGCGAGATCATCACTTCACGCAGCACGTTGGGTTCCTCGAGCAATTCGGGAGCAAACGTTGGCATCAGAGTTTTGTTTTCTTTGACTTTGTGTTCGATCATCAGCATGCGACCGAGACGAAGGTTCGTCATGAGCAGATCGAGATCCCCAACGCGGTTCAGTTTGGCGAGTTTTACTTTCTTCCACGGATGCAGGTCGTTTTCTGGGTCAAATGGAAGACATAGGCCGATGGCCCAAATCAACTGAGCTTTTTGAGCTTGATTGAGATCAGAATCAGCGGCTGTTCCTAAAGCGTCGAGGGCGTTTTCGGCATGTTTACTTACAGCCTGCCAACCGAGAAAGCGAGACGATGCATTCGGACTCAGAAGGGCTGTCACTGCTTCTTCTGCAGATTTGATCTTTGCTTGTTGAGGTTTGTATTGATGTCCCTTCGGTGCCAGTCGGAAAATTCTCCCTTTATCAATATCCACCATGCGGTGCCCGCCGACGCCGCCGTCGTACCAGTCGGAGATGAAGAGGGACCCGTCCGGAGCAGTGCAGACGTCGTCGGGGCGGAACCATTGATCCCGTTTGCCTTCGATGAGGACTTCCTGAGTGGCTTTGTACCCTGCCCCATCTGGTTCGGGACGGTAGACACGGACGACGTTCGGACCCGGGTCGCAGTGAATCAGCTGGCCTTTGTATTTTTCGCCCAGCAAGTCGCCTGAATACCAGATCATCCCGCAGGGAGAGCCGGCGCCGGTGACGAGCATGTTGGGGATGACGCCCGGATCGTTCTGGTGCCAGTGACGGCTAGGGATGTCCTGTTCGAGGTTCGTGCGCGGAGCCTGCCAGCCTTGGCGTGTCATTTCGTCATTGAAGCCGTAGTTGCCATACTCCATCACGTAGTTGATGCGGGTGGCTTTGTTGCCGTCGTCGTCGTTGTCGGACTGCCAGATATTGCCAAAGGCGTCGACGCAGAGTTCCCAGGGATTGCGGAAATTCCAGGCGAGCGTTTCGACGTTGCTGCCATCGAGATCGCAGCGGAAGATCATCCCCTGCTGGTAAGGACCAGAGCCAGCTTTGACTTCGCGTCCACTGCGGTCGACGACGAGCTTGCCGTTTTTGTCGAGCAACTGACGACATTCATTGCCGTAGTTGAAATACAGCTTGCCGTCTGGGCCAAAGATAACTGTATGAAAGCCGTGGTCGTGTTGACCTTGTCCGCCGTCTGAAAAGAGGACGGAGTGACGGTCGGCTTTCAGGTCGTTGTTATCGTCGTAGAACTCGATGATGGTTCGCGGCGTCGAGACGAGAACACGGTTGCCGAGGACCAGGATGCCGTGAGGAGAATCGATGTCTTTGCCCTGATAGAAAACGGTTGTCTTGTCGGCTTTGCCATCGTGATCAGTGTCTTCGAGGATGAGGATGCGGTCCCCTTCTTCACGTGGCTTGAACTCGCCGTTGCGGAAGTGACGGTAGTTGACGATTTCTCCGACCCAGACCCTTCCGCTGGCGTCGACATCGATCGTCGACGGGTTGCTGATCATCGGCTCGCTGGCAAAAAGTGTCAGTTCAAGGCTGGGATCCTGGACGTCCAGTTGGCGGACAGCGTCTTTAGCGTCACGAGAGTTAGTTAGCCCCTGGGCTGCCAGCGAATCAGCAGTGCAAGTCATCGTCATGAGCGATAAAACGTAGGCAGCAAGCGCAAAGCGGGACGGGTTCATCGGGCTATCCTTCGTGGAGGTGATCTGATGACGCGTAGCGAAAGCGATTTCAAGCATTCCTGCCGAGCATGGCAAGCAGCGATCCTGCGGATCGCGAGTTTTCCCGGAGAATTGAGGATTCTTGCCGGGAAAGACTCGCTGGTTCGCAGACTGAATTGTCAAAGAGGAGACTGGAACGCAGAGGGAACAGAGTGAGGCAGAGATCGCAGAGAAGATTAGAGTTGAAACTTCACCTGTGTGACCACTGCTCACCACCGTCTGCTCCGCGTTCCCGTTTTTGGTTCGCGTGAGCAGCGGACGGTGATCACAATTTCCATTACTGCTTCTTGGCGAGTTCTTTCGCGAGAACTTCGGTCACGTCTTTGCTGTCTGGTTTGACGCGGGCACCAATACGGGCGACGACGTCCCCGTTACGACCGATGACGAACTTCTCAAAGTTCCACTTCACAGGGCCTGGCTGGATGCCATTGCCGCTGTAGCTGGTCAGGTATTGGTAGAGGGGATGAGCGTTCGGGCCGTTGACGTCGATCTTTTCGAACATTGGGAACTTCACGCCGTAAGTGGCTTCGCAGAATTCGCCAATGTCTTTGGCAGACCCTGGTTCCTGGCCGCCGAACTGGTTGCATGGGAAGCCGAGGACGACGAGGCCGTCTGCTTTGTGCTTGTCATACAGCTCTTGGAGACCTGCGTATTGTGGGGTGTTGCCACACTTGCTGGCGACGTTGACGATGAGGATGACTTTGCCGGCATACTGGCTGAGATCAGCGTCTTCGCCAGTCAGCGTTTTGACTTTGAAGTTCAGCGATTGAGGCGGTTCAGCGTGAGCCGATGACATGTTTAGTCCTTGAACCATGGTGAAGGTTCCGAGCAGCAGGGTGAGAAAACTCAGCTTCATGAGAGGCGCTCCTGAAATCGTTTGGCGGGAGTATCGTCCGACGAGACATTACGAGGGACGGGAGATTATAGGCGGGAGGCGAGCAGAAGAATCTGGCATTCATGGGAATTCAGAATTGCCATGACGTCCTTGCGTCTCTGACGGATCAACTATGATTGATGTGCAGAAAGAATGCTATCTTTACCGCGGAAAATTTTGTCAAATATCAATGTGGGATCAATTGTTCTGGTCGTCAAGGCGTGAATTGAATGTTTGACTGGCATGATTTGCGTCTGAGAGTTTTATGCATCGTATGCGTCATGAGTCTATCGACTTCGCGCCCTGGTTATGCTGCACCGCCTGCGGGAGTTGAAAATGCAATTCGAAAAGGTGTCGACTTTTTAAGTCAACACCCCATCCCGTCGTATGAAGCAGGGCTGGTTGCGTATGCGATCATCAAGGGAACCCATCAGACTGACAGTCCGGCGGTCAAAGCCAATCTCGAAAAAGTACTCAACAAGTTTTCGGCAACTGAATACAACCCCATTCAACATCATTACTATGAAGCAGCGATCGATGCGATGGCGCTGGAGGCGACTGATCCCGTCTTTTATCAACCTCAACTGCAGTTGATTGCTGATTTCATCATCAAGGGGCAGCTGCCAAGTGGTGGGTGGTATTATCCCCGTCAGAATGGTCCGGGCGGCGATACCAGCATCACTCAGTATGCGTTACTCGGCTTGTGGGCAACCATGAGAGCTGGCGTGCAGGTCCCTGCAAGTGTCTGGGATCGCGCTGGACGTTGGCATCTGGCAAGTCAACATTCGGATGGATCGCATGAATATCATCCAACGAAAAATGGAGCGCCGTCGCTTACCATGACCGCTGCCGGATGTGGATCGCTGGCGCTGATTAATCGACTACTGTTCGGAGAATCGGGCATTGCCGGTCGAAAGAATGAGCAGAAGAAATTTGGCATTCTCAAACAGGTCAATCTTGATCGGCCCGATGCTCCAGCACCCGAATTGAATGGTCCTGTTTCTGTCAATTCCAGTCAATTAACAGAAGCAGCCAAACGTGCTTTTAACTGGCTCAGTCCGAGACATTCTTATTTACCCAACGGAAATGTTCAGCAATGGCAGTTTTACTACACGTACACCGTCGAGCGTTTTTGTTCGCTGAATGAAATTCAAGAGATCAATGGGATCGACTGGTATCAGGACGGCGCGAGTACACTTGTCAAAATCCAAAGGGAAGATGGCAGCTGGTATCACTCTGAAGCCATTTATGATACGTGTTTCAGCGTCCTTTTTCTTAGTCAGGCCACAGGGCAGATTCTCGGTTTCGATCGTGCCGAAAAGATGATTGGTGGTGGGATGTTGATCGGGGGGCGTGGACTGCCGGATGACCTGGCAGGGGTCGTTCTCGAGGATGGGACAGTTAAGAATGACAATCCTGCCGAAGGCATGGACGCGATCATGAAGAAGCTTTCCACTATGAATCTGGAAGTTCTCGAAGGAGATGACAAGCAACTCGACATCCCTGCACTTTTGAAAGACCCCATGGGCTTAATGGCCAATAAGCCGATCTTTTATCAGCTCCTGGAAAACAAGGACCCACAGATCCGCATGCAGGTCGTGACGTGTCTGATTTCAGCAGATCGGATCGAAGCCTGTGGACCACTCATCGAGAAGCTCAGAGACGAGAACTGGGGGATCGTCGCGGAGGCAAATCGTGGTTTAAAACTGATTAGTCGCAAGCCGTTTGGAGTTGGCGGGAATAGTGATCCATCGGGTTATTTGCCAGACGGCGTCACAGAAGAAACCGCGACAGTAGAACAGAGAGAGGCGGCGAAAGAGCGGTTTCACGTTGTCGTGATTAACAAGTGGGCGGAGTGGTACCAGAAGGCATCAGCGAGGTAATCATCCCTCACGTGTGCCACGGCTGCGTCAGCCGTGATTCGGCGCGTGCTCGACAGCCCCACGGCCGACACGGCCGTGGCACACACCGAAAGCTCACTGTACTTCGGCGACGATGATTGTGACATCGTCGGAATAGTTTCGGGAGCCGACGAAATCTTTGAGCGAGGCGGTCAGCGTATCGAGTGTTTCTTGAGCACCGCGGACTCGGCAGTCGGTGATCGTTCGGTCGAGACGAGGGACGCCGAAGAGTTCGTCGAGATCATTGTGGGCTTCGATCAGGCCGTCGGTGTAGAAGATCAGACGGTCTCTGGTCTGCAGGTAGATACTGGCTTCGTCGTAGGTGATCGAGTCTGTGATACCCATCGGCAGGCGACCGGCGCGGTCGAGCGAAAAGACTTCGTTCGTCGAACACCGTTTGACTCGCGGCGGATTATGGCCTGCAGAAGCATACGTCAGCTTGCGGTTCGATGGATCGTAGACGCCGTAGAAGGCGGTCACGAAGGCACCGGAACGCAGTGTGTAGTGCTTCGTCAGGTGACGATTGAGATAGTTCATGAACGCAGCAGGTGAGTCCATGCCTTCGCCATCATGATCCCAGGTGTGGGCGATGCTGTGCGTCATCGCCATGACGACCGCAGCCGGAGTGCCATGGCCGCTGACGTCCGCGATCAGGATGCCCCATTTGCCATCAGGAAGCGGGAAGAAGTCGTAATAATCACCGCCGGCTTTTTGTGAGGACTGGTAATAGGCGGCCAGCGACATTTTCGGGATCGCGGGGAGCTTTTGAGGCAGCAGGTCTCGCTGGATTTCGCCGACGACTTCCATCTCCCGCTGTAGCATGTAGTTCATCTGCTCGAGCTGTTCGGCCATCACGAGATTCTGTGTCGCACGTCCAAACAGGTTGGAAATCCAGACGACTTCCGGAAGGTCTTCGACCGAGAATCCATTCTCGACTTGGCGCATCGCGATCACCATATTCAGAGCTTCTCCGCCATCGAATAGCGGAATGGCTCGGAGTGATTTCTGGTCTTTCATGTACGAAGCAGCGGGGTCATCCTCATCAACTTCCAGCTGATCGATGACGTGTGGCTGGTTGCTGTAGATCAGCTCAGCCAGCAATCCGCCAGACATCAATGGGAGCAGTTCCGGATTTCTCCAGGGGTTGACCTGTTTCTGCCAACCAGTGAAGCGGGTGATGCGGTAGTTGGGATAAGTCAACCCGCGTCGACTCAACGAGATGACCCCATCAGAAGGAAACAGCTTTCGCATCCGCGCGCCATATGAGCGGACCATCTCTTCCGGATTGGTCTGCTGGCTCATTTCACGCATCGTGTCAACGACCGTATCGAGGCGTTCTTTGAGCGTGCCAGCGATGTGCCTTGTGAAGCGCAGTTTTGGCGCGGGAGCTAAGATGTTTCGACGCTCGTCAATGCTCTCGTAGAGACTCATGCTGCTTTTCCTGTATCCCGCCAGATGGAAAGTCTGGGTTAAAAGTCGACACGTCAGCGAGTCGGAGGTTCTCAGGAATGTCTGAGTTGATCAATTCGGGGGAGTCTTCGCTGCAGGTGTGTCGTTGGCAAGGGGGAGTTCATAACACGCCATTTCGTGGTGATCGCGAACAAAAGCCCGATTTCCGACCAGAGCCGGGGGATTCCAGACCTTGACCGAGTCAGAAAGGACCTGCAGGCTCGCCAGTTCCTGCCAGCTTTCGGGGGTTGCCTCAACCAGGACCATTTGACCCTTCTCCGTAAGAATAAACAGTTTATCGTGAGAAAGAAGAAGCTGACCGTGTCCGTAGCGTCCTTTTTTCCATTTGACGTCATTTTTGACCGGATCGAGCGCCATCAAAATCCCTTCATCCAGGCCGTAGGCGATTCCATTGTAAAGAACCGGGCTGGTGAATTTGCAGCGCATCGAGCGGGGAGAGGTCCAGACCTGGGTGGCGTTGAACTTCTCGCCGTCCGCGGAGACTTTGACCACGGCGGCACCGTGATTGTAGCTAGCTGTGATGAAGACCTGGTCATCGGGGAGAACCAGCGGTTGGGCGACGTTGACGCCGGCATCGTTTTTGAACGGGTAGAACCAGAGGGTCTTTCCCGATTCGATGTCGTAGCCACCCAGTCCTGCTCCATCAAAATGCAGGATCTGTTCTTTGCCGCCCAGCGTCGCCAGTCGAGGGGAACTGTACCCGCAAAGGTTTTCTGCATGCGACGCGCGTGACAGCCCTGCTCCTTCCCAAATCATTCGGCCCGTTTCGCGGTCATACGCAACGAGTGCTTGTCCGATTTCTGAGCCGGCGTTGTAGATAACATGATTGCCCAGCAGCAGCGGGCTGGAACTCATCGCCCAGGTCACGTTGGGCAGCTGGTATTCTTTAAGCAGATTGTGATGCCAGAGAACTTTGCCATCGAACAAATCGAGGCAGTAGGCATCCCCTTCGCCGCCGAGGGTGTAGACCCGTCCTTTTTCGTCGACGACGGGGGTCGATCGAGGGCCGAGCCCTCCCATGGCTTCGTAAAAACGAGCCTGATAAAGGTGTTCCCACATTGAGACGCCGGTATTTGCGTCATAACAGGCGACCGCTTCCTGATCGCCACGTTGTTCAATCGTGATCAGGCGATCGCCGACGACCGCCATGGATGAATAGCCTTCCCCAACCGGAATCCGCCACTTCTCGACCGGCGGCTTCGTCGTCCAGTCTGTCGAGAGAACGGGACCGTCGATAATGCCTTCGCGGTTATGACCACGGAAGTCGGCCATGTCCTGAGGGGAAATGCGAAAGGCCTCGTGGAAGGCAGCGCGAGACTCTTCACTGGCTGCAGCCGGGAGAGCAGCTCCCCCCTGCTCTTCGCGGTGTTTGGCGATGCGGTCCTCGACCGTTGGCTCCCAGCGATAGTGGAACGTCATCAGCATATCGCCATCGAATTCGACTTCTCGAACCGCGGCGATGGCGCCGCCCACGAGCGCGAACAGCATAAGCCCGGCGAATACAAGTCCCCGTCGTCCCCATCCGGACAGAAAGCCGATCCAGATCGCGAGCAAAATAGGAGTGAGCGCGATCAGGGCATGCTGGATCGTGTTCGGCAGTGAATTCCCCATCGGAGAATACTCCCAGAACTCCACGGCGACGTAGATGCCGATGACGAAAATCGCCGATCCGATCAGGAACCAGAGATTGCGAATGAACGGGGCCTTTTTCGGACTGGTCGCAGGAACATCGGGCTTCGTTCCATCACTGCCAACGCTGGACATGGTCGATGCTTTCAAGTCGGGGAATCGACAATTGGAGAATGAATCGGTCGTTCCGTTTCGAAGGAAGTACTCTGCGAGCCGGAATGGTGTTGGAAATTTATCGAGACTTTTTGACAATATTCGTCATAATGTCAGAATCAGGGGCTGAAGTCCACTGCAAACATCATACAAGAATCGCAATCTCACGGACATCTGTTCCTCGATTTGGCCGCCAGCTCAATGCGGCGACCTGAAACGTAGAATTCATTAAGGCTTCTGAAAATCGATCTCAACGAATAAAGAGTTCGGAATTCGTCCCGGCTTTCGCTACGTTGCGCAGGTTTCATCCGTTATCATCAGGCTTCCATCTCAATGCCAGATTGTACCTCACGGAGTACGGAATATCGTGCCACAAGACACCAACGACGGCTACTGGGTCGGCTTCGACCTCGGCGGGACCAAACAGCTTGCAGCTGTCTACAATGGCGACTACGAATGCCTGGGGCGAGACCGCAAGAAGACCAAAGGATATCTCGGCGTCGAGTCCGGGGTCGCGCGAATCATTGAGACGATCCAAAATGCACTCAAGGTCGCCAATATTCCCGCCTCGCAAATCCGCGCCATTGGTGTTGGTTGCCCGGGGCCAGTCAATCCTGACAAAGGAATTCTCCTCGACACGCCCAATCTTGGGTGGAAAAAAGTGAATCTCAAAGAGATTCTCGAGAAAGAATTCAAATGCTCCGTCACCGTTGCCAACGACGTTGATTGTGGCGTTTATGGCGAATACCGCTTTGGCGATCATAAGAAGTCGCGCAGTCTGATGGGGGTCTTCCCGGGGACCGGGATCGGTGCGGGTTTCATCTATGAAGGACGCATCTTCCGCGGCCATGGCATTTCCTGCATGGAACTCGGACATACCCGTGTCCTGCCCGGTGGTCCGCTGTCGGGGTTTGGACACGAAGGATCTCTGGAAGCCGTCGCAGGACGTCTGGCGATCGCAGGGGCGTCTGTTCAAGCCGCCTATCGTGGACAGGCTCCCACCTTGATGGAACTTTGCAAAACAGACCTCGCTGATGTCCGCTCCGGCTCGCTCGCCGATGCCATCAAAAAGGGTGATAAAGCCATCGAGCAGATTGTCTATAAAGCAGGTCACGATATCGGCATCTCGCTGGCGGGCATGATTCACGTCCTGGCTCCCGAGATCATCATCCTCGGCGGCGGACTCGTCACTGCGATGCCGGACCTGTTCCAGAATTCGATCCAGGCGGGCATCGACAGCTGGCTTCTCCCGGCTTACAAGGACGTCGCCAAACTCAAGATCGCCAAACTCGGCGACGACGCCACCGTCATGGGAGCCGCCGCCTGGGCGAGGCATGTCATGTCGACGGCAGAGATTAGTTGAGGCCTAATGAAGACGAAGGATGCGACTCCGTTATTGGCGAAACTTGTCAAACTCAGGGCTGAGATTGATCAGGTATTTCAGCCTGAATTTGATTCCGGGCTTAATCAATTGGGATTGATACTCAGCGAGAATTTAAAGAATGGTGGCTACTGGTGCACTCCTGAAAATTCTGTTTCATTTGCAGGTACAGGAGGAGATGGCGTTCACTTCAGTCTGCTACTGATTGATGGTCAAGTCTCTGATTTATGTCCGGTTATTATGACAGTCCCCGCGCTAAGCAGAGATATTCAGAATCTTTGCATTGGTGAGAATCTGAGCGATTTCATTCGCTTCGGTTTGAATCAAGGATTCTTTCGAATGGAAGAGCTATCCTACCTTGGAGAATCCGTTTTGGATTCGTTTTCTTTCAGTGGATTATCCTCTCAAAAGCGTGATGGATTTGATGAACTGAGTGAAGATGCATTAAACCGGAAGATGCTCGATTACATCGGAAACACACTCGATCTGTTACCGCTAAGTTATAGTCTGCAGAGATTTCGCGATCTCCAGGAAAAATATCTTTCCATGATTCGTTATCCTGATGACTACTACCAAAAGACTAAGAAGAAAAATCCAAACGAGAATCATCGAATGCTATGATGTCTTGTAGGGATCTGATCAAACCTGTGTCATTGCTCTTGTTCAATAGGCTTCCAACTGACTTTCCGGTAAATTTCTCCAATGAAACAAAACACGCTGCCTGCTTTGGAACAGTTTGCCCGGCCTCAGGTGGAACGCAGGCTGGTGGCGGTCATTGATGTCGGAACGACCGCAATTCGCATGGTTGTCGCGGAAGTCTGTTCCAACGGGCAGATTCGCAAGCTCGATACGGCGATCAAAGCAGTCCCTCTGGGCAAAGATACCTTTCTTCAGGGGCGCATCCACAAGCACCGTATCGAGGAATGTGTGCGGATTCTTCTCGGGTATCGCGAGAAGATGCTGGAGTATGGGATCGACTCCGCCGATGCCGTGAAGGTCTATGCCACCAGTTCTGTCCGCGAAGCAGAGAACAAGATCGAGTTTCTCGACCGCATTTTCATCGGCACCGGGTTGACGGTTCACGTGCTCGACGAAGCCGAAGTCCAGCGGACGATCTTCCAGAGCGTCCAGCCGTTGCTGCAGCAGGAGCCCAATTTCTGGACACATCAGACCATCGTCGTCGAAGTTGGGGGTGGGACGACGGAACTCGTTGTTCTCAAAGGACAGGAAGTCGTCTACTCGCAGGGATATCGACTTGGGTCGTATCGACTGCGTGAAACGCTGGAGAGCTATCAGACTTCCGATACGAAGTTGCGTCAGATCATGGAGATCGAGATTCAGCGGGTCGTCGAGCGGATCCCTTCGCATCTGGACCCGAACCTGCCGGTGAAAATCGTGGCCCTCGGCGGCGATATCCGTCTGGCTGCCGACGAACTGATGCCGGAGTGGGACCAGAAGAATCTGTCACGCCTGCCGCTGGCGTCGCTGTATAACCTGGCTCATAAGCTGATGGATCAGAACGTCGACGAAATCGCCCAGGACTATCACCTCTCCAGTCCTGATGCGGAATCGATTGGCCCTGCTCTGCTGGCGTATCACCATCTCGGTCGCGTTCTGGGACTTAAGGAGCTGTATGTCTCGAAAGCGAACCTGCGTGACGGGCTTCTCATGGAAGTCGCGACCGGAAATCTCTGGAACGACGCCCTGAAAGCCCAGATCCGCAAATCGGCGATCGCGCTCGGGCGGAAATTCGGCTTTGATGAGGCCTACGCGGTTCAGGTCTGTGAAACCTGTACGAGCCTGTTCGCTCAATTGAAGAAGTATCATAACCTGGGCGATCATGCAGAACTGATGCTCATGGTCGCAGCTCTGCTGCACGAAGTCGGGATGAGTATTTCCGTCGCCTCGTACCACAAACACAGCATGTACATGATCATGGCCAGCGACCTGTTCGGCATGAGCAAAACCGACCTGCACCTGGTCGCCCTCGTCGCCCGTTATCACCGCCGCAGCGCCCCCAAGCCGAGCCACACTCCCTTCGTGACACTGACACGCAACGACCGGATTACGGTCATCAAACTCGCGGCGTTACTTCGAATCGCGATCGCGCTGAATGCGTCCCGCCAGACCCGCAAACAGGAATTCGTCTGCAAGAAAGAAAAGAACCGCATGATCATCCGCGTCAGCGACCGCGATGATATCTCGTTGGAGCAGATCAGCATCCGGCAGAACGGGCAGTTGTTTGAGCAGGTGTTTGGGTTGCCGGTGACGTTGCGGGTGGCGCGGGCCGAATAAAATTGCGTAATTCTGAAGTGACCTCTCTACGATCTTTCGTGATGAGGCTTTTTGCGTTTAGCATATGACCGCTTTGGTCAAGAAACGCGACATAATGGTCTTGAGACACGTTCATCCATGAGTCATAAGTACTATTAGTTACCGGCAGGATTGAAACTGAGTTGGTTGAGCCATTTTGTTATGTGTTACGGGAGCATGTACATGCTGAGGCAAATTGATAATTCGGTCTTGCGACGTCATCTGTATTTGTTCTTGTATGTTTGTTTAATCAGTCCGTGGCTTGAATGTCCTGCGTATTCGAAATTGCCCGCGTCGAATTCGCAGTCAGATACAGATGCAATCGACTTTATAACAATCAATGATACAACTGTAGAAATTGAGTTTGTGCTGTTTCGACATATGGGAATGGGGACGCGTGATCTTTCTGAAGATGCTGCTAATCAATTCGTCGAAGATGCAGCCGATTTGTGGTCCACGAATTCCAGAGTTGATGACCTCGTAAATCTGTCGCGAAAGGTCATACGTCCAGCTGCAAAATACCCTGAGGAATGGGTTCAAGGCATGATGCGTCAGAAGCCAGGCAAGTATCGTTGTCGGCTGGTCTCCGGCCTGACCGAAACGACTCTATTTGATGAAAACGATTACCTGCAGGAAGGGACTTTACAGATCAACTATGCTGGCGGAAAAACGAACCAGCTTTCCTTTTTTCGGAACACTGGTTGGAATGTTTATCGTCCTTCCAAGTTGTTTCCTTATCGAACGAATATTAACAGCCTTCAGAACGGTAAATTACTCGAAGACGGTACAACGCATTATCAATTTGATGTGACAACGGCCTCCGGAGAAGTTGTTGGAAAGCAGAGCGTCGACGTTGACGTTATCAAAAAGTTGGTTGTACGCGAGCAGATCCTTTCACGATTTCGACGCTATGCCAAGTATGAAAAATATGAGCTACCAACAAAAATTAAGCTCAATGTTCCCACCTTCTCTGCTCAAATTGAGTCCTCAACCGGATTCGTGAGCTTGTTGGAGCTCTTTCTTATCACGGCAGTCAAATTTCCAGTGGAGATTCCGGAAAAAGACTTCGCGATTTCTGTTCCTCCAGCGACAACAGCAGTTCTTTTTGCCAACAAAAGTATGCAGGAAACAGAAGCGACAATTCGATCCAAAGAACCCGTTTCGGACGCGCGGGAGCTATTTCCTAAGCTGATGCTAAGTGCCGAGAAGCGGAAAAATGGTCAATAGGGAGCATTTCCAGCGAGTGTTTTTGTAGGCGGAACGTCGTAGACTCAAAAAATAGAAAACACATTGAACGCTTTTTTGACGCAAGCCTTTGGCTTGTCAAACTGCACCGAACGGCAACACAGAATTCCAGCTTCCCTTGGTCGAATCCCCTTCGATTCGTTAAACTCTCCGCAGCGTCTTGTCATCCCCTCCGCGACTCCTGTGGTGAAATCTCTCCGTCAACATGTCCACCGAACATCAATTCTTTAACCGTGAACTCTCCTGGCTGGAATTTAATGAGCGGGTGCTCAAGCAGGCGCTCGATAAGAGTCTGCCGCTTTTGGATCGGTTGAAGTTTCTGGCGATCACGTCGTCGAACCTTGATGAGTTTTTCATGGTCCGGGTTGGCGGGCTGCAGTTGATGACCCGTCGGGGAAACAACCGACCTGATCCCTCCGGGATGACGCCAAACGAGCAGTTGCAGGCGATTCGGACGCGGACCGATGCCATGTACGAGCAGATGTACCACTGCTACCGCAATGAGCTCGAGCCTCAGCTGGCGGCAGCGGGGATTCGTCGGATCCCGACCGACCAGATTTCCGCTCGCCAGTTCAAGGAACTCGAAAAATACGTCGATCAGGTCATGCTGTCGGTGATGACGCCGATTGCGGTGACCGGAGCGGATGATTTTCCGTTGATGCTTTCTGGCTCGATCGCGGTAGCGGTCCGGTTGATGCCATCGGCACGCATTGGGGGCGATCGCAACTTTGCCATCATCCCGCTGGGCCAGACGCTGGCGCGGTTCTATAAGCTACAGAGTCAGCAGTCGTATGACTTCCTGTTCCTGGAAGACATCGTCGGCATGATGATCAACCGGTTCTTTCCACAGGAATCGATTCTCGAATGTGCCCCGTTCCGCATCACTCGCAACGCCGACTGGAACATCGATGAGGACGACGTCACCGACTTCATGGCGGAAATGCAGGAAGTGGTCATGGCGCGTCGACAGTCGCACTGCGTCCGTCTGGAGATTCAATCGCCGGTCACATCGGTCATGAAGAGTTTTCTGGAAGAAACGCTGCAGGTCGATGAGGCGTTCGTCCAACTGGTCAACGGGCCGTTGGCGCTGTCGTCGATGATGTCGATGACGAGTATGCGCGAATACGACAATCTGCGAAGTCCCAGCTGGGAGCCTCGGGAGATTCCGGATATCGATGATCAGCGTTCCATGTTCGAAAACATGCGTCAATGCGACGTCGCAATCCTGCAGCCGTACGAAGCCTTCGACCCGGTCATTCGACTCATTGAGGAAGCCGCGGCTGATCAGAATGTCCTTTCGATCAAACAGACGCTGTATCGGACGAGCAAGAACAGTCCGATCGTCAATGCCCTCTGTCGAGCGGCTCAATCGGGCAAGTACGTGACAGCCGTCATTGAGCTGAAAGCCCGCTTCGACGAACAGCGAAACATCGACTGGGCCGAGAAACTGGAACAGGCGGGCGTCCAGGTCATTTATGGGGTCAAGGAGTTGAAGACGCACGCGAAGGTCTGCGTCATCACTCGGAAAGACGAAGACGGCGCCATCGGCCGTTACATGCACTTCTCGACCGGAAACTACAACGAAATCACCGCGAGATTCTACACGGATGTTTCCTATCTGACCTGTAACGACGACCTCGCAACCGATGCGGTCAACTTCTTCAACGCGATCACAGGAGCCTCGCTGCCCGGGCGTTTCCATTCGTTGGAAGCTGCCCCCTTCGGCATGCGCGATCGTATCCAGGAGATGATCGATGCAGAGATCGAAAACTGCGCGAAGGGAATTCAGGCGGTCATCAAGTTGAAGGTCAACTCGCTGGTCGATTCGCAGTTGATTCAGTCGCTTTATAAAGCCTCGCAGGCCGGCGTCAAAATCGAGATTAACTGCCGCGGAATCTGCTGCTTGAAACCGGATGTGGCGGGGCTCTCGGATAACATCCGCGTCGTCAGTATCGTCGACCAGTTTCTTGAACACGCCCGTGTTCTGTACTTCTACCACGGCGGCGACGAGCGTGTCTTCATCTCCTCAGCAGACTGGATGCCACGGAATCTCGATCGACGCGTCGAGCTGCTGGTCCCCATCGAGGATGCCAACTGCGCTCGCAAAGTCCTCGACATGCTGAACTCATCCTTAAGCGATAACACCCATGCCTGGGAACTCCAGTCGAACGGCAGCTACAAACGCCTGCACCCCAAAAACAAGAGCGAAGCCTATCGCTCACAAGCGGTGATGTCCCAGTTGACGGATAGCCGTTTGAAAGAACACCAGCGGAAGAAGATGAAGGTGCTGGAACCACACCTGCCGCCGGAGAAGCAGTAGGTTGAATTACTCGTTCCACGGATTGAGGATATTTATCCCAGTATCGACGAAGTGTTTTTCATTTCTGGTGACTAATGTTGCCCCATGCCAGGCAACGATTCCTCCGATCATAACGTCACGAACTTCAACTGGTCGTCCAAGCTTGCGAAGTTTCGCTGAGAGAATAGCCGATTGAATTGCGGGACCTTCGTCGAAAACCAGGATATTTCCCCGAAAGCTCATCAGCAAAGTGTCTTCTAACGCGATTCCTAATTCTTTTCGGCGTTTGCCTTCAGGTAAAATTTCAATCCCGTATTGAAGCTCGTACAGAGAAACACTGGTCGTCCAGATCTCTTCCGATTCAAGCTCATCGATCCACCTGATAACTTTCTTGTCAGGAGTCGGAGACATCATCTTTGAAATGACGTTTGTGTCGAGGATATACATCAGTCGAATTCCGCTGGACGTGCTTGGCAGCCTCTGAGTTCCTGGATTTCTCCTTCCTCAAAGCCGACATTGCGAAAAAGTGAAGAGATCCTAGTTCCCAGGCCTTTACTGGAGCCCGGTGGAACTTCGACGAGTGAAGCCAATAATTTCTTGGCTGTCTCTTCGACACTCATACCGCGCGCCAGAGCCATGGATTCGAGTTTTTCCCGGATCTTGTCATCTAGATTTGTCACGAGCAGATCTGCCATAATTCTTCTCCTTTCAGTAACCATCATACGTCGCTTGCCGATGAAGTCGATCTTAATATCGACTTCGAACAGCGATTCTGTACAGGTAAAATAATCGCTCATGAAAACCCTCCTCCTCATGCGACACGCCAAGTCCTCCTGGGCGAATGAAGGCACGCCTGATTTTCAGCGGCCCTTGAACAGCCGAGGGGAGCGGGATGCGCCACGGATCGGGGCGTGGATGCAGGAGAACGGGCATTGTCCCGAGGTGTTGTTTTCTTCGACATCGACACGGACGCGCGAGACCGCTGCCCTGTTTCTCCAGGAGCTTCACCCTGCCCCGACTGTCGAGTATTACGACGATCTGTATCATGCGGATGTGCCCACGTTGACGCGCGTCATTCAGAAAGCCGATTCGCAGATTGAATCCCTGATGGTGCTGGCTCATAACCCGGGGATGGAACAATTGATCTCGTCGTTGAAGGGAAAGTTTGAAGAGCTGCCGACTTCCGCGTTGGCGGTCTTTCAGTTGGATATTCTCGGGTGGGATACCTTCTCTGAGGGCTCGAAGGCAAAGCTGCTGGGGTATGTCACGCCACACGATCTCGGATAACACCCCTCGGCAGATGAGGGAATTCTGGATACAATTGCGAAATCGCATCTTGTCCGACGTAGCCTGAGGGAATTCGTGTTTTATCGTCTCGTCATTTTGTTTACCCTGATTCCGGTCATTGACCTGTACCTGCTGTATCAAGTCAGTCGGATGATCGGCTTCCCGGAAACCGTCCTGCTCGTTCTGCTGACCGGCTTCTTCGGGGCTTACATGGCCAAACTTCAGGGCTTTCGCATTCTGCGAGAGATCCAGACACAGATGGCCCGAGGGTCCATGCCGACGGACGCCATGTTCGATGGCATCCTCGTTTTAATTGCATCAGTGCTGCTGATTTCCCCCGGCGTCCTGACTGATGCCGTCGGGTTTTTGCTGTTGATTCCCCCCGTACGAATCATCACACGACAGCTGCTGAAAGTCTTCCTCGCCAGATCAATGGTCGTCAGCTTTCAGAAAACGACCTTCGGCCCCGGCGGAGCATCTGCCCCGCAAGCATCGCCTCAGCAAGCTCGACCGCAGCAGCCCGATATCATTGATGTGGAGTTCACACGCAAGCCGAATTGAGTGGCAGTGATGATCCAACGAGTTCACGGCGAAGTCAACTTTGGCTTGGTGAGATCCTGACGATCAAGAGGGACATTGGTGATAACAATCTCCTGACCCCAGATTTTGTCGACCCAGGGGGTAAGTTCCAGATTTTTTGGGTTTGGCGTGAGAATCACATCTGCTTTATTGACTGTTGAAGAGAGTTCACCAACCTCGAAGACTAAGGGCTCCCAGTTGCCAGTCGCCTCGGATGATTTCATCTCCACGTTTTCAGTCTGTGCATGCCAATTCATTCCACAAGGTATCGTACGACCTCCCAATCGAATTGCCACGTCAACACTGACTGGGATTGCCTTCGTCGCCTCGTCTCTTTGCAAAACCACCACTCCTTGCACTCCCTCTTTGCTTTGCCGGATGATAAGCGGTGCGACTCGAAGACCATGAGTTGTCGGATTGAATGCAGGATCATCTGTCAGTGTGAGGATCTGTTCTTCCTTTGAGTAAACCGTGATGTTCAGATCCCATGCCCTGATCCACTTCTCTTTTGCGGGAAGCCAGTCGATCGAGGGACTTCTTTCGCCCCGTATTCCAACGAGGTCTTTTGTGGGAATAAGGGCAGTCACTGCTTCCAGATGGAGATTGTGAGTACCAACGGAAAGCTCGGAAGGATTGAATTGGAAGAACTCACTACCTGCCGAAACCAACGACGGATTAAATTCAATAGAAAATGGCTGCCCATCGAGGGTGATGGACTTGAGTTCGTTTGCAATACTCAAATCGAACGGCCTGTTCCATGAGCTTCGCCATTCGAAGCGAACGCCCACGTGATGGTCTCCCTGCCGCAACCGTGCGGTTTTTGTTCCTCGTATATTACCTTCTAATGCTTTCAAATAATTGATCTTATCTTTTTCTAGAAAGATTCCCTGTTGATCAATTTTGCCCAATGACTCATCGAGCCAGTGAAGTGGGCGATCATAGCCATCAGGATAATTCTGTTTGAGCCAGTTGATCATTCCATTCAGGATGGCTGCTCCATCTTCCTGCGTGAGGTTGCGTCGTTCCAATTCACGCCATGCCCAGGGGATGTCTGGACTGTCAATTCCCGCTTCAATGACTTGTTCTGTTGTCGCACGAGCGAGTGCTTGAGGGTTTTCATACAGCTGTTGTGGAGAGCTGGACACAGCCATGAGATAAGACCTGACGTAAAGCAAAACAAAGCACCCCACCGCCCCGCAAACCAGCAACCCTATCACCAACCCCGTCATCCGCAGAGTCGGGCGTTTAATGAATGCCCGCCTCGTCGTTGCATCAGCCAAAACATTTGCAGTTCTCGCAATCGTCTCGACATGACTTTGCATCGTTCTGGCTTGCTGGTAGCGCCTTGATGGTTCCTTTTCCAAGGCCTGTAGGACGACCTCGTCGAGTCTGGCATCGACCGATGCTTTCTTCGAGGGGGGTGAGAAACGGCCGATCGGGAGTTCGCCGGTGAGCATCTGGTAGAAAACGACGCCCAGTGAATAGATGTCTGCACGATGGTCTACTTCGAAAGGGCGTTCCATCTGCTCAGGAGCCATGTAGGTCAGCGTTCCCAAGACTTGGCCAGTGGTCGAAATGGTTAGATTGTGACCTTGGAGACCCATCAGCTTGGCGATGCCAAAGTCCGCGATTTTGACGTTCCCTTGACGGTCGACGAGGATATTCTCGGGCTTGATGTCACGATGGACGACTCCTTTATCGTGAGCATACTGAAGCGCGACACAGATTTGTGGCACGATCTCCAGTGCCTGTGCGGACGAGAGTTCGCTGGAGTTGAGTAACTGACGCAGCGTCACGCCATCGACGTACTCCATCAGCAGGTAATAGAGCTTCGTATCCGACTCGCTGGCCGGGGGGGTGACGCCAAATTCATACACATTAACGATATGCGAATGAGTCAACATCGCCATCATGCGTGCTTCGCGAGCAAAGCGATTAGCAAACTCCGGATTGCTCGCCAGTTTCGGGCTGAGGATCTTCAAGGCCACGATGCGATCAAGTTGTTTCTGACGAGCTTGAAAAACCATTCCCATTCCCCCTCGACCGATGAAGCGGATGATATCGAGCTCGGGAAACTGACGGGCCAGCTGTTCTTCAGTCGGGATGTCATCATCGAGTCGGTGACCGAGGAGAAAATCCTCGGTCCGTCCACCTGCGGTCTCTAGTCCACGGAGAAATAGACAGCCAGGGCACAGGCCTCTCGGGGCGTTGGCATCGAGTTTCAACCCACAGTTCGGACAAATCTGGTCGTCGATCATGGAGTCCATATTTCCTGGTAAAAGGGTATCTACCAGATAGAAACGGCATTGCCTCGCCAAGGTTACAGAACATTAGAAAAAATTCTGAAACGAGACATCGCTCAACGCATCTGCAAAGAGGACATCAGGTAACGAATTTCTTCGCTGACGTCCTCCGGCGTCGCGACTGTCAGGGAAATCTCCTCGATCAGCAACTCCCGATAACGCTGCCGCAGACGATGGACGGCTGTCTTGACCGCTCCCTCGGTCATGCCGAGCTTTGTTGCGATTTCGGCGTAGGGAACATCACGTTGTCCAGTGAGCGCTCCTTGAAGGGTCTCGAAGGCCGCCCCTCTACTTGCTGTTGTTGATTCCGCTTGCAGACGGGACAACACTTTTTCCAATAGTGATAACGCCCACTGTCGCTCAAATAAATGTTCTGGTGACATTTCGTCAGCAGGTTCATGCTGATAACGGGACTCTGCATCTGCAGCGTCGAGCGAAATTATAGACTTCCCGCCCCCACGTTTGAGAGCCGTCGCATGGTCTCGCACATCGTCGAGAAAATGCTTCAATGATGCCAGGAGAAAAGAACGGAATCGCCCTTTTTCCCGGTCGACATTCGCCAGGAAGTCGCGTTCGAGCAGCTTGGCGAAGAAGGCCTGCGTCAGATCCTCAGCTTCGTCGACATTGTGACATTTGCGACGCAGAAAGACATACAGCGGGTACCAGTAGGTGGAACAAAGATCCGCCAGCGCCCGCGAAGCGACTTGAGAATCTTTATTCGCAGCGGCTGCCATCACGAGTGTCCAACGCGTAGCGGCAAAGCTTCCAGGGTTGGAGTGACTGGCTGAATCGCTGGATGTAGCCATGGAGTTTGAAACACAATGAGGTTGAAACGGAGTGTGGTAAATTCACTGCTGCGATAGCGTACCGCTCCTGCTCCAATTAGAAAAGGACTGGATTAAAACTGTCTGTGATATCCGCTCAAGCCTTCTTCTTCCGCTTCGCGTTCTGCTTGAGCAGGTGCTCCGCAGACCACTCATGCATGGCGATCAGCGTCGGACGTAGCGTGAAGGTTAAGGGAGTCGCGGAGTATTCGACTTTGGGGGGAACCTGCGCGAAGACTTTCCGTGTGAGGAAGCCATCGGTTTCGAGATCGCGTAGCTGTTGGGTTAGCATTTTTTGAGTGATGCCAGGAATGCGGGCGCGGATTTCGGTGAAGCGTAAAGGTCTGTCCATGACATGCCAGAGGATGATGCATTTCCATTTGCCTCCGAGCTTGTGAAGCATGATCGCTAGTGCACACACATCACCAGTTTGTTCCGGGACGGGCCAATTGGTATCCATTCGAAACCTTGTTCCTGCAAAGTGCCTTCTTGCGAATTGATACTGCGATGTTACAGTTCTGAAGTATCGATTGAAACTTGATTTTTACTTCGATATTCCTCAAAGTAATATGACAATGACCACGAATTCCTTTCAACCCTCTTTGTCCCTCGACGACGCTGCTGTTATGCTGGTCGATCACCAGGTCGGTCTGCTCTCGCTGGTGGGAGATTACGGACCGGACGAATTCAAAAACAACGTGCTCGCCCTCGCCTCCGCTGCCAAGTTCTTCAAGCTGCCGACGATCCTATCCGGTCGTGGCTGAAGTCGAACGCGCCGCAGACCCAGGTCTTCGTCGTCGCCAACAAGGTTCATCCCGGCGGGATCGAGATCGTGCGCAAGGATTTCGAGGGA
>SXPC01000191.1 GCA_005778225.1 Planctomyces sp. | reverse complement strand
GCAAAGTGCTTGTGATGTGACTTTGATAGCAGTTGGATTGTTGTTGTGTTCGCATACCCGAGAGGGACGCCAGATGGATTCAAGGCATGCACAGGCAGCCGAACTCATAAAAAAACCCACCAAGGCGGCAACCTTGGTGGGCTAAATACGACCTCCCGAAACCGCTAAAGCCAAGGGAAGCGTCGTGAAGGAATTATAGCACAAAAGAACCTTTTTTTAACCCCATTCAGAACTGGAGATTCAAGCAACCAAGCACATGAGTAAGAAAACCGAGTAGGTCGGATACGGCAATTGAAACCCTGCTTCCAGGTTTATACCTCCCGAAACCGCTAAATAGGAGCTAGTCATGCACTATTTTCTCGTTGGTCTCTACGTTGCATACTTGTTGATTATCATTTTTGGACTTTTACTTTAGGTTAAAATCGAAATCATTCAATCGCAATAGATTGCATCCCACGGCGAGGGGGGCTTGTTGTCTCCCTCTCTGTGGCTTAATTGGCAACGGCTCGCCAGGTGTCCTTGGATCGGGCCACGAGATCGCAACTGATGAAACCTAAAATGCTCTGCCGGACATGGTGCATTCGTCCCATCTCAGTACGTTGGAAACCGGCGTGGCTGTTCCTCGCGCGGCGGTCGGAGAGGAAACCATGCCTCTGGCAGCATGTAGGAAAGCGACTCCTCGTAGGCTTCGATCGATGCGATCGAAATCCAAACTTTCTGCTCGTAAGTTATCGACTTCAGTGTGCCTTCTCGTCGCAATCGAAAAAGTGTGTGTCGACTGACGCCAAGTCGTTTACCGGCCTCTTCCTGAAGCATGCATGAAAGTTTCAGGCGTTCAAAGAAAGGGATTGGCTTTTCTGGCTCTCTCTTTTTTCCCATGACCAATCAGATCCTTTGCCTGACCGTTTGATAAAACTACCGTTTCTTCTTCCCGTCTTGGGCTGCTGGGTCATTTTGATCGTTTTTTCGCAGAGCTTCTTCGGCTGCCTGATTTAAAACCAACTTAATCCAATTTGAAAGGGCGCGATTATCGAGTCCAGCAGCACGCTTCCAGGCTGCCTTCTCATCAGTGGTACATTTCAAATTCAGGCGATCATCGTTGACCATTACGAATTTGTATCGGTCTGTCCTGAGTACGTCCAATAAGCTTGACATACTCGGTACGTACCGGGTATGGTTTTTATGTCACTGCCTGGCGGTTTAAGTGACCAACAAATCAGGAACTACGGTCGGGGCAACCTGGCTTTCAGCACGTGCACGGGGAACCGCCAGTTCCCGTCACGTGCTTTTTTCATGCAAAGGAGGCAATTGCAAAGCATGCTGAATTGCGTCGAGCTCGGCGCATAAAAAAAGCCCAGCCAATTATGGCGGGCTCTCGTGTGGACCTGAGTTTCGGTTTCTCAGGCTAAACCTCAGATCCACGATCAAACAAGGCTTTCACCTCATTCGACAGGATGGATGGTATTATGTTCTCACGTACCAAGTCAAGTAGTTTCGCTTATCGCTCTCGATCCTTCGGGATTTCACCAGCTCTTCCGTTATCGTCCGAAACCTCGCTTCGGATGAGAAGATTCTCGATCCCTCGCTGTCACAAAACAGAGGCCTCGGAAAAGTTCATCCGGCCACGCATTCCCAGCTCTGGAACGCCCCTGGGCTCTTTGTGCGCGTCAGCTTCGCTTTTGCTGGCATAAGCACGGTCTGAACTTCCCCTACACCATTTCAAGGATCTCCTATGCAAACTGAAACGCACGAAGCTCACGAATTTCCCACCAACGAAGCTGAATTTTGGGCCTACGTTCAACAGCGGGTCGACTTCCATGCCTATCGATTGAGCCAAAAGTGGTACATCCGACGCCACGGCTTCGAAAAGGAAGACATTTCGCAGATGATGATGATTCACTTGATCAAACACTCATTCACCGAGCGGTTCAGACGTGGCCCAGGTTGGAAGACATACATCTGGAAGGCTTCAGAATTCGCCGCGGGTAAGATCCGTTCATACTTCATGAACCGATTGCGTCGAGAGCAGATTTCGACTGTTCAGGGAGATGCTGAAAACGACGGCCAGACCATCACGGCCACGATCAGTGATTCTGATCGAATGCGTCATCGTCGAATTTCCGATGACGACCCTATTGAGTCTCTGGAGAAGCGGGAGATCATTGAGCTTTCGTTGAATGGTTCGACGGACCGTCAGAAGATCATCTTTAACTGCTTCATGACAGGACAGTCACCGGAAGAGCTGGCAGTTGAAGTGGGCGTATCTCGACCTACGATTGATAACGAGTTTCTAGCAATTGGAGTCAGGATGAAGCATTACTTCTCTCAGGCCGACGCGGGAAGAAAGCTTCCCATGAGGATTGATCCTCAAGCAATCGCTGCTGCAACGAATCGGCATCATGCACCTGTTTACATGGCCGACATTCAACCGGAGCCGATAGAAGACATGCGGTTTGCGGTTGTGCCCAAGGCGAAAAAGAATTGGCTCACTCCGACTCGACTCGTCGCGACGCAGGGCAGCCTCAGCTAGAATTTCCACATCGATACACGCTCTCGATCCCGACTCGACGGGGTTAAGGTTGCCCGCCTGCAACCGGGGATCGGGAGCGTTATTCTTTGGTCAATCAGGCGGATGCGAAGGCGGTCATGATGAGCGGCAGTAGAAAAGGTACGTCCAAACCTGATGAAATTGCTGTGGGATGCCTAAGAGCCTCCAAAATGTTGTGGGGAATCCTCGCAACTATGAGTGACGTACGAACGTTATTTTCGCGAGATGCAATTAGCCAGGATAGGTATGTCAGTCAGAAAAACGCGTGGAGCGCGATGAATGATATTCGGACAGAAATTATTGATGCCGGGAAGGATTTTCAGAGTCATTACAAGTATGTCCCGCTTTGCCTGCAGATCGCTAGACGGGCAAACTACCCAGTTGCAAACCACATCGTTACCTTCCGGGAGAAGGAGCCAGTGATTGATCCCAAAGGTTGGCTCGACAGCGAAAAATTCGATTGGATAGAACAACGCACGTTCAAACCGCTCAATGGCGAAGTGAAACATTTGTCGGCACATCATGCGGTGGTAACCTGTGTAGATTCGATGCTCGCAGGGGGCATTAACAGGGATCAACTCTGGCTCGGCGAAGGTGATACACCGGATGAATTTTTCGAGATTTTTTTTCGACATCTCCAGGAACTTGACGATCTCCAAGAACTCTATTCAAGGATTCGGTGCTTTCCGGAAGGTAGCCTATATGGGTGTGTGGAACTATTTCAGACCTTTGAAGCAGAGATGATTGGCATCGCTGATTACTTTGGGTTGCTTAGAACCGGTGAGGTGAATCTTCCTACGATTGAACTTCTAAAATGGCTCGCTTCAAAGCCGGGAATCGAACCCCAAACAGGCCGAACATTAGAGACTCCATCTCCATACACCAAAGGAGCAGTCCTCCGGGCGTGCGAGTGGCTTGAAAAGCCTAGCCACCGGGCGAACTACAGGTCGTTCGACGCAATCACCAAATCACTGGGATATGAATTCAAACGAACGACCCGAATTCCTTATGAGGTGTTGGTTGCAATAGTGCTAGTGATCATCACTGATAAAAAGAAAAGAGATGGTGAAGCGGATAAGGCAGAAATCTTCCTGGCCAAAATAAAAAGTGAAAACTCAAACTACAGCTAGTCAACGCCAAGTGGACACTCTTTCTACATCCAGTGGACAAGTTGTGTGATTTGGCCGTTTTCAGCCCTGAAATCGCGATTGAAACATTCAAAACTGTTGGCATTATACCTCGTGTCGAACATGGTTCAGGAACGTTCCTGTCATTTCGAACTGATGCAACGGTGTGCTTACATAACCACTTCACTTTCGCAACTCATGCTGACGAGGACTCAAACGATGGACGCAATCCTTCTAACAAAACGACAGGCGGCGCTTCGACTCGGTGTTTCGGAAAGGACGATTGACAACTGGCGGGCTTCAGGTCGCCTGGCTGCGGTGAAGCTGTCAGCGACGATCACACGATTTCGTCCTGAAGCTCTGGATGCTTTGGTCGGCCAGTGTGAAGAAAAAACATCCGAACTCGTTTCGAGCAGTACCTGATAGGAGGACCGATCACTGTGAACCGGATCCCCGTTAACCGAATCGCCTGGCGTCTAAAGCTCGGACCATCCGAAGCGCAACGCTATTGCGAACGTCTCGGATACCCAGTGACTGAAGATGGCTGGGTGTCAGACGACGCATTAGATGCCATCAGAATTCACATCGAGCTGCATGGCAACACGGAAGACTTGATCAAGGCCACTGATCCAGAGCTACCGATCTGGTTGCGGATCTGGAACCGGATGAGCAGCCGACAACGCCGGGCCCTCAATCGCAAGTACGCTCGACGCCTGGAAGAAAAAAACGCTGACGGTCAAAGTGACGCGCAGCAATCGTTACTCGTTTCCGAAGAAAGGGAACACACATGAATTCGCAAGGAAAGTACACCCCAGCTGAGGCAGCGATGTTTCTCGGCGTGTTTGAAAGCCAGCTGACTTTTCTCTCTGAAAAGTATCTGCTGCCGAGACATGCAGCGGCCTACAGCCAGCACGAGCTGACAACCTGTAAAGAGAAGATGAAAGGGCTATCGATTCCAAAGCCGGGCCCTCATGACTACATGAACAAGAACGAAGCAATCAAGTACTCGGGTTTCACGAGTACGGAAATCTCAGAGTTCGCCCATTCCGGCAAGCTGAAGTGCCAGAAGCTAACAACCGGCTTGAAGATCACCCGCCAGGCAATTGACTCTTTCAAAGCCCAGCTCAAGCTGGCGAACATGAACTGAGCTGACCTTTCGTGTAAGCATCGCGACAATAGCGGTGCTTATTTTTACAACCGTGCAACTCAACCACGGAGAATCACAGATGGTCATGACGACTATAAAACAGAACGACAAACAGAAGCCATATCTTCACATGCATCTGAGCTTTCGGCAGCGCGCACTGCGGCGCAAATCGCCTACCTCAAGTATCGCGGGACAGAACTCTAGACGAATCAATGTGAATCAACCACGGTAATCCATGCCCGTGATGCAGAGAAAGGCATTCAATGTCAGGCGGAAATATCACCAGACGCGTTGGGCCCGGCGAGCGGCTGGATGACATCATGACGACAGACTGGCTGGGGGCTGTCGGCCAGACAGTCCGTCAAGTCGCGTCTCTGCGCGGGTCCACGGGCGGTTCCGCCAATTTTGGGCCGGGCGGTTACACCAACGTCCTGATCCGCAACGACACCGAAGACAATGCACCGATGTTCGGCATTCTCGGGATCGATGACGGGTTCGTGATCGCCCCAGCTGACAATCTGAATGAGTGGAAACGCACGCCGATCCTCAAGGGTGTTGCACCGACAGTCGACCATGTCGGGAAATTCGTCATTCTCACAGAACCGATTGCAGCCGGGAAAATCGGATCGTGCTGTGTCTATGGCATCGTCACGCAAATTAACGTCACTAACGACAATCATGGATTCGCCGACATCACCGATGGGGAAACTGGTTACCTGACCAGCGGAGAATCTGGACTATGTCGCATCATTCAGAAGCAAGGCCCACCGGATGAACCGCCGGCAGGGGGTGAGCCCGACTTGCGGTGGGCATTGGTGGCTTACGGCGGCGGTGGTGACTGCGAATGTCCAGACAACTGGTATCAGATCTTTTTTCCGGGCGGAACTGCTCCATCTGCCGGGGCGTTCGGCCTCGATATCGATGTGACCGTAAGCAGCACGACGACGACTTATACGGTCAGCATTGCTTATGACGAACTCGCAACGGGGACCACGTCGGTGCAATCGAAGATACAGGCTGTCGGCCCATTTGCCAGCGACCCGGAGAACTACAAAGTCGGCGTGAATGGCGTTCGCCTACCGCGAAACGTGATCGGTGTAATTTTCAAAGTCCCAACTGATGTGACTGTGACCCTCAGCCGGAATGCCACGAACACCACGGGACAGGTCGCGCTGTGCCGAATCATGGATAAGCCGCAGGTGCCTGATGTGTAAATGCGATTTCCTCTGGCCAAAACCGATCTACGGTTTCAACAATTCGTGGATCTACAACGCGGATCTCGATGAGATCGAAGAGGCGTTCAGTCCGTCGTCAACGGCTCAGGCGTTCGATGCTGTCAATGAGTGCTTCTATACCATCAATCCAACGGGTTGCGTGTGGATCGACATGCGGAACGCGGTGCGTACTGAACTTGGTTCACCGGCGACCAAAGGGGTGAATTTCCGCCAAGTGAACAGCCCGTTGAGGAATCATCAATACGATCAGTTCGACGCCGGAATTCCGTCGACTGTCACTTACGACGGCGGCGCTACCTATAAATCGCGATATCCCGCGAATGGGTACGTTTATCCTCCAGTTCTCGGAACGCATCACCTTGAAATCAACAAAACTGGCTACCAAGCTGGGAGTTCAGGCGGGGCCTTAGCCGCTGTAACGTCATTTGGTTACTACGGCTCATGGCGGTTGTACACGAGTGCTGGGGTCGCGATTTTCATTGCCGTTGATCCGGCAACCGGAGTCGAGGTGGCGTCATTCACATGCGAAATTCCTCCAGGCGAGCTCGTTGGAAACACGATATTTACCACAATAGTTTTCAATGGTCCGTTTGAGCGAACCAGCTATGTCGGGAGCGACTTCGCGATCCATACGGGTCGCATCTTCCGGAATGATGAAGTCAATGACGGGGCGACGATTGCCGGAGTGGGTAACGCACTCCGTGAATCAGGTGGAAAAGTCTATTGCGCCGGAGGGTGGGTGCAAGATCCAGACACGTTTTTCCAGCTGCCTCACGCGATGAACGGATTCTCTGGCACCGAGTACGTCCGGTGGTCAACGGCTGGCGTGACGACGCCCAGCAAGGGGCGACTTGATTTCCATTCCTGGGATGACGCCTCACTCCAGCGATCCTGCTACGCCCGGCGGATCATAGCAGTCGAAGATGACTACATCATCGGAGTCGATATCACGCCGACTGACACGCAGACATATGGCCCTAAAGAGATCATGGTCGTGAACGCCAGGGACGTCAGCGACATCAAGTGCATCCAGAGCCTGGGGATTGTCGACGACTTCGACGGTCCCACTTTTGATACCAACTTCCCGGCCATCGCGTGGGTCGAACCACGGCTGTATGTCTGCCGCGTCAGACGATCGACGACGACGTCAGTGCAGAGGATTTTTCTTTCATGAGGTGACACGGGCACAGGTCAGAGGCACGTTCACGACGTCTTGGATCGACAAATTCACTCTCTCGAACAAGACATTCAGCAAGGAAGAAAACCAATGAAATTCTCTCAAGGAAGATTTCGTCGCAACCTAAACCCTCAATAAAAAAAGGCCGTGAGTCGTCAAGAAACTCACGGCCAATCTCAATCCCCTATCGCGTCATCCCGTCACAAGATCACACGAACTCGAAAGGTAGCATCATGGTACTCTCTGCGCCGGACGATGGCAAGAACAAAGATAGCCATCATCGCAACAATGAGGGGGCGACATGCTCCCCGCTTTACCCGCTTCCGAAACGAAGCATGCTTCACTCGTTTTCCCACCACCACATTGACGGCACGGTGAGGACAGAAGACGAACTTCTCGCCAAGCCTGCAACCTGGATCAAGCAAGGCAAACCGTCTCCTACCTGGGAAGACATGAAGCATCCACGGATACGCATACCACAACGAAGAGACTCAAGATGATTGCTGCGACTAATTACGACCCGATTCAAACCGTCCTGGACAAGCTCGAATGCGTCACGCCATCAGGCGAGGGAAAATGGATGGCGAGGTGTCCCGCTCACGATGACGGCAGACCATCCCTTCAGATAGCAAGAGGCGAGAACGGTAACTGTCTGGTGAAGTGCTACGCCAGCTGTGAGAGCGCGAGCATTGTGAAATCGATGGATATGACGATGGCTGAACTGTTCGCGGACTACGGGCAGAAGAAACATCAGCCGGAAAGGAAATCGGCGTCGTTCTCGCGGGTGGTTGCTCGTTATGACTATTTCGACGAGGGGCGCAACCTCATCTATCAGGTTCGTCGGTTGGAAAACAAGCAGTTTCCACAATATCGACCTGACGGCAAAAACGGATGGATCGCAGGCCTGTCGAGGGAAACCCGGCGTTTGCTGTTTCGACTTCCGGAACTTCTGGAAGCTGACTTGGTAGATCCCGTCTTCGTAGTTGAGGGTGAGAAGGATGTTTTGAACCTGGTCAAACTTGGCTTGGTGGCAACTTCGAAGTCAGGTGGGAGCAACGGTGTTTGGCCGAAAGATCTAAACCGCCATTTCCAAGGGCGTCATGTCATCGTGATTCCAGACAACGATGAAGCGGGCCGGGCATCAGCAGACGGTATCTGTCGCCAATTGAAGGCCGTCGCGAAGTCGCTGAAACTTCTCGACCTGGCTCACTATTGGGACGGCATGCCAGTGAAAGCTGACGTGTCCGACTGGCTGGAGAAAGCCGCGGGGAATCGGGCCAAGCTTCTTGAGCTGGTGGGCAAAACGCCTGAATGGGAGTTTGCCGACTCTGAAACGGACGATTTGTCAGAGAGTGATGATATCAGCGATGTCTTGATTCAGAATCCTTTCCCAATTACTGCGCTACCATACGAGTGGGCGTTGATCGGAGCAAATTGTGCTGAGGCCTGTAACGTCGATCCCAGTGGGTTCGGTGTTCTCATGTTGGCGGTTGCTGCAGGGATGGTGGGGGGAGCTGCAAAGATGCGTTGCCGTCAGACCTGGGAGGAATCATTGGCGCTGTGGTGCCTGCTTGTCGGTGAATCGGGAACGGGAAAAACAACAGTGATTGATTTTCTGAAATCGGTACATGATGAAATCGACTACGAGAACATCACGGAGTTCAAGAGGCGGTTTGCCACGTGGAAGTCCGATTCAGACGACTACCAGAAGGCGAAGCGGAAACGATCAGGTGTTCCGGATGATATTCGCGATCCCGGGCCAGAACCCCAATGTCCCCGCTTGGCGGTCCAGGACGCAACCGTCGAATCACTCATTCCCATCTTGGCGAGTAATGAAGCCGGGCTGACGTTGATCAATGACGAGCTTTCAGGATGGCTGGCCGGCTTTGGAGGATACAACAAAGGCCGGGCCGCTGCTGATATGGCATTCTTCAATCAGGCATACTCGGGGACGAGCTATCGAAACGACCGAAAAGGGAATGGGTGCACATTCCTCAGACGTCCCCTGTTGAGCATTTGCGGTGGCGTTCAGCCAGGCATGATGGCGCAGGTTATGAGCAGTGAGCACAAGTCGTCCGGCCTCTTAGCGCGCGTCCTCATTGCCTGGCCGCCAAAGCGGATCATCGAGTGGTCAGACCGGGAAGTCGATTGGGGGACTCGGGAAGACTACAAGCAACTGGTCATGCGGCTGTTGATGTTCCGTAAATCCAGAATCAGACCCGCCCATCACCAAGGCGAACACTGCTGGCAGGGTGACAGCAACCTCACTGGTGAGGTTGATCCGGTTGCTTTTGAGTTCACTGACGATGCTCTGGGGAGATTCAAAGAGTATTTCAACCAGCTGGGGCTGGAAGCGGGTGATGTCACGGGGGATCTCTCATCAGCCTGGGCTAAGTTGCGAGGAATGACGATGCGGATCGCCGGTGTTCTTCACTTGATGGAATGGGCATCCAGCAAGGCAGAATTGGAACCATCGCCCTTCGTCACGTTGGAAACGCTCGAAAACGCCATCATGATCGTCGACTGGCTGAAATCGCAAACCAAGAAGCTTTATGCTGCCTTTGCCAACAACGATCCCACGGCGACACTGAAGCGTCAGCAGCAGGACCGGGAAGTCGCGGAAACGGAGTGGCTGAAAAGAAAAATCATCAATAGCGGTGGTGAAATTCAAGTGCGAGAGTTCTGCCGGAACTCCAAATGGAAAACCATACGAGCGAACAACGCCTTGGCACGTCTTGAGGCTGAAGAATGGGGGCGGTTTGAGTCCCGCCCATCTGCCCATGGCAGGTCTACCAGGTGGTTCATTTTCAATTCGTCGGTCCGACGATAAGACATTCGTCGGAGTGCAAAAAAACGCGTTTCAGTACGGTATTTACCGTGCCAAACTATTATCGTCGGAGTCGTCGTACTCGTCGGAACGGTTGCAAACGAAAATCACAAATCAGCCTCTGAACTGATCGATCACCGAGCAGTTTCACGAGATCATTTGAAGACTCTTCTCTATCCGGATGTGTGCGTATCGCTGCTGATTCCGGTATTGCGAAAGTGCCACTTTCATTATTCTTTACGCGAAGGAGATCCGTTTATGGCTTCGGTGTTCCGCAACAAGCAGTCTGGCAAAACTCGAATTCAGGTCACTCTTGCCGATGGTTCGAGAAAGAGCCTGACGTTAGGGCGGATGACGCGGAAGATGGAAGATGAGTTCTGCCGCCGTGTGGAGGAGCTGGAGACCGCCACAAGGCTCGGCATCAGGCCGGATGATAATACGCTCGCCTGGGCGATGACTGTTGATCCTACGCACCTGGCGAAGCTGTCTGAATGGAAGATGCTTCCTGTGGGCCTCGAGGCAAGACTGATGCTCGACGCCTCCGGGGAAGATGATGCAGCGAAAGACATGACGGATCCAACCGCGGTTAAGACGATCGGGCAACTGACGGCCGCATTCCTCAAGTCCCGGGAGAAGGCGAAGATGTCTTCCAAAAAGGTTTGGATACGCACCAAGAATCTCTTGGTGGCTCACTTTGGAGCTGATCGAGTGTTCGAGAACATCACAGTCGGGGATGCAAAAGAGTTTCGCACCTGGATGCGAGACAATCGGAAGATTGCCACGACGACGGCCAACAAGATGATTTCGGTCTGTCGTCAGTTCTTTGGGTACGCAATCGACTTCGAATGGATCACGAAGAACCCCTTCGTCGATAAGTCGCTGCCCACCACCGTACGATCCAACAAGGCCCGCCAAACCTACATCAGCAGGGAGACGACCTTCCAAGTGATCGACGCATGCCCCTCAGCAGAATGGCGTCTCCTGGTGGCCATGGCTCGCTTTGGAGGGGTGAGGATGCCATCAGAGGTGAAACACCTTCGATGGGATCATGTGTATTGGGATCAGAACCGAATGATGATCACCAGCCCCAAGACTGAGCATCACGAGGGAAAAGAGACACGCATCATTCCCTTGTTTCCCGAGCTCGTAATTTATCTCAACGAGCTTTGGGACGCTTGCGCTGGTGAGCCGGCAGATTACGTCTTCAGTGAGAGTTATCGCAAAGACGGTGTCAATCTGAGGACCCAGCTTGAACGCATCATCGGAAGGGCTGGCCTGAAGCAATGGCCCAAGCTCTGGAACAACCTGCGGGCGAGCTGCGAAACAGATCTGATGAGAAAGCATCCCGCGCACGTCGTCTACGGCTGGATGGGGAACAGTGAGCGAGTCGCAGCAGAGCATTATCTGCAGATCACGGACGAGGACTTCGAAACCGCGTGTGCATATTGTGTGCAGAGAGAGCTAGAACAGCCACGCACGGCTGAGAAGCCAAAAAGAGAAGACCTCAAAAACCCTGGGGATTTTCGAGGTCTTGCTG
>SXPC01000190.1 GCA_005778225.1 Planctomyces sp. | reverse complement strand
CTTACCGGAACCGGTACCACCCGAGATGATCATGTTGAGACGGGCTTTCATCGCCCCCTCGAGGAACATCACCATCTCCGGTGTGAACGCGCCAAACCGCAGCAGGTCTTCCAAGGCCAGCGGGCGTGAACCGAACTTACGAATCGTCAGTGACGGTCCATCCAAAGCCAGCGGCGGGATGATGGCGTTCAAACGCGAGCCATCCGGCAGACGGGCCTCGACCATCGGATTGGTTTCATCCACGCGACGACCGACTTTCGAGACAATCCGGTCGAGGATCTGCAGCAGGTGATCGTTATCGCGGAACGTGACTGGCGAGCGTTGGATCCGTCCGTTCTTTTCAACGAAGACATTCTTGGGCCCGTTGATCATGATGTCCGCGACACCCTCTTCTTTCATGAGGATTTCGAGCGGACCAAAACCGAACGTCTCATCGAGAACTTCTTCGATCAGCCGTTCACGTTCACTTCGGTTGAGCAGCGGGTTTTCGGTATCGCACAAGTGCTCAATGACCAGGCGAATCTCGCGTCGGAGAATATCCCCTTCGAGATCCCCCAGGCGGGTCAGGTCGAGCTTGTCGACCAGTTTGCCGTGTATGTGACGCTTGAGTGTTTCGAACTCGTCATGAGAAGAAGCAGCTGTGCGGACTTGACGGGTTTGTGACTGTGGGGCTGGAGGCATTGAGGAAACTCCGGAACGAATCGGTCGCTATAAGGGAAATACGATGAGGGCATGTCCCCGTCGAGACGATCCGAGTCTCGGTGTGCGGAACATGCGCAGGCTCGCGGTACGCAAAGCCGGTCGTTACGGTCAAAACTAGCTCACATTTCCCAGACAGGCCGAACACTGTTGCCAGAAAACAACAAAATCCCCCGATACAATCGTCAGAATACGCAGTACTAAAGCCTAAAGAGTCCTTGGTTAATGGTTGATGTCAGCGGAGAGTGATCTGGATAAAAATGGTCTCAAATAATCAATTCTGCTGCGCAAACAATCAACAGAACATGCTGCCGCCGTAAGACTTACAACAATTACGTAGCGACTTTTCTAAGCAGAGCTGCACACCCCCAACGCAAATGGAACCCCGTTCGAGGGCGTTTCGTCATACAAACGACATGCTTAAACCAGTGAATTGAATAGCTAACAACTGAAACCGACGAGTGTTAAGTCGTAAATCAATTTTCAGTGGGGAGGAGTCAACTTCAATGGCACAGATTGTGCCTTTAGTCCGCTTTCAGATCATGGGGCCAATTTTGATCATAACGGAATGTTTCGCCGGTTTGTCCCATAAGTTCACTTTGCCGACACGTGATTTTTCAGGAACGGGTATTTGATGTCGTTGAATTTGCCTCCTCGTTATAGTCATAAAACTGGCTTTACCCTCATCGAACTTCTGGTTGTGATTGCAATTATTGCCGTCTTAGTAGCGATTCTTCTTCCTGCTGTGCAACAGGCTCGCGAAGCGGCCCGACGGACGACCTGCCGAAACAACCTGAAACAGCTCGGCATCGCGATGCACAACTACCACGACACCCACAACGCCTTCACGTTTGGCTGGAACCAGCATGGCTTTGGATGGAGCGCCATGATTTTGCCGCAGATCGAGATGAATAACGTCTACGATCGACTGCATTTCCGCGAAAGCGGCCCAGGCAACTGGAATAATCTTGGCTCTGCGGGCAACCAGACGGCTGTCGGCATTGTCATCACTGTTTTCCGCTGTCCCACCATGGCTCAGCCGGAGACTATCTACGATACCAATCACCAAACAGACCGCGTTCCCGCCAGCTACCGTGCCTGTGCTTCCGGGACTGCCATTTACGACTGGGATAACTACACCCCGTCCGGTGAAGAATGGCTGTATAATTCACCTCAGAACGGGATCTGTTATGGCGCAAGTGCAACAAATATGCGAGACATCACAGATGGCACCTCGAACACGGTTCTCATCGGAGAATCCTACACCGATCCCGTGTTCGTTCAGGACCGCGTCACGCCGGATGTCTGGACCATCGGCTCATTCCAGATCGATGCCTGGGATATTAATGCTGATGGGACCCCGACCTCGGGTGCCTTGTCTGGATCCAACGAATTCACAGAGTTTGTCGGCTCAATGGGCGCTCCAATGAACTCACGAAAGTTTGCGAGCACCAGCGGCTTTCAAAAACAAGCCGCCTTTGGCAGCTATCACGTTGGCGGAGGGAATCTTGCTTTTGCTGACGGCGCAGTTCGCTTTGTCTCAGAGAACGTTGACTTTGAACTGTACAAACGACTTGGCACTAAAAGCGGTGGAGAAGTCATTTCCGACTTTTAGACTTTCATGTTCATTCCAAGTTAATCCTGCCAGCTTCTGCACTATTTATCTGCGTTTGAAGTTCGCTTCTCTTTTCCATAAGACTATTCAATCATGATGATTCGGCTGAGCGCTCGTTTTGCTCATTCTCTGCTAAGTCTCCTTGCCATTCTCTGTTTTGGATGCGGACCAAACAGCACTGCAAAACTTTCTTACGATTCGCTGGGGCTGACAGAAGTCACTGGTGTCGTCAGACTCGATGGAGAGCCACTCGAAGGCGCCACTGTCTCCATGGTCCCGGAAGGCAGTTTCTCAGGATCATTTGGTACAACAGACGCCAGTGGAAAGTACCGGCTCATGTACACATCGGAGAAATCAGGCGTCACGCCAGGCGTGAAAATCGTCCGCGTTTCAACTGCCGACAAAGGAGCCGAATCAGCTCCAGGCAAAGAACGAGTCCCATCAAAGTACAACTCGAAGTCAACCATGAAAGTCGTCGTCCCCGCGAATTCCAGCCTCGAGTGGAACATCGAACTCGACTCCTCCAATGGCAAAGTCAACGCACCAGAAGTCATCAAAGAAGACCGCTAAAATTACCAGCTAGCCCATCAGCCGGGCCATGTTGAACAGCACCACAACCCCAATCATGTCCATCATCGCCGCGATCAGCGGCGTCGACATCAGTGCGGGGTCAAAGTCGTAGTGGTGAAAAATGATCGGTAGCAGCGCGCCGACCGATGTCGAAATCATGATCACGATGAACACCGTTCCGCTGACCACAATCGGCGGTGCGACTAAACCCAGCAACCAGTAGCTTAAGACAAAAGCAATTGTCGACAGTGTCATCCCGATCATGCCGCCGACGAGAACTTCCCGCCCCATGATTTTCCAGAAATCACGGACCGTAAATTTCTTGACCTCTCGGTCAAGCGTCGAAAGATAACTGATCACCAGAGCAGCAGATTGCGAGCCTGCATTCCCCCCACAGGCAAGTACCAGCGGCAGGAACATGAGGATGCGGTCGATCAAAGTGATCGCGGCACCCTGCTCGACGGTATCGTGGAAGTACTGAAATACCTTCGCAGTGAAAACAGCCGCAACCAGCAGCACGATCAGCCAGAAGCCACGCTTCCGGGCCAGCGTGAAAATCGGCTCCGACAGGTAGTTCTCTTCAAGAGGCTGGACCCCGACCAGCAGTTCCTGGTCTTCCTGCGCTTCATAGTGCAGAACGTCGACCGCATCATCGTGCGTCACGATCCCGACGAGTCGGTTGTCCTGATCAACGACAGGGATCGCGATGAAGTCGTAACGGTTGATGACGTGCGCGACATCTTCCTGGTCGTCATCGACTTTCACCGAAATCATGTCGCGCTGCATGATGTCTGCAAGACGCGCATCGGGATTGGCCAGAATCAGGTTTCGCAGCGAGACGAAGCCGAGGAGGTGTCGTTCCTCGTCGATGATGTAGATGTAGTAAATCGTCTCACGATTCGGTGCCTGCAGACGCAGCTTGGCGATCGCTTCTTTGACCGTGATGTTCTTGGGCAGCGACGCATAATCGGTCGTCATGATCGAGCCGGCCGACTCGTCAGGATAACTCAGCAGCTTGCGTATATCCCGACGCTCCGCCTGCGCAATCAACGGCAGCAGATTCTCGACGTGCTCCGGCTCCATCTGCTCAAGCAGGTCGACGCGATCATCCGCAGCCATCTCTTCGATGAGTCGAGACAGATCGTTCCGATCCATGTGCTCGACGATATCCACCTGCATCGCAATCGGCAGAAACGGCAGGATCTCCGCCTTACGGGAGACGTGACACTTGTTGAGAACCTTGCTGATCTCTTCAGGCGTGAGGTGCGAAAGAATGTTCGCCGTCACCCCGGGATAGAAAGCCTCGCAGAACTCGTGCAGCCCGCGTTCATCAGACGACTCGATCATCTCACGCAGATCGGGAAGCAACAGCGTTTCCAGCATGCAGACCTCCCTTCCAGTTGTGCGTGTTTCAGATCGCGTCCATGGATTTCTAGAAGAGTAATAGCCACAGAGGGCACAGTGACCACAGAGTACAAGAGAAAGTTTGAGCGATGAGGCTCTGTCCCGAAAAGAAGTTTTCCGGATTTCTTCTCCTCGGTGCCCTCTGTGAACTCTGTGGCTAAATTCAGACGGGCCCAGCGTCTCTATTATCGGAGCAAGCAGAGAGAAGTCCAGATACGACAAATCCCGACCAGAAGATCGGGATTTGTGAATTCAAAGGACTGTGATCAAGCACAGGCCTGCATCAGCGTTTCGAGAACTGGAAGCTCTTACGGGCTTTCTTGAAGCCGTATTTCTTACGTTCAACCATGCGGCTGTCGCGGGTCAGGTAACCATGCTCAGCCAGAGTGGTGTGATTGGAGTTGTTCAGAGCCTGGAGAGCACGAGCGATGCCCAGCATCGTAGCACCGGCTTGACCAGTCGTTCCGCCACCTTCGACGCGGACAGAAACGTCCAGCTTGCCAAGATTGCTGGTCTTATCCAGAGGAGCCTTGATTACGTTCTGATCGCGTTCGAGAACGAAATACTCTTCGAAAGGACGACCGTTAATGGTGATCGTGCCGCTGCCCGTTTTCATACGGACGCGAGCCACTGCTGTCTTACGACGACCAGTTCCAGTCGCAACGCCGTGCTGATCAATGCGACCACGAATGAACGGCGAGTGAGCCGGTTCGTTGGAAACAGCCTCTTCTGCCGGAGCGCCGCCGCCCAGAGTCAGTTGTGGAGCAGAGGATTCAGCAACAGGATCGTTGTTGGCTGGATTTTCTTGATCGATCATACGGTCACGTACTCGAAATCGTCTGGAAGGTCACAAAATTGTTTTGATGCACGCGGTGAGATTTGATTGGTTCCTGGCCTCATCAACTGTGAGGCAGAACATCTTATCGATATCGCGAACGAACGCCGAAATTATTTCGTCTTGACGGTCTTGATCAGCGACATTGGGAATGGCTGAGGCTGTTGAGCCTGGTATTCGTGTTCGCCGCCGACAACCAGTTTGAGGCGTTTGAGCATGATCGAACCGAGTTTGTTCTTCGGCAGCATGCGTCGAACCGCTTCTTGAAGAATGACTTCAGGGCGTTCCTTCAAGTACTTCTCAGCAGCCACTTTACGAAGACCGCCCGGGTACATCGTGTGGTACTTGTAAGTCTTCTTGTCGGTCTTGGATGTGAAGTAAGGAATCTGATCGTGACGGGCTGGTGTCCCAGAGAAGCGGACCCGCTCACAGTTGGTCACAACGACGACATCGCCGCAGGCAACGTGCGGAGTGTAGGTCGGCTTGTGCTTGCCCATCAGGACCATCGCAATGGCGGATGCCAGACGACCGACGATCTGATTATCGCCATCGACAACAAACCACTCAGGCTGGTGAGCTTCTTTTTTGAGAAGAAATGATTTCTGCAAAGTGGCTTCTGCCATGGCTTTACCGTTATCCACTAGATCGACCCGCCTGGTGCTGACTTGTGAAAACAAGTGCCCGGCGAGTCAAAAAAAACAAGACCCCGTATGCGGGGTCAGTCATACAAATCAGGTTCCGACACCCTCAGGGCGCGGAGAAAGATTCCCAATATAGCGTTCGTCGTGACTTTTTCAACGCAGCCAGAGGCCGATTTTTGCCAAACTTGGGTCTCAGAGAGAGAGACTGGAACGCAGAGGTCGCAGAGGGGAGCAGAGATCGCAGAGAAATCATAAGTTGAAGGCTTGGCCGGACTGTCTTAAAGATCAGAAAACTCTGATGAGTAACACGAGACGCTGAAGCACATCAGCGATTTCCTCAGCATGAGACAACGACAGCACATGCCTTCCATCAGGGATGACAACATCAACCTGATTCATATCCATAGGCAATAATCGATCCTTCGTCCCATGAATTGTCGTCACCGGGCACAGCAAATCGCTGTCCCCCTTCCATGCCAGTAGCCGCTTGATCGACCACCCGATTAACTTTGGGTCCGCAGTGACGAACTCTTCAATCACCAGCGCCAGATCCTTCCCGACAAAAGGGCGCCAGATTCCTCTCGCCTGATCAACACCCCATTGCCCCACCCGCCACGGCACCAGCCCCGCCAACCACCGCATCGGCGACAGCATCCGCATCCAGACCGGAAGATCACCACGCGTTTTCACACTCCCGACCAGCACCAGCGCATCCGCATCGAGAAGCTTCGCCACCTCGTGCCCAACGATCCCCCCAAACGACGCCCCCACGACTATCGTTCGTCCCCCTGCATCCCCACGATTCCGCTCCACCCATCGAGCCGAATATTGCCCGATCGTTTCATTCCCGACCGGCGTGATCCACTCCCAAATTTCCGATGGAAAAGCGTCAGCCTGAAGCCTCTTCGCCACACTCGCCCACATCGCCGGGCGAGCCGCCATCCCCGGCAAGAAGATCACCTGAAAAATCGACTGACCATTAGCAACTGCCCCTGACACAGTTATAAAACCTTTCGCGGCTTGGCGCCTTCGCCTTGAATCTGCCACTTATCACGCCGACGGGTACATCGCTTCTTCGTTCATCGCCTGCAGCTTCTTCGAAATCTTCTCGACCAGCGCCCGGACATTGTCCGACGTCGCCGATGAAAACACGAAAACTTCTTTCCCCGTCGACGCGCGCAGCTCCTCAGCAACATCCGCAGCTTCCGGCAGCTCGCTTTTCGAGACGCAGATAATCTCAGGACGCAAAGCCAGTTCTTCGCTGTACAGCTTCAGCTCTTCGCGGATCTGGTGGTAATTCTGAACCGGATCCGTCTGATCCATCGGAGCAGGTTCAATCAGGTGAACGAGCAACCGCGTCCGCTCAACGTGTCGCAGGAACTCATGCCCCAGACCGATCCCCGCATGCGCCCCTTCGATCAGCCCGGGAATATCTGCGAACACAAACGCATGGTCCATATCAACTTGCACGAGTCCCAGATTCGGGAACTTCGTCGTGAAGGGATAACTCGCGATCTCCGGCGTCGCCCGCGAAACCACACTCAACAGCGTCGATTTCCCCGCGTTCGGCTTCCCAATAATCCCGACATCCGCGATCAGCTTCAATTCGAGAGAAACTTCGCGTGTCTCCCCTTCTTCCCCAGGCTCGGCGTAACGAGGGACGTGATTGTGAGCGGTCGCGAAGTGCTGATTCCCACGACCACCTTTTCCGCCCGCCGCAATGACAACCGTCATCCCCTCTTCAGACAGGTCTTTGAGCACGTTGCCACGCTTGCTATCGCGGACAATCGTCCCGGCCGGTACTTCGATCAGCGTGTCTTCCCCCTTCAGTCCGGAGCAGCGCGCCCCCAGACCGTGATTCCCATCCGGCGCGGTCCAGACCTGCTTCATCGTCAGGTTCCCCAGCGTTCCCATTTGACTGTTGGCTCGCAGGATCACACTCCCGCCATCCCCACCATCCCCACCACTCGGGCCCCCTTTCGGGACATACTTCTCCCGACGGAACGCAACACACCCGTTGCCCCCCTTGCCACCCTTCACCGTAATACTAACCCGATCAACAAACATCGCTTTATCCCGACGAAACCAACAGAGAATTGCAATCCGCCAATCATACCGTCCTTCCGCGTCACTGAACAGTAGGGACAAAGACAAGTCTCAAATCGAGATTCTCGTTGAACTCCTATTCTGACATTTTTAGATTGAAAACTAAAAATCTCGCGCAGGATCCCTCCGGTCGTCTCACTATTTTGCTGGAAGAGCGGCCATGATCACATCTCAAACATCAATCCTGACTGATTCCGAGATCAATTTCACCCACATCGCCGACAACGATCTCGTCTCTGCCCTGACCGGCTCTTACCGTGATCAGGCATTCGAGGAAATTGTTCGACGTCACGGTGTCGTTGTGATGGGGGTCTGTCTGCGCCGACTGTTAACCAGAGATGATGCCGAGGATGCCTTCCAGGCGACGTTTCTGGTTCTTCTCAAAAAGCATCAGGCGATTCGTCGTGCGTGTTCACTGAAAAGCTGGCTGTTTGGAACCGCCTGGCGGATCAGTCATCAACTCGCGTTGAGTCGTCAACGGGCCCCGGTCGAACAAGTCAATCATCCGCCGTTATCACGGGATGTCTCTCCCTTTGAGCTCCTCGAACAACGTTACGCCCTTCAGATCCTCGACGAAGAACTCAACAACCTGACTCCCCGATACTGCGATCCCCTCATCGCGACCTATCTGGAGTCCAAGACGAACGACCAGATCGCTGCGGAGCTTGGAGTCACTGCTGGCGTCATCGCGGGCAGGCTTCGACGTGGAAAACAACTTCTTAGACGACGCCTGCTCAAGCGTGGCCTGGACATGTTCGGCGTCGTGATCCTGCTTCACTCGTTCCAGTCGTACTGCCAGATTCAGGCCGCTCAATCCATTTCGACGATCACTTCGAAAAGTCTCTCGTTAGCGACGACCATTCCGACAACTCAACTCACTGTCGCCGTCCAAACCCTCGCGAAACAGGAACTCCGAAAAATGCCAGCACTCCTTTCTTACAAAACCGCTGTCATCACGGCCGCTCTGGCTGTGCCGGTTGGGTTGTCGATGCTGCCGCCTGTGGCTATGAACCAGAGAACGCCGTTTGAGGTGAATACGTCCGTTGCGGCAGATGTCGTTCCTGAAACCCAAAACTCAAATGATTTGTTGCCACTTCATCTCATGTCCGAAGAGAAAAGGACTGCAGCCCGCGAAGATCTCAAAAAGAAGTTCACATCGAAGATCACATTTGATTATGAAAATGTTCCGCTTAAAGAGGTCGTACGTGAACTGGAACAGAAGCATGGCATCAAAATTGTGATTGATGACGCCGCACTCTCCGAAGCAAATATAAATTCGGATCCCACGATTACGATGGGTATGAAAAACGTCTCATTAGGCTTGGCATTGGATGCAATTGCTCGCAGCTGCGACATCAAAATGGGAATCGATCTTGATAACCGCCTTCTCCGACTCACATCCGAGAAGCAATACACAAAAGAGAACTTCGAGCCGCAGAGCAATATTGATCGCATTGATGCAGCCTTGAGAGATCTCGCTCAAGTTGAATTCATAGAAACTCCACTTAAGGACGCCATCGACTACATCGGTCAGCTTCACAGAATCACGATCGTCATCGAAGAGAATGCACTGACCGAGGAAGCTATCCCGCTCGATGAGCCAATCAACCTTGTCCTCAGTGGTATTACACTGGAAAGCATGCTGCATCGAATGCTCAATCGCTTGGGACTAACCTACATCATCGAAGATGAAGTCATGGTGATCACAACGCAGACAGCAGCGGATGAAAAGTGGGAAACTTGCGTCTATGATCTCACCGAATTCAATTACAGTACCGAAGAAGAGTTGAAGCGAATTGCCGATACGTTGGCCGGGCTTCCAGGCTATGAATTCCTGTTCGATGACTCAAACCGCATCGCGATTCACCCGAACTGTCTGGTGATTTCCGCCCCCTATCACTTCCACAAAAAAGCAGACAAACTCCTCAAGCAACTCAAAGCAATCCCCCGCGACAACTTCAAGCTGCAGGAATACAAACCCAAAGAACAAGAAAAGCCCCCAATCTGACAAGGAGCCCATGCCCAGCAAGCCCTGGGAGGCCTGAATCCCCCACCGACTCATAAGCACTCGCTTGCGCATTGCCCCTCACCCCCTTGCACAGTTGCCTCCCACTGACATCTTGCTACGATTTGTGAATTGTCTAATCACGACGATATTCAATCGCGCTAATTTTGGTTTCGTCTTCAAAAGGTGAGGAGCTCATTTCATGGCAGTTCGTGTTGGTATCAACGGTTTTGGTCGTATCGGTCGTATTTCCTTCCGCGCCATGGCTGCTCGCCCTTCTGAATTCGAAATCGTTGCCATCAACGACCTCGGCGATCCCAAAGACCTCGCCAACCTGCTCAAGTACGACTCTGTCCAAGGCCGCTTCAGTGGCACCGTCGAAGTCGACGGCGATACCATCATCGTCAACGGCAAGCCAGTCAAAGTCGTCGCTGAACGCGATCCTGCCAAACTGCCATGGGGAGCAATGGGCGTCGAAGTCGCCCTGGAATCAACCGGGATCTTCACCAAGCGAGCCGGTGGCGGCAAATCAGGCTACGACAGCCACATCGCAGCTGGTGCTAAGAAAGTCATCATCTCGGCTCCTTGCAAAGATCAACCAGACCTGACCTGCGTCATGGGTGTCAATGACAAAGAGCTGTCTCCAGAGCACAAGTTCGTTTCCAACGCCTCCTG
>SXPC01000189.1 GCA_005778225.1 Planctomyces sp. | reverse complement strand
GAGCGGCGTTGCTTCCAGGAACCCGCCACTGGTCGGCTGGATCTTCTTTAAAACTCGTCGCGTCGGCTCAATGACACTGTTCCGCATCAGTCGCAGCAGTGGATTCAGACTCGGCCGGTTGTGATGACGCACCTGACCGATTGCAATCAGCGCGGGCAACGCGTAACTGACGACAGGCAGTTGCATCGCTGCAAACCAGGACTGCGGAAACCAGGCCAGTTCAAACGGCAACTGCGGAACGAGCTTCCAGGCGTTTGCTCCGTCTCCAAGTCGCCAGGATAACGCCAATGCCGTCAGGATCGGGACGGAGAAAGTCTGGTCCTTGCCGTATCGTTTGCGAATCGCCCTCGCGAGTTTTTTGGGAGTCAAGCCGCCGGCTTTTGCTGTCAACCAGGCTTCGCAGCGCTCAACGACATCTGCAAACTCGTGGTCCCTGCCTCTGAAGGCAGCCCAGACCAGACAGGTCGTGCTGATGTTACTGAAACTCAGCGTCGTATCTCCCCATCCGCCGTCCTGGTTTTGGGTGTCGCGCAGCCAGCTCAGTCCACGCTCGACCTGATTTTTCAGTTCTTCGTTAGGACCAGTCTGACGCAGATAATCCCGTATCGCACAAATGGCGGTGGCTGTTGAAAGAGCGCTGCTGGAAAGTTCCCCTTCCCAGCAGCCATTCCCAATACGCTGATCGAGCAGATACTGACGAGCATTCACTCGCATCTGTTCAAATATTTGATACTCGTCCGCGTTCACGTCATCGCCTTTTCAAACGCTCAGATGCCCCAACGCGAGCAGTCCATAGAACGTGTATTCGCAGTCCAGTGTGTCGTCTTCCCACGTGCCGTGGAACCCGCCTCGCGCGGTCCAAAGGGAATCAATATAATCGAGGCAGGGCTCGTGAATCCGTCTGAAATCGACTCCTAAAGACGACAACGCATGGAGCGCCGTCGCCGTCGAAAGGAGGTCGGGCATCGGTGCTTCCGGAGCTGCCCGGAAACCGCCCTCTGGACTGAATCGCGAGAGAAGCCAGTCCCGTAATTCCAGGTCGACTGGCTTGCCAAGCTGACGAAGTAGCGCGGCCGCGGCTGACGATGTCGGCGTCAATCCCATTGGCAGATCAGAGCTGTTGGCGAACCCGCCATCTTTGGTTCGCAGCGACTGAATGCACTCCGCCATCCGGTCGACTTCTGGCATCGGACAATGCAGATCCTGATACAGTCCCAGCGATAAAAAGCAGCCGTACAGCGTTCCCTGTGTCGTGCCGGGCAGCGCGTTGTAGCCGCCATCGGGAGTCCGAAACGTCTCGCTCGTTTCCAAAAGAGCAGCACGAACATCAGGAGACCGTCCCTCGGCTGGTAGAAGAGTCCAGACCCGCGCCAGACAGGCTCGATGCACCAAGTCCAATGACTCAATGTCTGTAAACGATCCCAGATACCGATTCAGCGACTCGGCCGGCAGCTTCTCCTGCAGCGCGACGAGTCCTGAAACCGCAAACGAGGTGTAATAGAGATCGCTTTCACCCGCTCGATTGGCGTAACCCCCATCGTCCCGGTGCAAGCCGTGCAGAAAACTCGCGACGAGTTGGGTCGCCTCACCGAGCAACTTCGGCGAGAGTCGGGCGACCTGCAACATTTCTCGATTCAAACTCACTGCACCAGCCTTGTACTTCGATGGTGAAAATCTTGCTGATGACGCGACGAAGGAGTCCCTTGAGACTCGGATTATCCAGCGCGGTCAGTGCGCGAATCGCTTCTTCTTTATACGACTCCTGCAGAATCTGGCAACGCTTGCGGACCTCGTATTGTTCCATCAAACGTCGAATCTCTGCCAGATCATCGTCGGAGGCTTCGCGACGCCAGGCCTTCTCAACGATGTGATACTCGTCAGGTTTCGCCTTCGTGCGCTCGCCGAGGATCGCCAGCGGCAGCGATGGTCGCATGGCTTTCAGGTCGTCGGACTCGTCGTCCGAATCCATGTCGTGCAGGTCATCGCGAATCTGATACGCGATGCCGAGAGCTTCGCTGTAGCGGGCAATGACTTCGGACGTCTCTTCGTCCGCGCCAGCGTAATGGGCACCTAATTGAAGAGCGACTTCAAATGCTGGAGCCGTCTTCTGACGGAAGATATCGAGCACCTGCGTCATCGCGAGCGGCTGTGGGTTCTGTGCCCAGATGAGCTCTGCCCCCTGCCCCAGGCACAACGTACGGTGCCCCATGGAAGCCGCCAGCAGCATGGACGCCATCTGACTTCCCGCTGACTTGCATTCCCCAATCAGACGATATCCCTCGCCAATCAGATAATCGCCGACATTGATCGCGACACCGATGCCATGCGTGACGTGAAGGGTCGCTTCGCCGTAGCGGAAGTCATCATCATCTTCGATGTCATCGTGAATGAGGGAGGCTTTGTGGAAGCATTCCACTGCAATCGCGAGCTTCTTCAAATCATCCGGTGCTGGCTGGTCCTGTCCCTCAAGCAGCGCCTTCCAGGCACAGACGGTGAGAAATGGGCGCCAGCGTTTCCCAGCCTGGGCGAGCGCATCCAACGCGAGCTTGGCAGTCTCCGTTTTGGCTGGTCCCATCAGGCGTCGTAAAGAGTCATTCTCGAACCAGGTCTGAACTTCCGAGCGAAGCTCATCGAGATTCAATCGGAACGTCTGATCGTCACTATGAAGGTGGATGACTTCCCAGATCCAGTCGAGATCAACGGTCACATCTTTGCAGTCGTCCTGCAGCAGCGGAATCGCGACTCCCGGGATCGCAGCCGCCTCCATGTAAGGATGGGCCTTCTCCAGGACCGAGAGACAACTCACACCAATGATCGCTTCGATCTTGCCCGTCTCGATAATCGCCATGACAAGGGCTGACCCCTCAGCGACGAGGACGGCATAGCCGAGTCGCTCTGCCTCTTCCTGCAGATCCTGAATACTGCACTGACCGCATTGTTTGCAGAGCAGCCCGAATTCATCGAACGGAGCAGGACAGTGAGCCTCAACCCGCATACACTTCGGCAGCAGCAGAAGTCGCTTTTCGAACGGGACGGTCGCCAACTGGTCTCGCCAGACTTCGCTGCTGAGGATGACACCGACGTAATCGGTGTATTTCTCATCGAGTTGGCGTTGGGATACGAACTCTGTCGTCAGCGATCGCAGTTCTTCCATGCTCAATGGCGGGACGACATTCCGGGCTTGCAGGAAGGTCCGAATGCCACTGCGGACGGCTTCGCGCTCGGGAAGCGTCTGAGGAATATTATCCTGAGGCTTTCGTTCGCGCTGTAGCGGGACTGCTCTCGGAATGACAATCGGCAATTGCATGAATTCGCTCCGGATGGTCTCTCTAGGTGGGCGACGCGTTTATTGTCTCAAGCCAGGTTGATCAGGTGTAGGCATTGAATCCGAAATACCAGTGCTTTTTGGCAAACCGGTACAGCCAGTGCTTCTCGGGAATTTGCTCCTGAGGATTGTGCTGACTGTTTCGAGGTTTCAAGACTTGAAGTTCGACAAGCGCCGTCTGACGCTGCGTCGTATCTTTGGCACCGTGCTTGACGACAAGATCATGGACCAGATCAGGGCGCTCGAGCACGATACAACCTTGCGTGGCTTTTGCGGACGTTTCACGAAAATCGTTCAAAAACTCGGACTTGGTCATCAGATCGTAAATACTGGGGCTGTCTTTGATCGTCTCGGTGGCAAACTGGATGATCGGACAAGGCTCGATCGCCCCGGATGGCCCGATGTGATGGCTGATCCCGGTCACCATCGGGCAGAGCGCCTCCCCCTTGTCATCCCAGTAGGCATCGACGATCCCGATCGGCAGCTTGCCACGCATCTCGACGGCAAACTTGCGTACCTGTAGAATCTGCTCCGGCGTGAGTGCCAGGTCTTCCGCAGGATTCGGTCCGACCACGCGGTACGTATGGAACCAGACGTAATGCACACCGAGTTCGATCAGCCGTCGTACCCAGTTTTCGCTGACCAGATTGATGTTTGTCTGACAGACGCTGGTCGCGACTCCGACGATCAATTTATGCTTAACGCAGTTCTCCAGCCCCTGCATCGTCTTGTTGAGGACGTCTTTCCCGCCGCGACGTTCATTACTGACGATCTCCGAACCTTCGATACTGACCAGCGGAGTCGCGTTGCCGCATTTTCGCAGTCGAGCAGCGACTTCATCCGTAATCAGCTGCCCGTTGGTGAAGATCTGAAAGTAACAATCGGGGTGCGCTTCCAGCACATCAAACAGGTTCGGGTGCATGAACGGCTCGCCACCCAGCAAACCGAAATAGCTGTTGCCGTGCTTCTTGGCATCGGTGATGACGCGATTGAGATCATCAATCGTGATCATCTGACGCTTCGCAGAGACATCAACCCAGCACCCCTGACAACGCAGCTGGCAACTGTTGATCATGGAAATGAACAGAAACGGCGGGAAGTGAATCCCCTTCTTCAGACGTCTTTTGAACTTCTGAACCGACAGCATCCCCTTGAATCCGAAGTTGTAGGCAAACTTCCAAAGGACTTTTCGATCCGTCGAAGCCATCATCCGGTAGCCGAGTTTCAAAATCATAAGTTAACCCTTTGCTTCCTCGCTCGAGTTAACGGCGGCGTTCATCGCGATGGCATCAGCAGCTTTTTTCTTGGCTTCAACGGCCTTCTTCTGAATCTGATCAATAGACGGCAGGCTGGACAGGACTTCGGTAGGAATCTCGAGGTCCATCGAGTCCTTGAGTTTCGTCAGACAGCGCTGGCGTTCCTTGAGGGCACGGTCATCATCACGTTCTTTGGAGAATCGAGACTTCGCCTTCGCACTTCGATCTCTGAGCATGGAATAGATATCACCTCCCAGCAGGGCGGAGATATCGACTTTCATCGCCTCGCGACGAATGTCATCTGAGTTGACTTCGTCGCCATTGATCGGGCCGGCTTTGTACTTCGGAAACAGAATCGCCACTTCCGGGCAGACCCGCGAGCAAGCCGGGCAGTCGGTCTTGCAGTTGCTCTGATTCTGAACATTGATCTTGCCTTTGTCGGTCACGCCGTAGACATCAAACAGGCAGAAACTCAGGCACTGCATGCAGTTTGTGCAGCGATCATAATCAATAACCGGAAACCAGGGCTTCCATCCCCCAGCCGTTCCAAGAGCCGTCTTCTGACAGGTCTCGACGACACGCTGCACGATCTGTTCGACCGGCAACCCGCGAATATCATGAGCAAACGAGCGACCGTTCTGGACCAGTCTTCCCAGCCATTCTGGCATCGAACCTGCTAAATCCCCCAGGACGATAATGCTCTGCGATGCCGCTGCACCAACGTCATCCGCCAGACGAGTCATCCGAGCTGCGTAGCCGCTCTTAAGCAGGCCTTGCACGAGCGAAAATCGGAACTCGGCATCGAGTGGCTGGCTGTCCGGCCCCTCGTAAATGACGATCTTTTGTACCTGGATGGCGTTCGCAATCATGTACCTTCTGGCTCCTTCATCTCAGTCGCGACATCCTGTGTCGTCCCAGAAGTCGATTCCTTACGAATTTGCGCCACAATTTCATCACTTGTCTGTGTTCGCATATTCAAAATCGAAATATCTTCGCCAAGTTTCGCACCTGCCGCGGAAAACAACCATTTCACCGCGCGGGGATAACACGCCACAATCTTTAACCCCGGCTGAGCCGCATAGTCTTGCAGCGACGAATCCCCTTTGGCCGAAAGTTCGCACAGATCGGCCACGGCATCGAACGGATGATCGCACGATTGCTCGCTGAGTTGCTTCAATACCCCGGTCTTGACATCTTCCGCCACGATCTTCGCGTAAGTGCAATGACAATAAAGGATCTTCGAAGACATGCAGATTTCTAACTCTTAGAGGCGAGCGGGAGGTGTCAACCCCCTGTGTATTCAACTCACGAACTGATCTCGAATCTCTCAAACACTCCCCGACAACCGATGCGTCGGCGTCGGTGGCGAAGGTCGAAACGCTTCAACAGTTGTCACAACAACGTTTAGCTTACCCGCCTGACCTGCTGACTGCAATAACTCGACGACCAGGGACCTCAACTGACTCGGATCCGCCTCAGCACGCAAGTTCACCAGCAACTCTCCTGAATCGAGCGGATCAGCCAGTTCATAGGCGATCTCCGGCGACATCCCGTCACGTACGAGATTGACGACCGCCAGGTCATTTCCGAACTCCGGCATCAAGGTCATCTTCAGGTGAGCGACTTCCGCGTTGATCGTCTTGAGTTCATCGCACAACGATTGAGCAAACGAGAGTAACCACTCATTTCCATCAACTTCTTCGTCCGAATTGATGTTCGCTTGCAGGTTGAGCCACCCCAGCAATGCTTCACCGTCCGCATAAACCTGGTAGTCAACATCCATCGACGACCGCTTCGCCAACTGACCATTCACAATGGCATCCGTCCAGGCTTCCATCCCCTCGCCAGTTCGTGCGCAGATCGGAAAGACAGCGACTTCCGAGTAGCGAGACTGAATCGCAGTCGTCAACTCATCGAGTTCACTGGCAGACAAGAGATCCGTCTTGTTGATGACGACGATATCCGCTTCCTCCAGCTGCTTCTCGTAGATGTATCGTACTTTACTAGAGAAGCTCTTCCCTGCTTTCAGTCCCAGGATTCTCTGTGCGCGAACTGGATCAACCAGCACACTCAATGGCGCAATCGTAAAATTCTCCCCATACATTCTGGTCAGCGGGTAACTGACAGTTGCCCGCAAGTCCGTACAACTTCCGACCGGCTCGGCCAGAAAGATATCTGGTTGTGTCGCTGTCGTCAGACGATCGGCAGCATCGATCAGTGACCCAAACCGACAGCAAAAACATCCCCCGGTGATTTCTTCGGTCGCAAACCCGTGGGAATCGAGCAACGCCGTATCGACCAGCCCAATACTCTGATCATTGGTAATCAGGCCGACTTTCTTGTCCTGAGCTGAGAAAAGCTGAGCCAGTTTCAAGACGGCAGTCGTTTTGCCAGCCCCCAGGAATCCGCCGATCATGATGTAAGTAGGCTTCAGCATGGCTTTTCCTTCTCGTCATCGAGCATCTTTTCAATTGTCGCGTTCAATAACGCCATGTACCCATGCACGTCCAGGACATCATCGCCTGGCTTCCCCTTGACCGCGTACATCCACCCGCGATCATAAGCATCATTCCCGACGAGATCGGGGTCGGAGAGAATCGCTGCGTTCCCACCTGCAAACTCGCCCACCGCAGCACAGTAAATATCCGAGATCGCCTTGAATCCCTCGATCGAGCCAATCACGTCTCCGGATTTCACGGGCTCTCCTGGCTGACATTCAAAGCCAATCTCGACAAAGTCTCCCAACATACGCGACGCAAATCGGGTTAGCCCGATCTGAAACAAGCCGGGCTCGATTTCTCGCAGCCAGTAATGCGACGGGGCATAAAGGTAGCTGTTCGGCAGACGAGTCGTGAAACGAGCCTGTTTAAAATAAGTGGTCTGTTTGGGATCAACAGGCATAGTGCTTCCGTCGCAGGGCGTGACATGGTGTCTTCCATCTTAGAATCGACGCTAAAAGAATCAACATTCCTTCTCACAACAATAACCGACGAATCAATCAATTTTCTTCGGTGACTCCACAGCCAATTTGGTTCATGCGAAATCCCGTGCGCCATCTCTGGTGATAGCACACGTTAACAAATCGTTGTACGATCAGGCTCATTGAATCATCTCCGCCTATGGTAGTAAACGCATGCCAAACCGACGCCAATTCCTGACCACCTCCATTGTCAGTGCCATCGCCGCTTCCATGACGCAGTCATTCCCCTCTCCGGCGTTTGCTCAAGAACCAAAGATGAAGAACACGGACATCGCTTTGGAAATGGATCCCGCGAGACTGGCATATATCGATGAAATCGTCGAAGAAGGCATCCGCCAGGAGAAGATGCCAGGTTCCGTTGTCCTCATCGGCCGTCGTGCAGGCATCGCCTACCACAAAGCTTATGGCAATCTGAGTCTCAAGCCGGACGTGCGACCAATGTTGACTGATACCGTCTTTGATCTCGCGTCTCTGACGAAACCAATTGCCACAGCAACGAGCATCATGCTGCTTGTTGAACGCGGCCAGATTGACATCACAAAGCCCGTCGCCGACTATGAACCAGACTTCGCCAACAACGGCAAGGAATCCATCACCGTCCTGCAACTGCTCACTCACCAGTCCGGCCTCATCCCCGATAACCCCATCGCGGATTACCTGCAAAGCGCAGACGACGCATTCCGACGCCTACTCCTGCTAAAACCCGTCGCCACCCCTGGCGAAAAGTTCATGTACAGCGACGTCAACTTCATCATGCTCGGATATCTCGTCAAAAAGATCACCCGACTGAATGTGCATGAGTTCTCCCGTCAGGAAATCTTCTCTCCTCTTGGTATGACGGAAACCGGATACAACCCCTCGGAGCCTCTCCGGGAACGAGCGGCTCTCACCCAGGAGCGCGAAGGCCGCTGGATGCGTGGTGAAGTTCACGACCCGCGCGCCTACAAACTCGATGGCATAGCAGGTCACGCTGGTCTTTTCTCCACTGCCAGTGACCTCTCCCGTTATGCAACGATGCTGCTCAACAAAGGGGAACTTAGCGGCCGGAGAATCTTCAAACCAGAAACCATCGATTTCATGACAACTCCGGTCAAAGTCACAGGCGGCTTACGTGGACTTGGCTGGGACATCCGCACAGGCTATTCGTCCCAGCGTGGCGATATGATGTCCAGCCGCGCCTACGGTCACGGCGGCTTTACCGGTACGTCTCTGTGGATCGATCCTGTCCGCGATCTCTATGTCATCTTCCTGAGTAACCGCGTCCATCCCGATGGCAAAGGCTCCGTGAATCCTCTGATCGGCCGTGTCAGCACAGTCGCAGTCGCCTCTCTTCAAGACTTTCAGGTCGAAGAGTAGAGGCAGCTGTGTCATCTTCTGTCATGGAACAGCAGCACAAGAAAAGTCTGATCGCAATCCACATCGCGGTCCTGCTCTTCGGCATCTCTGGCCCGCTAGGAGCAGTCGTCGCGCTCCCTGCGACTGACATCGTCTTCTCCCGCTCGCTCATCGGAGCAGCAACACTTCTCGGCATGCTGCTTTTTACGAGGCAACCAATTGCGCCTCAGTCGAAGCTTGATTGGGCCTTCTTCGCGATCACCGGTTCTCTTCTCGCCGCCCACTGGGTCACCTTCTTCATGTCGATCCAGATGGCGGGTGTGGCTGTCGGCCTGACGACCGTCTCCACCTTCACCATCTGGGTGGCTCTCCTCGAACCGGCCCTTTCGAGACGATTTCCAAAACTCTCAGACATCGCGATCGCGGCTGTTGTTATCCTGGGGGTAATCTTAGTTGCACCCGAATTCAACTGGCAGAACGACACGACCCGCGGTGCGGTCTGGGGTATCTTCTCCGCGATCCTGTTTGCATTTCTCTCCTTATCGAACCGCCAGCTCGTCAAGCGTTACTCCGGCCTCGTCGTCGCTTTTCACCAGCAGTTCATCGCAGGGCTCTGCCTCCTGGCCACAGTCAGCCTCTATACGACCCGTCCCTCAAACTCTGATCTCGTCTCTCTTCTGATCTTGGGCAGTCTCTGCACCGCCGTCCCGCATGCACTCTTCATCGCCAGCCTCACGCATATCAACACCCGCACCGCCAGCCTGATCACCTGCCTCGAACCAGTCTACGGCATCATCCTTGCCGCCATTCTCATCAGCCAATTCCCTGACCTGCGAACTTTAATTGGTTGTGCTGTCATCCTCAGCGTCGCCTGCTATGCCAGCATCAAACCCGCAAACTGATCACGAGCCCGCAAACCGATACCCGACACTCTGCTCCGTGATAATGAACCGTGGCCGCGCTGCATCTGGCTCGACTTTGCGTCGTAGATTCGCGACGAAGACTCTCAGGTAATGATTCTCCTGCGTATGATGCGGGCCCCAGACTTCTTTCAGCAGAAAGCGATGCGTCAGGACCTTGCCCTGATGCTTGATCAGCGTGATCAGCAGCTTGTACTCCAGTGGTGTCAGGTGAATCGGTGAACCGGACAGCATCACGATGCGCGACTCATAGTCGACCTTGAGTTCCCCCAGTGCAAATGTTGCTGCTTCATGCGAAGCGCGTTGATGGTGACGCAACGCCGTCCGCATCCGCGCCTGCAGTTCTCCGACGCTGAATGGCTTGGTAACATAATCATCCGCCCCTCCGTCCAGGGCATCGATCTTCTCCTGCTCCTGATCACGGGCCGAAAGAATGATGATCGGACTCGTCAACCACTCTCTCAATCTTCGGATCACTTCCTGCCCATCAATGTCCGGCAGTCCCAGATCGAGAATCACCAGATCGGGCGGTTGGACACTCGCCAGCTTGATCCCCTCTGCCCCGCTCGATGCTTCATTGATCCGATAATCGGCATCCGATAACGAAGCGCGCAGCAGCTTACGAATCGGAGGTTCATCTTCAATTATCAGGATCAGTGGTTGTGACATCGTCAGCTCGCTTCCGAGTCCAGTTTAACCTGCGGAGCCGATTTCAACAGCGGCAACGTCAACAGAAACTCCGCCCCACCACCGACTCGCTGACCAGCTTTGATGTCGCCTCCATGAAGGCGCGCGATACTACGACAGATCGCCAGCCCCAGCCCACTTCCTCTCCCTCCATCGTTGATCTCAGTCGCACGATAGAACTTCTCGAAGATCTTCTCCTCCAGCCCCAGTGGAATCCCCGGCCCGTTATCCGAGACCCGAATCAGCAGGACTGATGGTTGAACAACAGCCGAGATCGTGATCAATGTTCCCGATGGGGTGTAGCGCATTGCATTCTCCAGCAGATTGATGAAGATCTGCTCAATCAATAATCCATCCACCCAAATCAGCGGCAGGTCTGGCGGGAGGTGAATTTCGACCCGGTATTCTGCGAGCGTCTTTGTCAACCGATGCAGCGCCGACCCGATAATCTCCTCAAGCACATGCCAGTCCTTTCTGGCCGAGACATTCGCATCCAGCTTCGACATCTGCAGAATATTCTCCAGCAGACGATTCAGCCGATCCGCTTCCTCAGCCACCGTCTCCAGCAAATCGCGACGCGTCTGCTCTGTCAACGACTCAGACTCCAGCAGCGTCCCCGAAGCCCCCGCGATCACCGCCAGTGGCGTCTTCAAATCATGCGAGACGCCGCTCAACAAACTGCTGCGAACCTGCTCCGTCTCCGCTTCGATTCTTGCATCCGCGGCCTCGATCGCCAGATGATCCCGCTCCAATGCCAATGACAATTGACTCGCGCACGCTTCCAACAGCCGACGCTGCTCCGGCTGCAAAAGACGCTCCGTGTCGTCCACTCGAACCGCGATCACCCCATGCGTTTCCTGCGATCCGATCAACGGAAGAAAAAACCCGATGGCGTTTGGCAGGGTATCGGTCCCTGTCCCTGCAATCTGATCATGATCAGTCACCCACTGAGCGGCTGGCAGACTGACTGGATGCTTTGCCAGCGCGGTTCCCTGTCCGAAATACATCTCCACCGGCTGGCCGCCCTGCTTGAGATAGATGACGACTTCGCCTCCGGTCATCTCCTGAACTTTTCGCCCGGTTGCATTCACCAGGAATGAAACACCATACAGCGAGCCCAATTGTTTCCCCAGTTCATAAAGAGCCGACGTCCGTCTCTCACGCTGTTTCGAGTTCTCAATCTGCAGTTTCAACCGACTCGTTAGCGATCCGATCAAGAGCCCAATCGCGAGCATCACACAGAACGTCAGGATGTATTCCGAGTCGGACACCACAAACGTCCCGATCGGCGGCACGAAACAAAAGTCGAACAGCAACACCGAGACAACACTCGCCCACACCGACGCCCGGCTACCCAGATACGAAGCCACAAACACCACCGCCGCCAGAAAGATCATGACGACATTCGCTTCCGCATCCGCCAACTGCGCAGAACGAAGCCCAATCCCAATCGCACATGCGACTCCCACAACACCGCTCGCCAGGAACAGAGGGCGCCATTGGAAGGCGTCAGCGTTTCGCGCAGTCGCAGGGCGTTTCCCCTCCTTCTCACCATGAATCACATAAACATCAATCTTCACGCTCTGCTCCAGCAGATGATCAACAACGGACCCATGAAACACCCGCCGCCACACCGGCTGCTTCGTCTTACCAATAAAGACTTTGGTCACATTCCGCTGCCGGGCATACTCCAGAACAGTGCCCGCGACATCATCGCCAATCAGTGTCGCTGTCTCTGCCCCCAACCGCTCCGCCAGACGGAAGTGTTCGGCAATCTGTGCAGAGGCTGGCCCGTTTTTATCTCCCTCTGCACGATCGACCGAAACAGCGATCCACTTCGCATTGAGGGCCGTCGCCAGACGCTTGGCGGTTCTTATCACACGAGCCGTCGTCGGACTCGGCCCCACACAGACCAGCAGCGTATCAATCGTCGCCCAGGGTTGTTTCTCCGACGTACTCTGCCTAGCCGCTTCGACTTCGACATGGACCCGCTGAGCCGCCTGTCGCAAAGACATCTCACGCAGGGCCGTCAAGTTATTGCGTCGAAAGAAACTCTGGACCGCGCGTTGTGCCTGGTCACTGAGATAGACCTTCCCGGCATTCAACCGGGAAAGCAGCTCCTCAGGCGTCAAGTCAACCAGTTCAATGTCATCTGCCGAATCAAAGACATGATCCGGAATCGTCTCTCGAACGACGACTCCCGTGATCTGCCCCACAACATCATTCAGACTCTCAATGTGCTGTACATTCAACGTCGTCCAGACATTGATCCCCGCTTCGAGTAGATCCTCAATGTCCTGATAACGCTTGGCATGACGTGCACCTTCTGCGTTTGAGTGGGCCAGTTCATCGACCAGAATGATATCCGGACGACGTGCAATCGCCGTATCGACATCAACCTCTTGAAGCGTCACCCCTCGGTACTCAAACTTCAACGTCGGCAGAATTTCCAACCCCTGCAACAACCTCTGCGTCTCAGGTCGGGCGTGAGGCTCAACATACCCGACCACCAGATCGACGCCCGTCGCAATCGCCCGATGAGCATCCTCCAGCATGGAATACGTCTTGCCGACGCCTGCTGCGTAGCCAAAGAAAATCTTGAGCATTCCCCGACGACGCGTCTGCATCTCCGCTTTCACGCGGACGAGGAGTTCATCAGGGTCAGGACGCACATCGATCATGGATGCAACTTACTTGGCAAGTGAGTCAAGGGCCAGATTGAGTTTCAAAACATTCACACGCGGCTCACCTAGGAATCCAAATTGACGCCCCTCGGTCGCAGCGTCAACACACTCCCGAACCTTCGCAGCCTCCAGGTTTCTCGCGTTCGCAACACGTGCAATCTGGAATTGTGCCGACGCTGGACTGATATGTGGATCCAACCCGCTTGCCGATGACGTCACGAGATCGACAGGCACTTTCGCGTGATCACTCTGATCACCACGAAGACTTTCGATTCGTCCAGTCACCGCATCTTTGAGCGCGGGATTCATCGGCCCATAGTTCGATCCACTCGAAGCCGCCGCATTAAACGCCACCGGCCCCGTCGCCGACAATCGCGACCAGAAGTACTTAGGCTCCGAGAACTGCTGCCCAATCAACTCCGCCCCAACACACTTCCCATCGACCACAATCAGACTCCCGTTCGCCTGCCGTGGAAAGATAGTCTGTGCAATCAAAGTCACTACGGCCGGATAAACCCCACCAGTTAAAACCGTCATTAGTACCAGCATGACGACAGAAATTCTTATTTGAGTCAACATAGTAAACTCCACAGTTAATGTCCCTTCTCCCTTGCGGGGAGAAGGTGCCCGACGGGCGGATGAGGGTGAGCGACAGGCAAGAGAACG
>SXPC01000020.1 GCA_005778225.1 Planctomyces sp. | reverse complement strand
CGGGGTGTTGTCGCGATACTCGTATTTGATGGCAGAGCCGGTTGAGACGGTGACGCTGGAAGCGGTCGAGCAGGGGAGTGACCCGTTCGAGACGTTGCGCCGGTGGTCGCGTGAGTTCGCGATGGAGAGTGATCCGGCGTTGCCGCCGTTTCAGGGAGGGATCGCGGGACATCTTTCTTATGAAGTCGGGCGAGCGTTTGAGAAGTTATCGCGGGCGGAGTTTGAGGGGCTGCCGATACCGGCGATGCAGGTGGGGGTTTATCCCTGGGTGATCGCTTGGGATCACGTTGCGGAGAATTGTCGCCTGATGGTGAGGGAGGACTTGTGTGGGGATGTGGAGGGGGTTCTGGAGCGGTTGAAGTCTGGTCGTACTCGGAGTGGTGAGCTTGGATTGGGAGTCGAAGGGACAGGGGGTTTACACCCCCCGCTCGCCTTGAAGAGGGTGAGACTTCGGGAAGGATTGTCGGTTCTTGGGAACTTCGATCAGGCGGAGTATGAAGAGGCGGTTGGGAAAGTTATTGAGTACATTCGGGCGGGGGATATTTTTCAGGCCAATCTTTCGCAGCAGTTCTGGTTGAAAGCGGAGCGGTCGCCTTTGGAGCTTTATGAGACGCTGCGTCGGACGAACCCGGCTCCGTTTGCAGCGCTGGTGCAGGGGGATGGCTGGGGGATTGTCTCGTCGTCGCCGGAGCGGTTTCTGCAGGTGACGAACGGGCAGGTGACGACCCGGCCGATCAAAGGGACCCGTCGTCGTCTGCATCGTCCGGAAGCGGATCTGTATCAACGAGAAGATCTCGCGACGTCGGTCAAAGATCGGGCAGAGAACATCATGATCGTCGATCTGATGAGGAATGATTTGTCGCGGGTCTGTCAGCCGGGGTCGGTGCAGGTGCCGAAGTTATGCATCGTGGAAGAGTATGAGACGGTGCAACATCTGGTCTCGGAAGTGACGGGAACGCTCGAGCCGGGGCGGGATGTCTGGGATCTGCTGGCCGCGACCTTTCCGGGAGGATCGATCACCGGAGCACCGAAGATCCGGGCGATGGAGATCATTTCGGAACTGGAGCGTCTGCCGCGCGGGCCATATTGCGGATCGCTGTTCTGGCGGTCCTGGAACGGAGATTTTGATTCGAGTATTTTGATCCGCACGATCTCGCAAGCGGGTGGATGGTTGACGCTGCCAGTGGGCGGTGGCGTGACGTGTCGATCGAACCCTGCGGATGAGTATCGCGAGACGCTGGATAAGGCGGCGGGCATGCTGCGCGCGTTTGGGTGAGGGAGGGGTTTAGCCACAGAGTTCACGGAGAAAGAAGAGGAACCACGGATAAACACGGATGGACACAGATAGGAAGAGATCAGATTTTTTTGAGGAGATTGGTTTTTGTCTCTGAGTCCTCTGTGACCTCTTTGGCATAGAATCCGGGAATAGATGGTCGCGATGAGTGAAGTCCTTCTGATTGATAACTATGACAGCTTTGTGTTCAACCTCGCGCGTTATGTGCGCGAGTTAGGACGTGGCATTGTTGTCGTGCGCAATGATGCGATGACAGTGGGGGAGATCGCAGCGTCGAGGTTCTCGTCAATCATCATTTCGCCTGGACCCTGTACGCCGAATGAAGCGGGGGTGTCACTGGAGGTGATACGGCAACTGTCAGGAGTGACGCCGATGCTGGGGATTTGTCTGGGACATCAGGCGATCGGGCAGGCGTTTGGTGGGAGCGTGGTTCGGGATGAACAGCCGATGCATGGGATGGCGTCGACCGTCGAGCATGACGGAACGAAGCTGTTTGACGGGATCGAGAAGACGTTTGAAGCAGGGCGTTATCACTCGCTGGTCGTCGAGGAGTCGACGCTGCCAGACTGCTTAAAGGTGACGGCGAGGACGCGGGACGATCGCAGGGTGATCATGGGGCTGCAGCATGTCGAGCATCCGACGTTCGGGGTGCAGTTCCACCCGGAGTCGATCTTGACGGGATGCGGGCATGCGTTGCTGGGAAACTTCTTGAAAATCGCCGATGAGTTTCACCTCAATGGAAAGTCAGGGTAGCCTGGGTTGTCCTAACCCGGGGAGTGCCGTCCAGGCACGAATGGAAACACGGAATAGACGTCCTGTGCGCAGTTGACGGTGTTTCCAGCGGCTTCGCCGTCCGGGTTGAGACAACCCGGACGACTCGGCATTTTTACTATCGATACCCGGCGACGATGAGTCCAGTGAGAAGAAACATGGTGGCAAGCCAGGCGTACGCGATCCAGCGCATGGCTTTTCTGGCCATGGGAAAGCCACGGTTGAGTCTGGGGCTGAGCAGCAGGGTGAGCTGCAGAATGAAGAGGAGCACGCCGATGGCGAGGAGGAGGGAGAGGAGTGCGAAGGGGCGAGTGAGGTCTTCGAGGGTGGGCATGGATCGCCTTTTGACTTGAACTTTTCCAGTGATATGATTGTAAGCACTGAAAGGAACCCTGTCATGAGCATTGACCTGAGCCCACAAACCGTTGCAATGATCGAACAGAAAATGCAAACGGGGCAGTTTGAAAGCGTGGATGAGCTTCTGCAATCGGCGTTGGAGTCGGTGGATTCAAATGACGAGTTCACATTGACCGAGGAGGAAATGCAGGAGAGCTTGACGCTGATCGAACAGGCGGCTGCTGATCATGCCGCTGGCAAGACGATAAATCGAGAAGAGTTTGAGCGCCAGATGGATGAGAAAATCAAAACTTTAGCCCAACGTGTTAGGGAGGATTTTGATAGACGCTCAACTTAGTTTAAGACCCTAGTTTTGATTTTGGCTCAAGTACATAGTCTTGTGGCTTTGTCGATAAAAACGATTTCATTACAGTTATGCTTTCTAAGCCGACCCTCGTAAGCAATTTGTTCAAGAGATCGTATTCCCATTCTTGGCACTTTGGATGCGTGTAAATCTCATCAACCAATTCTTTGATATTCGCGAAAACGGCGGCACCATCATTGTTGATCATTTCGCTGGTGCCATTGATTGCCGCCAAGACAGGTGTGGTAATCAATCTCACTTCTGACTCGAAGGAGTAACTGAGTGGTTTTCTAAGGATGTAAGGAAGTGTGTTCTCACAGACCGTTTCGTCCGAATAATTATCGAAGTACTGTACCTTGCCGATAATTACCGGGTGCTGAGTAAAGGTAAAGGCTTTTTTAATTTTTTCGACGCTGGACTTGATTGCAACCGAACCTGGACCTTTGCAGTAGTAGTTCCACATTGCCAACGATTCATGTTGGCTCGCATGCCAACAATTGATGGCGTTCGACTCATGAAATCCTACGAAGCAAAAGTGATTGTATAGATCTTCAGCACTTGTTGTCTCCCAATTCATCGCCTTAAGCTCTCGGACGATTTCAGCAGCATTTGAGTCATTTGCTGTATTGAGGCGGTTCGCGATTTCTCTTAGTAGTTCCTTGGGCTCTTTGCCAACCAAAGTGGGCAATCTCTCTTTCAAAGCCCGAAGAAAAGGAATCGTTCGCGCCCCTTCCCAAGGATCTTCAAAGTTTTTGATTCGTGAGAACCAAAGAGTTTTTGTTTCT
>SXPC01000188.1 GCA_005778225.1 Planctomyces sp. | reverse complement strand
GATCGATCAGGAGAAGCCAGACGAACCCAAAGATATTAAACACTCGCAGGCTTTGGCTCACTACCTGGCCGGTCGTTCGCTGCAACTCAAAGGCGACAACGCCGCTGCTTACGACGAATACAAAATGGCGATCGCGGAGGAGCCCGAGTCACTTGAGATTCTCGAAGTCCTCGTGCCTCTTGCATTCGCCCTTCAGAAGAATGACGAAGGTCTCAATTACGCCAAACAACTGGTTGAATTGAATCCTGAGAACATTCAGGTCCTCCGTCGCATCGCAATGCTGGAAGCCAGTCAGGGACGAATTCAGCAGGCCATCACTTATTACAATCAGGCACTCGAAGCCAAGAATCTTGATAAAAATTCGATCGTCTTTGTCACGCTGCAACGCGAACTTGGCGAGTTCCATACGATCCTGGGCAATCATGCAGAAGCTTCCAAGGCATTTGAAATTCTCTTCGATGCCATGCAGAACCCGGATCATTACAACCTGAATCTCAACGCCCGTGCTGCTTTGCTTGTCAATCAGGCTCAGACCTACGAACGTCTCGGCCAGACATTTGTTCTTGCCAAGAACTTCGATCTTGCGACTCAGGCCTTCAAACTGGCTGTCTCGACCAGTCGCAAGAATCCCGCGCTGCTTGGCTATTACATGGCGATGGTCAATGCCGAGCAGGGGGATTTCGAAACGGCTTTGACGGAACTGAACAAGTACCTCGACGCCCACTTGAACCTGTCTGGGGAAGCTCCTTACAACCTTCTCAAACGCATCTATACCAGTCTTGGAAAAGAAGCGGAGCTCCTGCCTCGCATCGAAGCTCTCCTGAACGAAGACAGCCGCAACCGTCCGCTCAACTACTTCGTCGCAGAGCAGTACATTGAAGCGAAGCGTTATGACGATGCCCGCAAGATTCTCGAAACTCAGCTCAAGCGACGTGATAACCAGCCTGCCTATCAGGGACTGCTGACGATCGCCCGACTTCAGAACGAACCAGCCAAGTACGTCGATTATATCGGCGATGCACTCACCTCCGGCGAAAACACTGATCCGCTGGAAGCAGAGCTTGAGGTCGCCGCGCAAGAAAAACCGTTTGTGGAAAGCGTCATCAAGGTCGCTTCGGAACGCGTCGCAGCCTCTCCTCCGAAGATGAATTTCGCCCAGGCGTATCTGGTCGGGAAGCTCGCCAAAGAAGCTGACGACATCGATGCCGTCAAAAAATTCTTCCTGTTTGCCATCGCTGTTCAGCCACAACCGAATATCCGTCTTTACCAGGAATTGGCCAGCTACCTGATCGAAAAGGAGCAGTACGCAGAAGGAACGAAACTCCTCCTGGATGCTGCCAACCGCCCCGAATTTTCTCAGCAGAAAGCAGCTTTGTTTTATCTAGCCGCCAATGCCCTCGAACTCAATCACGAAACGTCACGGGCTCTCGAGACGATCAAGGAAGCTCAACAGATCGACCCCGATAACTTCGAGTTTCTCTTCTTCGAAGGCTGGATTCACTACCATGCGAGACAGTTCGATGAAGCCATCACGATTTTCAATAACCTGCTCGCCGACGTTGAAGGCAGTAACGACGTTGAGACTGAAACCCGTATCACGCTGACGCTTTCCAATGTCTACATGATGATGGGGCGTTTCGATGAATCAGAGAAAGTTCTCGAAGAGATTTATCTCAAGAATCCCGACGACACGACCCTCAACAACGATCTTGGCTATCTCTACGCTGACCGCAACAAGAATCTCGACAAAGCCAAGGAGATGATCCAGAAGGCCCTCAACGACGAGCCAGACAATGGCTCGTATCTCGACAGCATGGGCTGGGTCCTCTTCCGCCTGGGCGAATACGACGAATCGATCAAGCAACTCGAGAAGGCTGTCGAGAAACGCGACGGCGGTGATGAAGTCATCCTCGACCACCTGGGCGATGTCTACGAAAAAGTCGGACGCAAGGACGACGCCATCCGCGTCTGGTCGAAAGCACTCGAATCTTCTGAAAAAGCGGGTGACAAGGCTGACCAGAAACTCCTCGAGTCGCTCAAAGCGAAACTCGAAAAGATCAAACAGTAATCAGCTGCTCTCGTCATAAAAAAGGACCAGCGATTTTCGCTGGTCCTTTTTTTATGCCCCATTTTCTTACTTCGCTTGCCACTCCTGAACCTTCGCCCTTAACCCCACTCCCCAGTCCCCATACCACGCGTACCCTTCTCGTCGCTCTTCATCGAGTTCTTCCAACGTCCCGACGATCACGCCATCGCGACGACCGAACACAGCCTGACCCGTTTCGATGTCATAAAACCTTGCCCATAGCAACGGTCCATTCGGGTCTGGGTAAAGCAGCATTGGCTTCCCTTTGTCACCGTATCGGTAACCGGAGATCGCATTGGCTTCAAACCACGCTACAGCTGACGTCACAGCAGGATCAATCTCGTCTCTTCGTCCGTCCACTGTTACCAGAAAGCGAACTACTCCTGCACTCTCTGCAGTCGCCAGTGAAACCGGCTCGAACTTCCGCGCGGCCACTGGTTTGAGGGTGTCCCGATCATACTGAGCTGCCCAGATTGTTTTCTGGCCGTCGATGACAACCTGCAGTTTCAGTAGCAATTCAATACCTTTTGCCAGCTTCTCTTGCGCTACTTGGCGACGAGCCTCATCGACCCAGACAAAGTCTTTCGCCGGCTGGCTCACATCTCGAAGAAGTCCCAGCAGATTGACCATCAGTTGGTCATTGAGCGTTATTTGCCCTGTATAATTTTTTCGTGGCGGATAGTACTGCGGCCAGCCCCCATTCTCGTATTGGGCTTTGAGAACGAGATCCAGCCCGCGATGGAATGCCGTCGCAATTCGCTCTTCTGGTTTCACCCGCTGGCACCGGGCGAGAAAGCGTAGTTCAAATGTTGTTGCTCCGTTATCGAACGTCTCTTCGAGCAATTCCTGCCCCCGCCCGAGTGGAGGCGTCTTCGATGTGTCGACATTCTTCGGCCACCCTCCCGCCTGGGTCTGCCAGGCAAGAATGTTGTCGACCACCTGATTACGCTCGTCCGATCGATACCACTCCCAACTCTTAGCCGTCAAGTCCTTCCAGTTTGCTGTTTGAACCGCGTATGCATTATCGACAAGTTGCATGAAACAGCTGACCGCTACACTCACTAGAAATAAACGTCTCATGTCTCGTCCTCGAACGGATGGTCTATTTCACACGGCCTTCAATGAACTTTTTTCACGAGCTTTTTCCAGCTGATAATGCTCCTCCATCTCGACGAGCGATGCCGTTCCCAGTTCAATCCCTGCCGCGGCCAGTCCGCGTTCGATCGCCTGGAAACGACGAGTGAATTTTGCATTCGTCTTCCGCAAGGCTTCTTCCGGATTCACACCAAACCGACGCGCGATATTCGCCAGGACAAACAGGACATCCCCAAGTTCGTTCTCGACTCGATGTTTCAAGTCATCATCGCTAATGTGGACATCCTTCGTGTGAACCTCATTGACATCAACCCCATGCACCGGCGGTTGCGACGCCCCATAAAGCTCTTCGCACAACTCTCCCAGCTCTTCCTTCAGCTTGTCGAACAGCATATCCCGATGTGGAAAATCATACCCGACATCTGCCGCCTTCTTCTGAATCCGCGCCGCCTTCGCCAGCGCCGGCAGATCCTTCGGCAGTCCATCCAGTAACGACGTCCGCTTCGGCTTCTCCGCCTTCTTGATCTTCTGCCAGTTCGCAGAGACTTCCCCAGCCGTCGCGGCGGTGACGTCTCCAAAAACGTGCGGGTGACGACGGATCATTTTCTCTTTGATGATTCGAACGACATCCGTCAGCGAAAACCGCCCTTCATCCGTCGCAATCTGAGCATCGAGAACCACCTGAAGCAGCACATCCCCCAGCTCTTCGCAGATCTCGACATTGTCATTCGAGTCGATCGCTTCCAGCAGTTCGTAAGTCTCTTCCAGCGTATAAGGCTTGATCGTCTCCATCGTCTGCATGCGGTCCCAGGGACATCCCTCAGGGCTTCGCAGCTTCGCGATCACCTCCACCAGCTGACGCACCTCCGGCCCCAACATCTCCCACTCCGGCGGTACACCCTGTTCTCGTTGTTGACTCATCAGTACTTCAAATCACTCCTCTATGATCGATTCTTTCAGAGCCGCGCCCGACAGGAAGCGCCTCGGTTTTACGAAATTACTTTCTGAAACTGCAGATACACCTCTGAGTTCATCCCTTCCTGCAACGTCTTTCTTGCCAGTTGCAATTCATAACGCAGCAATGCATTCAAATCCAAGCGCAAGCCCGGAAATGTTGTACTCTCCCAGACGCCGTTCTCGACGACGACTTTCTGATAACGTCCCTCGACCAGTCGGAAACAATCGATCTGCTCGTCTTCTGTGCGCCAGACCAGATACTCCAGGACGCCGGCTTCTTCATACATGTCCTTCTTCTCATAGAGATCGAAGCTGACAGACGATGCCGCGACTTCCACGACCAGCTCCGGAGGACCAGCGAGGTAGTCTTTGTCGTTCACATCACAAAGTCCTTGGCGGATCGGCATCAATCGTAAAAACAGATCTGGCTCAGGCCCATTTCGATCATCTAGCTTCACCGTCGTCTGAGTGCCGAATTCCGTTCCCGGCGTGTCAAGCATATAAACCGTCAGAAGTGCAGTGACGATTGACAGTGGTTGGCCATGAAAACGATACCGCTGTGCCGGTGTCACGAAAACAATTCCCTGAATGAGTTCGGCATGACTGAATTCCTTCGTGTTCGCCGCCCGCTCGACGAATTCATCGAATGTAAGATGATCGCCAGAGTGTAGAACAGGGAATGCAGATTTCGAGGCAATGGTCGACATGGTGACCTCAATCATGTAATCCACTAATAAAAACAGGGGGCTTAACCCCCCTGCGATTCACTTCAGTTTAATTCGACTTCCGCTCATCCGGCAACTCTTTGATTTTAATGTTGCGATAGCGCACTTCAATATCCGAGTTCGGATTCGAGTGCACTTGCAACGCGATGAATCCCTCAGCCGTCATGTCATCATGCAGGTCCGCACAAGGGACACCATTGACCCACGTCTGCAGATGGTCGCCGACGAACTGGATCTTGTAATGATTCCACTCGCCGACCTTGAATGCCTTGCGAGCATCAGCGTGCTTGTCCCCTTTGAGCTCATACAACCAGCCACGGCGTGACTCATCATAAACACCCCCGCTGAACGCTCGGGGAGAAGGATCAATCTCGACCTGATAACCATGCACAATGCCGGGCTTGATCTTCTTTTTGATGATCTTGTCCCCTTGCTTCATTTCGACTTCGCCTTCTTCTTTATAGGCGTTGCTGCGAACCTGAATCCCGGCATTCATCTCGTTCGTCTTGACGTCGAGTTCCATGACGAAGTTGTGATACATCTTGTCCGTCGCCAGAAAGCTGTTCGGCTGACCTTTCACAGTCTTACCAAGAATCGTGTCCTTGTCTTCGACTTCAAAAACAGCCTTTCCACCACGCTGCGTCAACCCGGTAAAATCCTTGCCGTTGAAAAACGGCTGAAAGCCTTCTGCGGTCTCCTGGGCAAAAACATTCGTCGAACAGACAGCCAAAGCGGCTGCCAATAGCAAAGTTCTCATGGTGTGACTCTTTCGTGGAGAGGGTCATTCGGTGGGATAAAAAAGGGAGGCGATAGAGGCGGCATGCAAACCACGGATAAACACAGATAGACACGGATTCAAAAGGTTCTGTAATTGGAGCGATAAGTCAGATCACTTGATCGAAAACTTCAGGATTATTCATGTCTCATCTGTGTGGATCTGTGTTCATCCGTGGTTCCTCTTCTCTCCTCGTATCCTATCCATCAACATCCGCCTCTGCCAACTCGGAAGTTGCAGTTTGACGCTGGATCATATCCCGGTATTTACCCCCTTGCGAAATCAGCTCCTCATGCGTCCCCGTTTCGAGAATTTGCCCCTGCTCGAGCACCACAATCAGATCCGCATGTCGAATCGTACTGAGTCGATGCGCAATGATGAACGACGTCCGTCCTTTGAGCAATTCCTTGAGCGACGCCTGGATATACTGCTCACTCATCGTGTCCAGATTGCTCGTTGCTTCATCCAGAATCAGAATTCTCGG
>SXPC01000187.1 GCA_005778225.1 Planctomyces sp. | reverse complement strand
GAAATCGGCATCAGCACCGACAAAGTCCACGCCCGAGGCCCCTGCGGCCTCACCGAACTCACCAGCTATAAATACATCCTGCAAGGCAACGGCCAAACCCGTTCTTAGGCGAGCGGGGAGTGTCAACTCCCTGTCTTTTTCTCATCTTTCTCCCGCGTTCGATCAGGAGCGAACTCACATGGATATTCAACTCCTGATCGACACCTGCCGGCATCGTTGGGCATTCGAGGACGTAAGGGTCTCGCAACCGGCCTCACTCCAGGAAGTCGAGTCTTTTGAGCAAGAGCTCGGCCGTCAACTCTCCTCGACTTTTCGATTCTATTTGTTCCATCTCAATGGAATGAATAATCAATGCGACGCAGAGGTATTGTCCTTTTGGTCTCTGGAGAGAATCCGATCTGTGCCGCCTCGGCTTTCCGAGGATGGATTACTCAAGCTGATATTCTGTGATTTCCTGATCGAAAGCCATTTTTATTGGCTGAGTATTGGGCCGTCGGGCGAAGATCATGGTGTCCATGCCGGAGATCCCTATTCATTCGAGATCGCGTCCTCCTTCGAAGCGTTTCTGGATCTCTATTTGGTCAATCGAGATAGCGTCATTTATATTTAAGTTTTCAAGTGCTCCCCTCCGCGTGCTCTGCGTTCCAGTCTTCTCTCAAAGTTTCATCTTCCCCCATCGTGCCAACTTCCGATATAAGGAAGTGTGATCGCTCGGGTTCCGTCGATCCGACGTCTCGGCAAGGATGCGTGAATTGGCTGAAGTCTTAAGCCAGAATGAAGTTGAGTCGCTGCTAGCGGCCCTGGATCCCTCGGGAGGGCAGGGTGGGAGCACGCATGCGCCTACTGCTCCGCGCATGCAGGATTTCGGTCGCCAAATCAGCGTTTACGACTTCAAACGCCCCGAGCGTGTCAGCAAAGAGCAGATGCGAGCCTTCCAGGCTCTTCATGACGGCTTCAGCCGGGAATTCGGCGCGTCTCTGAGTGGAATGCTCCGCTCGATCATCGAAGTCAAACTGATCAGCGTCGACCAGCTGACCTACAGCGAGTTCGTCTTCAGTCTGGAAAACCCGACCTGCTTCAACCTCCTGTTTTCCAAAGGGCTCGATGGCCACATCATTCTCGACCTGAATCCCTCGATCATCTTCCCGATCATTGATCGCTTGATGGGTGGCGGCAAGTCCGCCTCCAATACGCTCCTCAATCGTCCCCTGACCGACATCGAACTCAAGCTCGTCTCGCGAATCACCAAGCTCGCCATCCAGAGTCTGAATAACACCTGGAGCAAAATCTGCGACCTCGACCTGAACGTCACGCAGATCGAAAGTAACCCTCAGCTGGTTCAGATCGTCCCGCCAAACGAAGTCATCGTCCTGATCAGTTTCGAAATCACGATGAGTGATGTCCGCGGTGTCATGAATCTGTGTATCCCCTATAACACGATCGAACCTCTCTCGGGCAAGCTCTCCTCTGATACCTGGTCGTCCTATACTCAAAAAACGCTCGATCCGCTCCAGCGGGTTCACCTCGAAACCAACGTCGCCCACGCGGCTGTCGAAATGGTGATCGAGCTCGCCAGCACGAAACTGACCGCCAGCGAAGTCTACGGTCTCGACGTCGGTGACGTCATCATGACCGACCACGAAGTCGCCAGCGGCGTCAAAGTCATCGTCGAAGGACGGTCGATGTTCCTCGCCCAGCCGGGAGTCTTCAGAGGGCAAAAAGCCATCGAAATTCGCTCCAAAGTGACCCACTCCAAAGACGAGATCCAGGACCGCCTGACAAAACTCGGCATCTCCAAAGCGACTCCAATACCTGAACGTGTTAACGCTGGCAAAAAGTAAAGTACCAGGGGTGTTTTCAACCCTCAGAGAACTCTTTTTGCACGTCCGCGAGAAGTTTCTGCCGGTCATGATTGACGAAGCTCAGGCTCAGGTGTACAAGATAGGATGCGATCTAGAAATCAGAAGGCGAGCGGGGGGTGTCAACCCCCTGTCTTATATCTCGTAGCTCTTTTTGTTTGAGCCAGACGTTGTCGACCACGTCGACACTTTATTTCCGTGATTCCAGGAGAACAAACATCGAAACGACTCACCGTATCAACGATCAAATTCGCGTCACACCCGTTCGAGTGGTGAATCAGAATGGCGAAATGCTGGGGGTGATCCCCACCCGAGAAGCGATTGCAGTCGCTGTAGAATCAGGCCTGGATCTCGTTGAAGTCGCTCCGAATGTTCGCCCTCCCGTCTGTCGAATCATGGATTACGGCAAGTTCAAATACGAGCAGAAAAAGAAGACTGCTAAGAACACCAAGCAGCACCAGATCCAGATCAAAGAAATCCGTCTCCGCCCGAAAACTGGCGAACACGACATCGATTTCAAGACCAAAAGAGCCCGCGACTTCCTGGAAGGGAAAGACAAAGTCAAGCTGCACATCATGTTCAAAGGTCGTGAAAACGCTCACCACGACCTGGGTCGAGACATTCTCAACGCCATCATCCAGCAACTGGAAGATATCGCGAAAATCGAGAAAGCTCCCTCCATGGAAGGCGGCAAAAGCATGACCGCCATCCTCACCCCCAAAGCCTAATTGAGGCTGCCGCTATCTAGACCCTTCTCCCCCGGGGAGAAGGTGGCAGTACAACACCTTAGGTGTTTACTTAACACAGTGCTGACGGATGAGGGACCTCTGCGAATTGCCCAAAACTCACATTCTCATTCCTTCTTTCTTAACCGGCGAAGGCGCCAGAAGGGTGGATGACGGCGAGTAATAGGCACTAACACGCATTCAATCGCCAGCCCAAGCCCCCCTCAGCCCGGATTTCACCCCCGCCAAACCCCGCCGGGAAGCCAATCGCGCTCCGAACCGTGGATTTTTTTGACTCAGTAGCCCCGCAGACTGGAAAATTCGCCACAGGCTCACTTATAATCTCCGACTTTCCCCCGCCACGCAAGTCGGCGCTTTCGGAAACGGTCCGCACCGTCGCGATTTCAGTCGCGTTGTAGATCAGCCAGCCAACAGACGAGTGAAAGTACGGTTCCATGCCGAAACTCAAAACACACAAAGCGATGAGCAAGCGGTTCAAAATCACCGCAACAGGTAAGGCTATTCACCGTAAAGCCAACCGTGGTCACAAGTTCGGGCATCGCCGTGGTGAACGCAAGTCACAACTGCGGATCGATGGCTGTATCACCGGCAAACAAGCCAAGCACATCCTCGAGTGCCTGCGTCCTGCTGGTCGCTAGTTGCTTCTAGACGTCGCCAGGGACTCTCACCGGGGCCTTGGCGATTGATTTTTTCATCGCTGTTCAATTTGCCTTATTCGACTAGTCCGTCTGTTTCAGACGTGTTGATTCAGAAAATTCAGGTGTGCCATGCGTGTCAAAACAAACGTCCCGGCTAAGAAGAAGAAAAAACGCTTATATCGTGACGTCAAAGGTGCTTACGGCGCACGCAAGAAAATCGTAGCCGCAGCTAAGGAAACCCGGGATCGTGCCTGGCAGTATGCCTTCCGCGACCGCCGCGCCAAGAAACGCTCTTTCCGTCAGCTCTGGATCATCCGCCTGACCGCCGCCTGCAAAATGCACGGCCTGCGTTACTCGGAATTCATCAACGGCCTGACCAAAGCCGAGATCACGCTGAACCGCAAATCACTCAGCGATCTGGCTGCCATGTACCCAGAAGTCTTCACCGAGATCGTCGGCGAAGTCAAAACGGCTTTGGCGAAGTAATTGTCATTCCAAAACGTGACTATAACAAGCCCCCGAGAGATAGTTCTCTTGGGGGCTTTTTTGTTGATTGTCAGTTAGGAAGCCCGTTCCAAAACGGAAAGCAATATCTCAAGACAACCAAATTATATTGCATATATAAATATATAAGCAATAATGGAGTCATTCGATGGGTGGTTTTGCGGATTCGGCAAAACTGCGTCTTTTTGTCGAATGGAGGTATCCGTCTGCAGTTGGAGCAGGAACGGCGACGTACATCACAGCGGTATTTATGCCACTCGGAATCGTCTCACAAATCTGGCGTCCAGATGATGACGGCGGATAGTAGCATTCACTTTGTAAGTGAAAATATTCATCCGGACAGCTGTCAGCGTCTCGGACACAAAAGCGATAGGCAGCCGGCCTGATTCCCATAGTCGGATTGTGAACTCTTACATAATTATGCGCATATCGAGAAATCATCTCCGCGATTTCGGGATGTGTCATATTGGTTTCTATTGCTCATCATGAGGAGAGTCCCTATGAAAATCCCCGTAATTGCTTTGATCGTCTGCCTCAGTTTTGCATCTGGATGTGGTGGCCCTGCGTCGTCTGGCAACACTGTCGACGTCGATTACTCAGCGGATATGGCGCTGAAGAAGACTCTCGGGGAAGTTGCTAAAGGGGACGAAGTCGGCTCTGCTGAATCTACAATCAATGAGCAATTCGCTAAGCTCAAGGCGGCAAGGCCAGATACGGCATCAGCCATCGAAGCGGATATTCAGCAGCTCTTAAAGCTCAAGGGACCAAAGATGAAAGAAAAGGCCAACGAAATCATTGGCAAGATTTAGTTGCTTACTTGATTCATGTGGAATGCTTAAAGGCCTTTGAAGAGATTCCGGGGCTTTTTTCTGATATGGAATCAGTTCTGTTCCGGCCTGCTTAAGTCGTTCCGCAAGATCTGTCGTCTTCAGTGTCAATGAGAGACAGCTTCCTGGTCTCCGGGACCGCTTTCAGAAAGAAAAGAATGATCGCTGCTACCAGATTTAAAATGACGGTACTCCCCGGGAATGCGACCTGCGGTCCACCGGAATCGAGCAGCTTGCCGCCAAAGTCGGTATCACGCTCAACCTTAAATCACTGAACAATCTGTCTGCCATGTCCCCAGAAGTTTTCACGGCCGTTGTCCCGGAAGTCAAAACCGCCCTCGCGAAGTAATCTTTGCTGAGCACGCGATGCAAATCAATTGAAGGCCCCGCAGGACTCCTGTTTTGCGGGGCCTTTTTCGTTTGATGGATGCCTGTTTCCAGCACGGCATAGGATTGCAGTGGTTGTGGAATATTTCTCAGAAAACTGGTGCATTTAGTGTTGTAGATATGTACGCATCAGCAAAAGTGCTTATTATGAATGCCGAATTGGGGTGTTTGTCGTATGTTGTTGAGATTATATGTCCAATCGATGATGCCCATGGACTTCAGCGGAATCAATCTGCCGCAAATTCTGCTCCTCAACTTTTTGTCGCCACTTCCTACCGATTTTCTGTTTCACGAAGGAATGCTGTCATGCCGAACGCTCCTGTTCAGCGATCCAACCGAGGCTTCACTCTGATCGAGCTATTGGTTGTTATCGCCATCATCGCGACTCTCGTCGCCATCCTGCTCCCCGCCGTCCAACAGGCCCGCGAAGCTGCCCGCAGGTCAAGCTGCAAAAATAACCTGAAACAGCTCGGCATCGCGCTCCATAACTATCACGATACCTTCAACACCCTCTCCGTCGGCCGCTACGCCACCCAAGGCTGCGGAACAGGTGAGGGGACTGACTGGCGATCCCATAGCTTCCTGACACAGATTCTCCCCAATGTCGAGCAGTCAGCTCTCTACGACTCACTTGACTTCCGTTACACCCTTCTGTCTGGTAACGGTGCCTGTGGTTCACAAACACCATACAACAAAAACGATTTAGCAGTCGCTCGCAACAATATCCCTGCCTTCATCTGCCCATCCGACATCTCGCCACCCGGCGCCAACGGTACCGACAGCAGCTACAACAATTACGTCGGCAGCGTCGGCCCAACTTACAACACTTGGTCAACGGCTCGTGCAGACGCCGTCGGTATGTTCAACTTCCGCTACCACACTCGATTCGCAGACGTCCTCGATGGCCTGTCAAATACGATCATGATTTCTGAAATCATTCGCGGCGATGACAACGGAGGTGTCTTCACGATCAATTCCGATATCGTGAAAGAGCAGACAACGGCCCCAGCCACGAGACTTTTCACCCCAGCTGCCGAACTCGAAACCGCCGGAGCAGCTGCTCTGGCAGCAGGACAAGGCGGAACCTCAATCCTCAACAACGCAGGCCGACGTTTTCACAGCGCCTTTATGCTCAACTCCATGTACAACACTCTCTGCCCTCCTAACTGGAAGTATCCATCACTCTCATCTGCTGCCGCTGGAAACGGTGATGCTCACCACAACGGTATTTATGCCGCACGTAGCCGACATAAAGGCGGAGTTCAAGTTGTCATGGGCGACGGTAGCGTTCACTTCGTCAGCGAAAACATTGATCTGCTGACTTACCAACGCCTCGGCCACGCTCGCGATGCTCAAACCGTTTCGTTCCCGTAGTATCACTTGGCTTTTACTTTTCTAAATGCCGCATGCTCCGAGATCATTCGCGTGGTTTCAGCATGCGGTTTTCAATTTTCGTCGCTCATCATCAAGAGGTAATTCGCATGAAGTTCTCAACCATTGCAGCGTTGCTATGTCTCGCATTTGCTTCCGGTTGCGGCGGTGCAACAACTCCCGATAACAAAATCACCCTGAATGTTGATACTTCTCCAGAAGCATCCCTGAAGCGAGTCCTTGTCGATGTTGCTAAAGGTAGCGAAGTCGGTTCTGCTGAGCTCATGATCAATGAAGAACTGACCAAGCTCAAAGCCAAAGATGAAGCCAAAGCCACCGCGATCGAAGGTGACATTAAAGAGCTCTACATGCTGAAGGGCGACAAGATGAAAGAAAAAGCGAATCAGATTATTGGCAAGCTGTAATTGTCGATCGCTCATGACGAACGAACGAACGCACTTAACGCAAAATTCACGCAAGCCCCCGTCCATCAGGCCGGGGGCTTTTTTATGATAGGTATTCAAATAACGGCAGGCCCTCGGGGTGGGGCTTCGCGAGAAAAATCTTGAGGATTCGACCATGCATTATCTGACAACGCTCCTTTTGTCTGTCTCCCTCGTATTGGTGTCCGGCTGCAATCCAGCAACGAAAACCACCGAAAAACCTGAAGTTCGCCTCAAACGCATTCTGGAAAATGTTGCGCAGGTTGGTGATATCAGTCCCGTCAAACAAGACGTCGAAACGATCTTCGCTCAGCTCAAAGCCGATTCTCCAGCCAAGGCCTCTGCCATCGAGAAAGAGATGCAGAGCCTGCTCCAGCTCAAGCACAAAAATCAGATCAAAGAAAAAGCCGGTCAAATCGCGACTCTGCTTTAAACTGGCACAACCTTAGTGACCATACGACGCTGCTTCACCGTTCTCTGGGACCGCTTTCAATGTCAAGAGAATGATCGCTGCTCCCAGGTACAAAACGACGGCGCTTCCGATGAATGCCCCGTGTGGACCACTGGCATCGAGCAGCATCCCGCCAAAGCCAGCCCCTGCAGTGATGGCTGCCTGAATCGCAGCAACTTGAAGTCCACCCATACTCTCGATTTCATCCGCAACGGTTCGAGTTCCCCAGGTCGTCCAGGCGACAGGAATCAGTCCAAAGGCAAAGCCCCAGCCCGCAACGCAGGCGGCTGTCAAAACAAGTGAAGTCCCGCCAGCGACCAGGGCGGTCGCGAGAATCGCCATCAAGAGCGGCGTGAATCCGAGTGAATAGCGAAGACTCTTACGAACGAGTCCACCGGCCAGAGACGTCCCGATGATGTTAGCGATCCCGAAGGCCAGCAGCATGCTGGAGACCCCATGCCCGTTGACACCCGTGACAACCTCAAGAAATGGACGGACGTAGGTGAAGAACACAAAGTGACCGCCAAAGACCAGCATCATTCCCCCCATGCCGACGCCAATGTGAGGACGTCTGAGTATCTCAAACAACGTGCTCAGTTTCGCATGTCCAGTTGGCTTGATCGATGGCAGCACAAGAGACTGCCAACAGAGCCCACCAAACGCGAACACCGCAGCCGCGAGAAAAATCCCTCGCCAGCCAATAATCCCACCCAGAAAACTCCCGACAGGACCCGCTGCCACCATTCCAAAGGAAACCCCGCCGAAGATGATCGAGAGGGCTTGCGGCACCATGGATGCGGGAACCAGACGGGTCGAGATCGCAGCGGCCATCGACCAGAATCCTCCCAAGCCAATTCCGAGTAGAACACGCCCTGCCAGGAACATTACATAGTTGGTCGCAAACGCCACGAGAAGATTCGAGGCCACGAGCACGACGGCAAAAAATAACACCACAGAACGTCGGTCATAACGGTGTGTGACCGTCGCCGTGAAGAGGCTCGAAAAGAGCGCCATCAGCGACGTCGTTGTAATCGCTTGTCCTGCCATCCCGTCGGTCACTCCCAGATCAGCCGCGATCGGAGTCAGCAGACTGACGGGAAGCAATTCCGCGATAATGAATCCCACAACGCTCAGCGACAAAGAGAAAACGGCTCCCCAGTGGGCATGCGTTTCGTCACCGGTCTCGATCAACAGAGCATCCTCTGGAACAATCCCTGTCATGGCTTCGCTCATCGGGTCGTCACTCTCAACGGTCTTCATTGGCAGGCCTGATACAAAACCGTGGAGTCGTATTAATGTCCCATCCCCTGACAAGGAAAAGCAGCGAAGCGGCCGATTCTCGAGAAGATCACTCGAATAACCAACCACACATCAGGGCAGGGCGATTCGAACTACCAGCAGCGACATAAGCGTGAGAATTCGTTGATGATTTTAGTCAGAGAACAAGAAACGTCTGACTAGTGATCGTCTTCACTCCGAAGGCGAGCGGGGAGTGTAAACTCCCTGTCTTCATTCCTGCACCGCGCAAAGAAAACGGGAACATGACTCACATCACATTCCCGCCTATTCACGTTCTGCACGAAATGTAGGGTGCTGGTGAGTCTTCGAACCGCACCAAAACGACCTTCATTTGCCCATTTGGTGAGGTTCGCAAAGCCTCACCAGCACACTCCATGAGACTCTCGTTCTTAGCTCTTCAACAGATCCCGCAGAACCTTGTGCAGAATCCCGCCATTGCGGTAGTACAACACCTCGACCGGCGTATCGATCCGACACGTCGCGACGAAGTAGACTTCCGTCCCGTCTGCTTTGCGAGCCGTGACTTCGATGGCCTGCAGCGGTTTGAGGTTGTCATCCAGTGAGATGTCGAAGGTTTCTGAACCGTCGAGTCCCAGAGAGGCGGCGTCTTCTCCTTCACGGAACTGCAATGGTAGCACGCCCATCCCGACCAGGTTCGATCGGTGAATACGTTCGAACGAAACGGCAATGACCGCGTTGATCCCCAGCAGGAAGGTCCCTTTGGCAGCCCAGTCGCGTGATGACCCGGTCCCGTATTCGGCGCCCGCCAGGACAACGAGTGGCGTATGGGTTGCCTTGTATTTCAATGACGCATCGTAGATCGACATCACTTCGCCGGTCGGCAAATATTTCGTGACGCCACCTTCCGTCCCCGGAGCCAGCAGGTTCCGCAGGCGAATGTTTGCGAACGTCCCGCGTGTCATAACTCGGTCATTACCGCGTCGTGAACCATAGCTGTTGAAGTCGTCTGGTTTGACCCCTTGCTCCTGAAGGTACAGCCCAGCAGGGGCTGACTTCTTGATCGAACCAGCAGGCGAGATGTGGTCAGTCGTGACCGAGTCACCCAGCAAGGCCAGAACGCGTGCATTACTAATCCCCTTGATCGGGCTCGGCTCGACGGGCATATCCTGGAAAAACGGCGGCTCTTGAACGTAGGTACTGTCGAGATCCCACTTGTAGAGATCCCCTTCTGCCCCTGTGATCTTCTGCCACTCCACAGGACCATCACTCGCCTTGGCGTATTCATTGACGAAGATCTCAGGCGACAGCGAGGCATCCATCGCAGCCTGAATTTCCTTCTGGGTCGGCCAGATGTCTTTCAGGAAGACGTCCTTGCCAGCTTTGTCTTTGCCCAGAGGCTGTGTCTTGAAATCGAAATCGGTCGTCCCGGCAATCGCATAGGCGACCACCAG
>SXPC01000186.1 GCA_005778225.1 Planctomyces sp. | reverse complement strand
TGAAACAATAAAAGCTCTGGAATTTGAGTTCCGGGGCTTTTATTTTGCGCTGATTTTGAATCGTGTTGTGGTCGACTTGTTTTTTCCTTGGGAGTGACGACGAGTTCGATATTTGTCGGTTCGCGAGTGAAGTCGAGGGTGGGTGAATTGTTCTGTGAATGTTTGATTGCGAGTTGAGGTGTGGACGGTATGATCGTGTTGGCTGCGGGGAAACTAGTCCATCGGAAAGGGGTGTTCGATGCCGCTGTTTGAAATTGAGACCAATGCACACATCATGATCGCCTGGGCCCAAACCGAGGAGGAGGCTCGTGGGCACGCCGCCGAGAATTATCCGGAGGAGGAAATCGTCCGGGTGCATAAGCGGCCACGCGATTTGTGGGTCATTTCAAAGCGGTTGCTGGGGCTTGATAGTCAGCAGGAGCCCTGTGATACGGCGCGTGACTGCCTAGCGAAGGCGAAGGGGGACAAGGTTCATGCGATTCGGCTTTATATGCTGGATACGGGGGTGGATTTGACGGAGGCGCAGAAGGCGATTGAGACGAATATGTCATTGGGGTGGTAGGGGAAGTAAGAGAGTGCCTGTGGCTGGTTAGGGCGTTGAAGGTCTGTTGATGCCTAGCGCTCACCCTCATCCGCCCTTCGGGCACTATTCCTGAGAAGACTACCGCGTCGTTCACTCTCTCCTTCTCGGCGAGAGCGAACTCCTTGCTTCCACCTCAAGGGAGAAGGGACGGGATTGGGCGTTGAGCAATTCGCAGAGATCCCTCATCCGGCTTCGAAGACTCAGCCACCTTCTCCCCGAGGGAGAAGGGATGTGAAGAGGGAGAATTATTCACTTGTCTCGGATTTCGTAGAGGAAGCGGGAGGGGACGGACTTTCGGGGTTTGCCCCATTTTTTGCGGGACTTGGCGAAGGTGAGAGTGAGCTGTTCTTGAGCTCTGGTGATGCCGACGTAGCAGAGTCGTCGTTCTTCGGCGATGTCTTCGTCGGTGGCTTCGACGCTGCGTTTGTGGGGGAGCAAGCCTTCTTCCATGCCGACCATGTAGACGTACGGGAATTCGAGGCCTTTGGCGGAGTGGAAGGTCATGAGTTTGACCTTGGTGTTGTCCTGGTGTTCTTCGTCTTTGCTGGAGAACTGGTCGCCGCTCAGGGAGAGTTCGTCGACGAGGTTGCGGAGAGTTGGCTTCTCCGGGCGAGCCTGGTACTCGCGGATCGATTCGATGAAGGTATCGACAATGTTCTGACGCGACTGGATCTGCTCGGGGGTCTTGAACTGCTTCTCGATGAAGGGGCGGTAGCCGATGTGGTCGACGAGGTTGGTGACGAAGTTCGCGCAGGAAGACGGGTCTTTTTTCAGGCCGTAGCGTGACTGGTCGAGGAAGTCTTTGAACTGGTCGATCGGGCCACGGGTTTTCTCGGGGAGTTGATTTTTGATGGCGGGATCCTGGTAGGCTTCCCAGAAGGAGACGTCTTTCTTGACGGCGTGCTCCATGATTTTTTCGAGCGTGGTTTCGCCGATGCCGCGGGCAGGGGTGTTGATGATGCGGAGGAGTGCGCGATCATCTTTTGGCGAGAGGATGGCTTTGAGGTAGGCGAGGAGGTCTTTGATCTCGCGGTGCTCGTAGAAGGATTGTGAGCCAATGATGTCGTAGGGAATTTCTTTGCGGCGCAACTCTGCTTCGAACAAACGAGGCTGTTCGTTAGTGCGGAAAAGGATCGCGATGTCGCCGGGTTGAAGGCCCTTCTGTTTAATGAGGAAGGTGATCTCCATGACGACGCGTTCGGATTCTGCGACTTCGTCATCGAGGTCGAGAATGCGGACGGGGAGGGAGGACTCTTTGTTGGCGCGGAGAGTCTTGGGGTGTCGGTGACGGTTATTTTTGACGAGCTTGTTGGCAGCTTCCAGGATGGGGGAGGTACAGCGGTAGTTGTCTTCCAGGCGGATCACGGTTGCATTGGGATAATGCTTCTGGAAAGAGAGGATGTGTTTGATATCGGCGCCACGCCAGGCATAGATCGACTGGTCATCGTCCCCCACGACGCATAGATTCTGGTGTGGTTTGGCCAGTGAGGAGATGACGTGGAACTGGAGGTTGTTGGTGTCCTGGTACTCATCGACCTGGATGTGGGTGAAACGGTCCTGATGCTTTTTGAGGATCTCTTCGGAATCCCGGAAGAGCTGGCCGGTAAAGAGGAGGAGGTCGTCGAAGTCGATCAACGCAGCGGCGCGGAAGCGTTTGAGGTATTTTTTGTAGGCGAGCGCGGCAAGGTATTCATGGTCGGAGGCGGCGGTCTCTCCTGCACGGTCGGCAGTGAAGCCTGCGGTTTTCCATTTGCTGATCTGGTTGACGAGGTCGCCGGGCTTGAAGCTGGCTTGATCAATTTTGATTTCGCGCAGGACGTCACGCGCGATGGATTCCTGATCGCCGCGGTCTGCGATCGAGAAGGAAGTCGGATAGCCGAGGAGTTTGATATCGGCACGGAGGATGTTCATGCAGAGGGCATGGAAGGTCGAGATCCAAGGCTTTTTTTCGAGGCGTTTGCCGAGGATGGCTGATGTCCGCTGCTGCATTTCGCGGGCGGCTTTGTTGGTGAAGGTCACGCAGAGGATGTTGTCTGGAGATGTGCGGTGACGAATCAGCTCAGCTGTGCGTTGGGTGATTACGCGTGTCTTGCCGGTGCCGGCGCCGGCGAGAATCAACAACGGCCCGGACAGTGTAGTGACTGCCTGGCGTTGAGCTTCATTGAGACGAGCGAGGTGTTGCGGGGTCGTCTGGCTCATGGTCGGCTGTCGAGCATCACGTCCGTGTGAGATGGAATTGCGTTGTAAGGATTACAGACCGGTTGATTGGAAACCCTCAAATCCTGATGTGTTCGACTGCATTTTTATGATTGCATTCCAGTGTTATGCAGTCGCTCAAGGAGTCTTATAGCAAAGTCGATAGTCCTGTTGAAGGATCGGAAGTCCTGGGAACGAGATTCGAATGCAACGTACATTGATTGGCAATCAGGCATCGAAAGCGGCGCGACGATGGAAGACGAGATTCTGCGAGACTTTTTGATTGAGAGCTGGGATAATCTCTCCCGCCTGGACGTGGAATTCGTACAGCTGGAGAAAGATCCGGGCAATAAAGAGCTTCTGTCTAGCATTTTCCGCACGATCCATACGATCAAAGGGACCTGCGGGTTCATCAATCTCAAGCGTCTTGGCAAAGTGGCTCATGGTGCGGAAGAAGTCCTGGACTCTCTGCGGATGGGACAAATTGGTCTGACCAGCGATATCACATCGATCATTTTTGAAGCCGTGGATGTCATCAAGAATATTCTCAATCATATCGAAGCGACCGGTGAAGAGCCGGAGGGCAACGATACAAAGCTGATCAACAAACTCGATCTGATCGCTCGACTGGCGAAAGAGACGTCGTCGATCAAAGGGACCTCTTCGGAGTCAAGTGTTTCACAGACGATCGTGACAACGGTTCTGCCAGTCGTCGAAATCGTATCCGAAACAGAATTTGTTCAGACGTCGACTGCGGTCGTCGAATCTGTTGAGGCGAAGCCAGTGCCCATGCCAGAAGAATCACAATTTACAGAATCCCTTCCGAGTAGCGTTCAGAATGAACGTATTGCGTCAGGTGAATCGGAGGGAATTCAGAAGTCGACGCCGGATATGTCGATCCGGGTGCGTGTTGATGTTCTCGACTCGCTGATGAATCTCGTCGGGGAGTTGGTGCTGTCTCGCAACCAGTTGCTGCAGATGGTTCGTGATGATGAAGAAAGCCGTTATGCGTCGCCAATCCACCACCTGAATCGCATCACTGCGGATCTTCAGGAAGGGGTGATGAAGACGAGGATGCAGCCGATTGGGAACGCCTGGTCGAAGTTGCCTCGACTGGTGCGAGATTTGTCATTGACGGTGGGCAAGCAAATCGAACTGGAAATGATCGGTGCGGAGACCGAACTTGATCGAACGGTGCTCGATGCGATCAAAGATCCGCTGATTCACATTGTCCGCAATTCTGCTGACCATGGGATCGAATCGGCCGATGTGCGACGTGTTCATGGCAAGCCGCTGCAAGGGAAGATCAAGCTGCATGCGTACCATGAAGGTGGTCACGTCATCATCAGCATTCAAGATGACGGGGCAGGGATCAATCGGACTCGAGTTCTCGAAAAAGCGATTCAGAACGGGATCGTCTCGGCGAATGATGCCAGACGATTGAGCGATAACGAGATTCTGTCATTCATCTTTCACCCGGGATTCTCCACGGCGAAGACCGTCAGTTCGGTTTCTGGACGTGGCGTGGGGATGGATGTCGTCAAGACAGCGATTGAGCGGATCGGCGGAACGGTCGAGTTGCAGTCGATCGAGACCAAAGGAACGACGATCCGCATCAAGATCCCGCTCACGCTGGCGATCATCTCTGCCCTCATCATTGAAAGTGGCGGGCTGAACTTTGCGATTCCTCAACTGGGTATTGTCGAACTGGTTCGATTGCCTCGTGAAGAATCTTCCAAGCTGGAACAAATCGCCAATCATCAGGTTCTGCGTCTGCGGGATCGATTGCTGCCGATTGTGTATCTGACGGATGCACTTGGATTGTCACGACCTCAACGAGAAGATCAGGACATTAACATCGTCGTCGTGCAAGTGGGCGATGAGCAGATGGGGCTGATCGTTTCGGAAGTTTTCGATACGGAAGAGATCGTCGTCAAACCGGTGGGTCGACTGCTCAAAGAGATCACGCTGTACCAGGGGACGACAATCCTGGGCAACGGGCAGGTGATTATGATTCTCGATGTGATGGGAATCGCGAGCCTGTATGGGAACTTCGCCTCCAGTTCACAGCTGCGTGGCGACTTCGAACTGGCGAATCAGGAAACGCGGGAAAAGACGACGCTGCTGATCTTCCGCATTGGTCAGGATCAGCTGATGGCTGTGCCGCTCGCGCTGGTCTCACGCCTGGAAGAGCTGGCCAGTCACCGGGTCGAGAAGTGCGGCGAGCGTTATGTAATTCAGTATCGTAATTCCCTGCTGCCTCTGGTCAGTTCTTACGGACAGGGTGGGCAGACACCGATGAGTTCGCAGATGATTATTGTCTTCTCGGAGGGGAGTCGCTCGATGGGGCTGCTGGTCGATGAGATTATGGACATTGTCGAAGAGCCTCTGGAGATTCATGTCGAATCGAGCCAGCCGGGTGTGATGGGTTCGACGATCCTGGGCGGCAAGGCGATCAACCTGCTCGACACGTATTACTACATTACTCAGTCGCAACCGGACTGGTATCAGAAGCGGACTGCTCAGCAGCGAAGCCGGATCCTTGTTGTCGATCAGTCGATGTTCTTCCGACAGCTGCTGACGACGACTCTGGAATCGAAGAAGTATGCTGTCAGTTCAGTGGCAACGCCATCGGAAGCGCTGGAAAAACTCGAACATGGCTATCGTTGCGATTTGATCATATCGGATCTGAGTTTCGATTCGGAAACCGGTCTCGAGTTGATCGATGCTCTGCGAGAGAATGCCACATTTTCTGAATTGCCGGTCATGATTTTGGCTGATCCTCAAAACCAGGATCGACGGATAGAAGTCATGGCCGCTGGGGCTCACTCGTTTGCGATCAAGTTCAATGCACGTACGCTCCTGGAAGAGGTCAGTGGCCTCCTCGGTCGGAAGGTGACTCGTTCTCTGGAGGTCTCCTCATGTTGACCTTCGTTGAACGATGTCACTGTGATTCCACCCCCCTACGAGGAGCCTACCGATGACGACCGCTACTGCAGAACATGAATCCAACGCGACCCGCTTGACTCAATCCCGAGTTGATGCGACGACTCAATACGTCACCTTTTACATCGATCGCCAGCTGCTCGGGATTCCTGTCGAGTATGTGCAGGAAGTTCTCAATCCTCAGACGGTTGCAGCTGCGCCGCGGGCCCGTCAGGAGATTGCGGGGCTGATCAACCTGCGCGGGCAGATCGTCACGGCTGTTGATTTGCGGATTCGACTCAATCTTCCACATTTCGAGGGAGAGAGCATGAATGTCGTGATCACGGATCATCAGGAGGCATATAGCCTGCTCGTCGATCAAGTCGGCGATGTGATTAATCTGGCGGATAGCGAAGTCATGTCTGTTCCGCCGACATTGAACCAGCACTGGAAGCAAATCACGAAAGGCGTTTCGCGTCTGGAAAAAGAGCTGCTGATCGTTTTGAATGTTCAAAATCTGATGAGTTTCTAGACACATGACGCCCTTGTGCAGCCGTTTGTACGTCGAGTTCCTCTGGGGCCACGACGTTACGTCTACGCTGTTTGAAATTCTGATTTTTACCCACAAACCGTTTCATGGTCAGCGAAAGCACGTCTGCTTTGCTGGCAGAGATTTTTACGAGGGATGACGACGATGTACGCCAGCAACATTTCGACTGAAACGGTGGAGCCTAAGAATCTGACTGTTTCGTTTGATCATTTCTATGGGATGGTCAATCAGTCTCCTGTGATGCAGTTTCTGTCGGATGATCAGCAGCGAGTCGTGTTCTTGAATGCCAAGGGTCATGAGCTGCTCGAGAAGCTGCCTGCGAGTTTATCGCTGAATCCGGCTTCGTTTGTCGGGAGCTCATTGTATCGGCTGCTTGGCAAGCTGCCTCAGCTTGAGGCTCTGCTGAGCGGTCGGGGGAATCAGAGTATTTCGTGCCAGTTCGGCGGGTTGAGTCTGGAGATGCATTCTTCGCCTCTGATGTCTTCAGAAGGCCAGCCGATTGGAACGGTCCATACCTGGCTGGAAAGCAAGGAGCAGCAGATCGACACGGGGAACGGGAAGTCGATTCGCGTGAACGCGTTTCAGAACATGCTCGAAAACATTCCGATCAACGTGATCATGGCGAACCGCGAGTTCGAGATCGTTTATCTCAATCCTGCTTCGGTCACTCAGCTGAAAAAGATCGAGCATCTGCTGCCAGCCAAGGTGGAGCGCATCATTGGTCAGAAGATTGATATCTTCCACAAGCGCCCTGAAATGCAGCGGGGGATCGTCAATGATCCACGGAATCTGCCACACCGCGCAAAGATCAAGGTCGGGCCCGAAACGCTCGATCTGCTGGTCTCTGCGATCTACGACAAAGACGGTCAGTTCATGGGACCAATGGTCACCTGGAACGTCGTCAGTGATCGCGTTCAGATGGCCGATGATTTTGAATCGACGATCCGAAATGTCGTTGACCGCGTGAAGACCTCTTCGATCAGTATGCAGGGTTCTTCCAAGAGCATGGCGACCTCGGCTGAGGAGACGGCTCGCCAGGCACAGGTTGTCGCGGCGGCCAGTGAGGAAGCGACTCGTAACGTCCAGACGGTGTCCTCCGCAGCCGAGGAGCTCAGTGCCTCGATCAGCGAGATTGCACGACACGTTCAGGATGCATCTGAAATGACGTCGTCAGCGGTGACTCAGGCACACAGCACCAATGAGACGATTCGAAAGCTGGGATCAGCCAGTCAGGAAATCGGACAGGTCATCAAGGTGATCACTTCGATTGCCCAGCAGACGAACCTGCTGGCCTTGAATGCGACGATCGAAGCTGCCCGAGCCGGGGAAGCTGGTAAAGGCTTTGCAGTCGTTGCCAATGAAGTCAAAGAACTCGCCCGTCAGACCGGCCGTGCGACGGAAGAAATCAGTCAGAAAATCTCTGCGATTCAAAGTTCGACCGGGGTTGCCGTGAAAGCGATCGAATCTATCAGTGAGATGATTCGCCGTATTAACGAGATCTCGACGACGATCGCGGGGGCTGTGGAAGAGCAGAGTGCAGCGACGAGTGAAATCTCCCGCAACGTCTCGGAAGCAGCGATGGGAACAGCAGAAGTCACCAACAATATTTCGAGTGTTTCGCAGGCTGCAGATGCCAGTGGACAAGATGCCCATACCATCCTGGAAGCATCAGGCGAACTGACGGGCCTGGCGAACAGACTCGATGAAGTCAGCAATGAGTTCCTGGCACGCATGCGTGCGTTTTAAGCAGAGTCTGGCTGACTTCCGATGCGAAAGAATCGCATCGAGATATCGTCATCGTCATCACATGTGTCTCGTTCAGCGAATGACTCGACCTGACAGTTCCGACTTATCGTACTCATGTCAGGTTTTCCAAACTCCTCACACGATCGCGACCTATGGTTGAGATGTCGAACCTTCTGACACTCACCTGGTGAAAACTTCGAGACGCTTCATGAATAACAACTCCATTCAAGTCATGGTCGTGGATGACTCCGTCGTCGTCCGCGGGCTGTTGACGAAAGCGTTGCAAACCGATCCGGGCATTATTGTCTCGGGATCAGCGGGTAATGGCAGCTCTGCGTTGACCATTCTCAGGAAGCAAAGCTTTGATGCTGTCGTGATGGACGTCGAGATGCCGATTCTCGATGGCCTGGAAACGCTGAAGATTCTGCAGAAAGAATTTCCGAAGCTGCCTGTCATCATGGCAAGTACGCTGACGACTCGCGGTGCTGCGATTACGATTCAGGCGCTCGCCCATGGTGCGAGTGGTTGTATCGAGAAGCCTCAGGCAGGGAGCGCCAGTGAAGCGATGAAGATCGTGGCGGATCAATTGATTCCGCTGGTGAAGAGTCTTTGTCCTCAGAAGGCGAAAACGTCGGTTGCGACGTCGTCATCGACGACTGCTTCTTCTGGCAGTGGGACGCAGACATTGTCTCGGACGACTCGATTGCCGACGAACTTTTCTTCGATTCGGGCACAAGCGGTCGTGATTGGTTCGAGTACTGGCGGGCCTCAGGCACTTTCGCGAGTCATGAAGGCGCTCTCGGAAAAGATGACGCTGCCGATTTTTATTGTGCAGCACATGCCGGCTGCGTTTACGCCGATGCTCGCAGAACACATCACACGCGATGCCCGTCGTCCGGCTCAGGAAGCCAAAGACGGTGAAGTCGTCCAGGCAGGGCGTATCTATATTGCGCCCGGCAATTATCACATGTATCTGGAAAAACGAGGGACGCAGGTACTCACGCGTCTCAATCAGGCTGAGCAGGAGCACTACTGTCGGCCGTCCGTGAATCCACTCTATCGTTCGGCATCAGAAATTTACGGCAGCCGACTGCTGGCTGTGATGCTGACGGGGATGGGAGAAGACGGGATCGAAGGGGCTCATGATCTCGTCGCCAGAGGTGGCTACATGATTGCCCAGGACGAGGCCAG
>SXPC01000019.1 GCA_005778225.1 Planctomyces sp. | reverse complement strand
GATGGAGACGTTTTGGAGGACGGGGGGCGGGGTGGGAGAGAAGCGGTGGGTAAGGTTGGTGAGGGTGAGCATGGGAAGGATGAATTCGGAAGGATGAAGGAGGAGTCGGGACTTCAGCCTTTAGTATTTGGCGTATTCGGGGTGGTATGGCAGCAGATGCACAAGGGACAGGGGGTTTATTTTCGTGAGAAGACTACCGCGTCGGACTTTTCTCTGCCCTTGTCGGGCAGAGGCCTCCTTGCTCCCACCCGCTCGCCTATTCTTCGTGGGACCAGAGTTTGGCGAGTTCGACGATGGTTTTGGCGGCGAGTTCCATTTCTTCCAGGGAGGTCCATTCGAGAGGGGAGTGGGGGTTATGTTGGCCGCTTGAGAGGTTGGGGGTCGGGAGGCCGAGTTCGGTGAGGAGGGAGCCATCCGTACCGCCGCGGATCACACTCATGATAGGTTCCCGGTCAAGGGCCTCGACGGCTTTGATGGCGTTCGCGATGGCGCGGGGTTCTTTGACGAGGCCGTCTCGCATGTTGCGGTATTGCTTTTGAGTTTTGACCTCAATGCGGCAAGTCGGGTGTTTCTCCATCAAGGCTTCCCCGATTTTTTCGAGAAGCTCGGCGTATTCAGTCAGGCGAGTCGTTTCGAAGTCGCGGAGAATGATGCGGCAGGATGACTCTGCGACGCTGCCGGTGATGCTGTAGGGATGGATGAAGCCAATCCGGTCGGCAGTCTGTTCGGGAGACATTTCGGGTGGCAGCAGGGTCAGGAACTCGGAGAGAATTTTCGTGGCGTTTGTAAGGATGCCTTTGCCGACGGAGGGGTGGGTGTTGACGCCGTGGACGGTTACGATGGCGAGGTCAGCAGAAAAGGTTTCGGAATCGATGCGGCAGGCGCCTTCGCTGTCGAGCGTGTAGCCGCAGGCGGTGTCTTTGAACTTGGACATGTCGATCGCGTCGGTGCCATGGCCGATTTCTTCGTCGACGGTGAAGCAGATTTGAATTGGGCCGCGCGGGATCTCGGGGTTCTCGAGCAGGTGTTCGACAGCCGTCATGATGGCTGCGATACCGGATTTGTCATCAGCGCCAAGGAGGGTTGTGCCGTCGGTCGTGATGACGGAATGGCCGATGTTGTCCTTGAGGGCGGGCTGCTCGGAGACTTTCAGGACTTTGGAGGGGTCGCCGGGGAGGACGATGTCGGAACCGTCGTAGTTGGTGTGCACGATCGGATTGACGTTGTGGGCGGAGTATTCGGGAGAAGTGTCGACGTGAGCAAAGAACGCGATGGTTGGGGTGTGGTAGGCAACAGTCGGTGGGACGGTGGCAAACACGACGCCTTGGGGAGAGAGGGTGGCGTTCTTGACGCCGAGTTCGAGTAGCTCGTTGTAAAGAACCTTGGAGAGGTTCAGCTGTCCGGGAGAGCTGGGAGACGTGCCAGACAGTTCGTCAGCGGTTGTTTCGATTTTGACATAGCGAAGAAAGCGTTCGAGCAGACGGGCAGAATTCATATTCAGACCATGGAGAAATGACGTGCAGATTCGCGAAGTCGCGACAGTAGTGCGCGGGACAGGCGCGTGCCAGTATCATAAAAGAAATGTTTTCATGTGACAGCAAGAGTTCGAAATTGATTCGATGAAAGCGTGAAATCAGCAGGCGTTGATATGGCAAGACGAGACAGCTTTTTCGGCACGAGTCATGATTGTGTTGTCGAGATGAAGCGACAACACAATCGCTCGTCCGCCCTTGAAGACGCGGCATCTTCGCTTCTCAAAAAAAAGAGTGGCCCCATTTACTTTGAAAACAGTTCTCGGAAGAGTTTGGAACTGTTGGGGTGGCGAGTGCCTTCGGGTTGGTCGGATTTGGCAGGGCCCGGGGAGAGTTGGTGGTTGATGCTGGGGGTGTTGACATCGAAGTAGCAGTGGAAGGCGACGTTGTTGTCGGGGTTCATGATGAACTCGTGCATCTTCTTGATGAAGTAAGCGTTGTCGAGGCCGCCGTGGTTGTGTTTGGATTCGCAGACGCCCCATTCGGGGATGGCGAGTGGTTTGTGGTGGTCTTTGGCGAACTGGGTGTAAAAGGTCAGGCCGCGGTGGTCGTTCATGATGAAGCCGTCCCAGGCTTTCTGGCGACGTTTTTCAATTTCTTCGGGGGTGGAATTCGCGGGCCAGGGGTAGGTGCCTTCGAGCCAGGTTTCGTCGTAGACATCGACGCCGACGTAATCGACGTAGTCATCGCCGGGCCAGGCTTCGTCGGCGGGGAACTGCTGATAGCCTGAGGTCGGGTTCCAGCAGAACTCGAGTTTCTCGCAGCCGGGGACGGCGCGCATCGTTTTGACGATCTGCTGCCAGTATTCGATGAAGGCTTTGGTTTTGCCTTTGGCCTGCCAGGTGTACCAGTTGCCGTTGAACTCCCAGGCTGGGCGAATGATGGTACTCGTCATTTTGTAGCGGACGAGGTTTTCGGCGAGGTCCTTGAAGTGCTGGTTGTATTCTCCTTTAGCTCCCTGCTCGAGGGAGACGGTGACGCCTCGTCCTTTCTGGCCGTCGGTTGGGCCGGAGTAATCGAGCGGACCGGGGAGGATCGGGATGGAGAGGATCAGGCGTCGGTTTGGTTTGGCGTGAACCCATTTGGACCAGTTTTCGAGCCACCAGACGGGCCAGCCGATGCTGTCCCAGGATTCGGTGCCGACGAAGTCGAGGGCCCAAACAGTATCTCGGTTGAGCCAAGTGGCGAACTGGTCGACGCCTGCAGTGCCGTTGGGCCAGTGGTAGGTTCCGAGGGCGGGTTCCTTGGAGGTGGTCGCCTTTGGTGGCTGTGCGGTGGCAATGAGCACGGTACAGGCGAGGATGAGGAGAGGAGCGAACGTGCGGAGGAATCGGGGCATGCAGTTTTTCCCTGTGTGGCCAAATGGTTAGATATCACGGGATTGTTGCATGTTGATTTGTGAATGGGAAGTGATGTCGATCACTGCGCAGAAAAACACGGTCGTGAGTCGAGGTCGGGGAATGGACCTGACTGACGACCGTGTTGGCGAATCCTATAGAACGCTGTTCTTGCGAGCGAAGTGCAAACTATTTGGATTCGAGTTTCTTGGTGAGTTCGTCGAGTTTCTTGATCAGTTCGGCTTGCTGGGCCTGGAGTTTGTCGAGGGTGGCCTGGAGTTCTGCGTTTTTCTCTTCAAAGGATTTGATGCCTTGTGGGAGTGTGAAGCCGTATTGAGCGGGAGCGGGGAAGGAGGGGATAGCCTGGAAGGCGTGGCCGTGGGCTGCCGCTGCGGCATCATGCGCCATCGCACGCTCCTTGATGGCTCGGGCCATCTCTTCATTGATCATGGAGGGGTGAGGTACTCCGGTGACTGTGACGCCATTGGGTCCGGTTGTGGTGGAGTTCATGAAGACGCGGAAAGAGGGGCGGTCTTCCTTGGTTGGGGTGAGAGTGACTTTTTCTTCTTCGCCGTCTTTAATGATCTTGAGAATCAATGTGGTGCCGGCTTCGCCTGATTTGGTGACTTGTTCGGCGAGATCCTGGCTGGCTTTGAGTTCGACGGCTGGCTGGTCGGCCAGCGTGATGACGTTGACGAGAATATCGTTGGGTTTGATGCCTGCTTCTGCAGCTGGTTTCTCGGGGGCGACGTTGGTGACGAGGAGGCCGTGATCGAGTTTCAGGTGAGAGCGGACGGCTTCGGGGACGGGGGCGACTTCGATGCCGAGGACGTAGCGTGGCTTGGCTTCGGTTGCTTTCGCGGTGGCTGTTGCCTGAACGGCTTGAATGGGCTCACCTTTGACGGCTTCGTTCCTGCTTTGGAAGATGAGGACGTTTTCGTTTTTGACGCCGGTCATTTCTTTCATGATGAGTTGCATCAACTCAGCAGGCGGGGTGTTTTCATCTGCGGTGATGGTAATCTTGCCGTCTTTGACTTCATAGGTGGGCTTTGATTTCGACTTTTCTTCGTCGTCGGTGACTTTGACGACGGCGGTGGCCTTGAAGAGGGTGTTTTTCTTCGGGGTTTCTTCTTGTGCTTTGAGGCTGGTGGTGGTGAGAATCGCCATTGTGGTGGCAATTGCTGATACGCGATGAATCAGGACGGGCGTTGACCAGGGCATGAGAGATCCTTCGAAGTCATCAGAGAGAATGATAATTAAGGGAAAGTTGTGACGGTGGAAAAGTCACAGACAGGAATGTCTGTGCCACGGGGGATTTCTTAAAGGCCGGAGGGGTAGGCGACGAAGCTGGTGAGTTCTGGATTGACGTTCTGGGCGTTGTTCCATTGGTCTGTCAACTGATAGTTCTGTGTGTCGATGCGGTAGCCTTGTCGGGCGAGGTTTTCGAGGATGTCGATGGCGATTCGGTCGGTCTCGCTAACCATGATCTGCTCGGGAGATCTGCCGGGAGGATTTTTCTTCGCCAGTCCTGGGCGTTCGCTGGTGCTGGCCTGCATAGAATTCATGTCATGGTCAGAGGGAGGAATGTGCATTGCCGTGTGTTCGATCGGCTGGGAACCGTAGTTGATTGGGATCAGGAGTCCTGCGATCAAGCCGAGGCAGCAGCTGGCGAGGATGTAGGTCGTGCGACTGGCCAGCGAATGCCGGGTTGGATGAACGGTTGCAGCGCGTGGGCGCGGTGGCGGAGTCGGGGCGGAATGGAGGAGTGCAGGAGACTTCAGCTGACCGTCCCAGAGTCGTTGCTCGAGAAGCGTCAGGGCGACGTCTCGCCACTGCTGGGGAGCATGCTTATCGATGCCATGAAGAAACTCATGCTGGGCGGCAGCAGAAAGTTCGCCATCGGCGAGTCGCTGAAGGTTGAGCGTGAACTGGTCGTGGAAAATTTTCATCATGTGTTGATCAGACATAACGTGTGCCTTTGGGAGTCGACTGGTCACGAAGTCTGACCCGCAATTGATCACGGGCCCGGAGAAGTCGATATTCGATGGTATTACGGGAGACGCCGAGATGCTGAGCGAGTTGTTCGTAGGTCCAGCGATGCTCGTGTTTCAACAAAAGGATCTGACGATCCTGATGAGTCAACGTGGCGAACGCCAGTTTGAACTGCTGAGTGTCTTCGGCATGGATAATCTGGTCAATCGCAGGAGTTTCGGGAGACGAAGGGGTGTCGTGTTCTTCGTGGGAAATCTGTTTGGAGATGACCCGTTTACGAACGCCACTGCGTCGTCTGTGGGTAATCACATGACGCAGGGCCACCCGGTACAGCCAGGCGGGAACGACCTTGATCGCGTTGACGGAAGCAGGGTTCGCCTGGCGTGTCAACTGGACAGACAGGCTGAGCGCGACTTCCGACAGGATATCGTCAACCGCATCGGGTTCAGCGATGCGGCAGGCGATGATCGTGCGCAGCCAGCGTTCATGCTGGCGCCAGATCTGATTCCAATCGAGGCTGGTTTCCGTCACGCAGCGACTTTCCTGGTCTCTTGTGATTGAGCGTGTCTGGAAATATTGTCGCGCTGGAAAGGCCAGTGCGGGAATGAAATTCGATAAAAATTTCCAGTTATGCAGCGATCTAAAATGTTAGCAGGCAAGGGACTGTGATGATGAGGTCATAAAAAAAAGACTGACCTGAGCGGCGAAGCTCGGGTCAGTCTTTCGTTCGTGGTTCCGGAAACAGCGGGCGAGCGGAATTATTGATCGATAGCGACTTGCGCGTTGAACGGGATTAAAGGAACTGCCGAGACGGGTTGGCGTCGGGCGGCTAGTTCCTCAGGTGTTTTCTGCCAGAGCTTTTCGGACAGGCCGTCGTTCAGGATGGCGACCATGTCGGTGTGGCCATGCCTTGTCGCGAGAGCCACAGCCGAGTTGCCTGAGACATCCTTGAATTCGACATTGGCTCCACGGGCGATTAGTTCCTGGGCAACTCTGGTTCGGTTATAGACTGCGGCGATCATTAAAGGGGTTTGTCGTGCTCGGTTATTACCGTTGATATTGGCACCGCGTTCCATGAGGAGCATGGCGATATCATCATGACCTTTGAAGACGGCAGCAGCCAAGGGTGTGAAGCCCATCGTGTTGGCGGTGTCGAGTGTGGTCGTTGTCTGATTGAGGAGAAGTTCGACGGCGTCTTTGTGGCCGTAGTAGGTGGCGAGGTTGAGGAGAGTATCGCCGCGATCGGTGACGATGTCTTGTGGGTAACCTGCGTGGAGGTAGGTCTGCAAGGTTTTGACGTCACCTTCGCGGGCGGCTTTCTGGGCTGTCAGTTTGGCTTGATACAGTTCTTTGGACTCGGCGACGGATTGCGTCTTCCAATTGACTGTGTGAAAGTCACCGGCTTCAGTGTAAGCAGGAGCCAGCAAGAGGGTCGTTGATAAAGCGAAGGTCGAGAGTGCAGTTGTATAAGTTGTCGTTTTCATGGGATTGCCTTTCCGTAGAGGACAGTCGGAGTTGGCAAGGTTTACTTACAGCGGCGTCGACTTTTCTTTTGAGTCGATCGCCCCCGTCAGTGACGGGGGGCTAAATACCGATTGGTTATCGCAGCAGGTACATTGTCAGGAGGGAGACGAGGACGAGAGTGGTGATGGTGGCGCGAGTGATGATCGCGCGTCGTTTCACTTGTTTCAGACGTTGGACGATTTCTCGATAGGTATCGAGGTTGTTTTCGACAGTTGTTGATGCGGGCGAGAGCATGGGGTTCATAACGTGGTCCTGGCAGGTCACAGATTCTTCATGAGTCTAAAACGAAGGCCCATCGTCGGATGTGGCGATGAGTCGTGCCCTTGAGACAAGGGGCTTTTAAGAGATGCGACCCGAGGGATATGTTCGGGCCGCGAATCTTCCGAGATTTCGGAAATGCACCGACTGACGTCTGTGTCACCTGAGATTCAGTTCAGGCGAGTTGGCAAACTGAGACTTCCCTCATCCGGCCTCAAAGACCCGGCCACCTTCTCCCTGAGGGAGAAGGAATAATATTGGGGACTCCATCACATCTGACATAGGTGTCAGGATGGATGTTCGTTGCAACGAGCGAATCCTTACGATGGATCAAGAAATTTTGCAATCGCGTTTGCCGCAGCGGGGAGAGGTTTGTTGAATGGGGAGATAGCTTGATGAAAAGCCGCGAATATACACGATTGCTTATGAGTTAATCGCGATGTGTTGCGTGCATGAATTCCGATGCGATTATGCGTAGATTGCATCAATAGAGCGAAGTAGAGACGCGGAGGCAAGAACGCAGCGTGTCATACTTGTTGTGCATGACGGTTGATTGATGGGACTAGCTTGCTGCTTCCCTTGCAAGTAGAACACAGCGATGTCCAGATGGGGCAGCGAACCTGACGCTCAGAAATCGCGTTGACATGACGAAGAAGAGACAGAGCTCTGCTCAAAGCTCACGTTCCATCACGACGCTCCTTTGATTTGTGAGTACAGATCAGAAGGAGCAGTGTGATAGAAATTCGCGTTGACTAGGCGCCTGGGCGAACTTCCCAATATGTCGAGATGACGTCGTAGAGGTCTGTTGGGATTTCGACGTCGTCATTTTCGAAGTCGTTGAGCCACGAGCGTTTGAAGCGTGAGGCGTCGGAAATGACGCGGATCAGGTCGGCGAGTTTGATCGACGTTTTGGGCTCTGCAGTGGTCGCGAACTCGTCGTCGCCAGTGTATAAACGGAGTCGGTGGTGCATGTGACGGACCTCCCTTTCGCAATTGAGACAGCGCATCCCGCGCCAGAATATAACATCGGCTGGCAGGTGGTCCGGTATTGAGGACTTTTCCGAACATGCGGATTAGTTAAGGGATCTGATCGATTGGCGAGCAGGAATCGCATGAGAATCTTTTTTAGTGTGAGCATCGAGATGACGGGCGAAATGGAGGCTCTTCTGCGTCGTCTGGCGGGGATGGGACGTGGGATCAGGGCGGTTCGTGAGGAGAAACTGCATCTGACGCTGAAGTTTCTCGGCGAGGTGAAAGCGGATTTTGTGCCTCTGCTCGAGGGGATTCTGGATGAGGTTGTCTCACGTCATCCGTGTTTTGATCTGATCCTGGAGGGGATGGGAGTCTTTCCCAACGAGAGGCAGCCGAGGATTGTCTGGGTGGGGGTGAAGGAGAACGCTGCCCTGAACGCCCTGGTGGACGATCTGCAGACGGCTTGCCAGGGGCCGGGGTTTGAGCGGGATCAGTATGGGTTCAATCCTCACATCACGGTTGCGCGGTGTCAGGCGCATCATAGCCGGGAGATGAAGGCGCTGATCGAGGAGTACGAATCGACCGTCTTCGCGACCCAGCGGGTCTCGACGGTGCAGTTAACACAGTCAATGCTGGAAGAGCAGCCGGTGCGGTATCGGATGATGCGCGAGGGGGCGCTCAAAGGGAGAGAGGAGAGTTGAGACTGGAACGCAGAGTTAACAGAGGGGTGCAGAGGTCGCGGAGGGGAGAGTTAATTCGAATTGACACAGATTTGTGTAGACAGGAAAGCGTGCGAGGTGGGTGGATTTCGTGGAGTCGATTTGAATCCGGTTCGGCATAAGAGCTGGCAAAAGGTTCTTGAAGAGAGTGGATTTGAAGTTCGTGAAGATGCTGAGCTGAAACACGAATGTCATTCCAATGGAGGTCGATCACACTGGTTTCTCGTGAGGGTTGAGGGGATTGAAATACACGTACTGGAGGATCTAAACAACGAAACGGGGAGATTCAGTGTTTTGTTTGTGACTTAGGAAAAAGAGACTCGAACGATCGTCGACAGAATCGTGAAGATACTGGAAGAGCGATGCACGTAAGCAACTCAATTACCTGTCATCGAGTGTCAGATATTCTGCAGGAACATTTTCGGTGAGCCAGACATGATTTTCCGAGCAGTAGAAAAGGTGCCCTGCCTGGGACATTGCCTTGGCGTCGATGATGAGGAGGGCTGGTTTGCCGTGGCGTTTGGCGACTTCGAGAGTCATTTCAACATCGAGCGTCAGGTGGACATGCTGACGTGAACCGGGGATCAAGCCCTTCTCGAAAATGGACTCGAGAAAGCGGGTCGCGGTGCCGTGGTAGAGGATGTCTGGAGGGGTGATTGGGGTGAGGGCGAGATCGATCTCAATCGAGTGGCCTTGGCTGGCGCGGATGCGGGTGCCGTCGTCGTTGAATGCGAAGCGTTTCTTTGGGTTGGTTGAGACCACGTAAGCGAGCTGTTCGCGAGTCAGTGGCTTGCCTTTGGCGTTCAAAAGGGCCAGGAGTTCGTCGACGTCGGCCCAGCCGTTGGAATCGAGCGTGATGCCGAGGGCTGTGGGATCATGACGAAGAACGAGCGAGAGGAACTTGCTGGTCGAGACAATTTGGGCTTCATTCATAGCGTTGATATTACGTTTGGGCGTTGGAACCAACAAGGTAATACAGGCATTTGAACGTGATGTTCCGGGGGGCGTTGTGGTGACGGCTCACTCAGCGTTCCTGTTGATAAATCGCGACCAGCAGGTCTTCGACGGTTTTGAATTTCGAGCCAGTGCCAACCGCGGCGTCGATTTTTTGACGGGCTTCGGTAGGGGTGTGGCCGAGGGAGACGAGGGCGTCGAAGGTTTCGTTGACGAGGTCGCGTTTGACGGGGCCAGACGTCGGCGAGTCTTTGGCGACGAGGAGTGCGAACTTGGTCATTTTCCGTCGGAGTTTCGCGACGATGCGTTCGGAGGCGGCTGGGCCGATGCCGGGAAGCGTGCTGAGTTCTTTGACGTTCTGTTCTTCGATCGCGATCGCGACGTCGCGCACGGGGCGCACGAGGGCTTTGAGGGCGGTCTTCACGCCGACGCCGTCGACGCTGCAGAGGGTGTCGAAGAACTCACGTTCGAGTGGCGAGAGGAAGCCGATGAGCTTCGGGACTAAGCGACCCTTTTGTGGGTTGCCGTCAATGTAATGCATCAGATGGAGCGTGATCTCTTTGCCGATGAGGTCCTGGAGATGGCGCTGGGCGAATTGTGGGATGGAGATCGAATAGTCGAAATGGCCGGCTTCGACGATGGCTTCGAGGTCTTCCAGGGCGATGAGTTTGCCACGAATTCGGTGATACATTGCGCGGGTGTTTTCGGAGAGAGGGGGGAGATGGGATAGGGAGGTTTAGCAGGTTGGGAGCGGTGAGGGAAGGGGATTGTGCGAGATGTGAAGAGAGTAGAGTGGAGCGATTGGCGTACTCGTAGTGGTGATTTTAGTTGAGTGCACAGGGGACAGGGGGTAGTTCTCCTGAGAAGACTACCGCGTCGGCCTTTCTCTGCCCTTATCGGGCAGCGGCCTCCTTGCTCCCACCCGCTCGCCTTAAGAGCGTCAGACTTTGAGGGCGAGGTCTTGGATGAGCTTTAGGAATTCATTGAACTGGACGGGTTTGGTGACGTGGGCGAGGAAGCCGGCATCGATCGAGCGTTCGACTTCGTCCTGCATGCCGAAGCCGGTCAGGGCGATGGCGCGGACGTCGCCTTGGGATCGGATCTGGACGAGGAGATCGTAGCCTGAGCCGTCGGGGAGGCCGAGGTCGCTGATGAGGAGATCGAAGGTGCCCGCTTCCCATGCCTCGACACCCGTTTTGACGGTCGCTGCGGTCTGGACGGTGTGCCCGGCGGACTGCAGCAGGCGGACCATCAGTTTGGCGGAGACTTCGTGATCTTCGACCAGGAGAATGTTGAGAGGTCCGGAGGAAGGCTCGTCGTTGGTTGGCGCGGAAGTTTGGTGCGCCGGAGGGCGGGTTGTCGCGTCGGGGACGGGACTTGCTGTGAGCGGTAAAACAAGCCGGAAGGTCGCGCCAGTGCCTAAGCCCTGACTCGTGACCGTGAGTGTGCCCTCGTGCATTTCCGCGAGTGTACGACTGATTGCCAGACCCAGGCCCAGACCTCCGAATTGTCGGGTGACTTGAGTGCCGCCTTGTTCAAAGGCGTTGAAGATCGAATCGATCTTGGCCGAATCAATGCCGATGCCATTGTCGCTGACTTCGATCTGGATGCTGTTCTCGTCGGGGTTTTCGGAGTGGATCGTGATCACGCCATCGTTCGCGGTGAACTTGATGGCGTTGCTCAGGAGGTTCCAGAGGATCTGCTGAATGCGGGCTGCGTCGCCCGTCGAGGTGACGTGTTTTGCGTTAAGTTTCTTGACGAGATGGACCTTCTTCGCGCGAGCATCGAGATCGACGATTTGGATGGCGTGGCTAATTTCTTCGTGCAGGTTCAACGGGGTCAGCCGCAATTGGACTTTGCCTTTGGCGATGCGATTGACGTCGAGGAGATCATCGATCAAGCGGCATTCGAGATCGATATTGCGACGGATGATCTCAACACCTTCGTTCATTGGCTCAGGTACAGACGCCTCGCGTTCCCATTCACTGAGGACCAGGCGGACCGGGGAGAGGGGTGTGCGAAGTTCGTGACTGAGAACAGCGAGGAACTGGTCTTTGGCGGCGTTGGCGGCTTCTGCGAGAGATTTAGCTTCTTCCATCTGTTTCGTTGCGAGCCATTCGGCAGTGATGTCTCGAGTGACGCTGAGGACGTGTTCGACTTGACCATCGACGTTGCGTTCGGGAACGCAGTGGGAATGGAAGCGATGCGGCTCGCCTTGAATATCAAAAAAGAAATCTGTGACGCGCGGTTCGAGTGTGGTAAAGACCTCATTGAGCATTGCGTCCCATTGATCGCAGAGTTCAACGGGCATTCCGAGATCGCGGTTGGTCTTGCCGATGTATTGACTGGCTGGCATGCCAGAGACGGCTTCGATGGTCTTATTGACGAAGACGTGTCGGAGCTGCCGGTCGAAGCGGGCGATGATGTTGGGGGAGTTGTCCGAGAGGGTGCGGAACTCAACTTCGCGCTGACGCAAGGCCGCCTGGGCGCGTCTTTGCTCGGTGACATCGGTGACGGTGCCAACCATTGAGGCGAGTTTGCCTAGTGCGTCGCGTCGCAGGACGGCGAGGTTGGTGACCTGACGAACTTGCTGATCTGGCCGGACGATGCGGTATTCGACGGCGAAGTTATCGTGTCCCATTCGGGTGGCATGGAGAGCCTGGAGGACGGCATCCAGATCATCGGGGTGGATGAGCTTGGTGAAAGAGTCGAGTGTGCCGCCGAATGTTAAGGGGGCATGGCCGAAGATGGCGTAGGTTTCTTCTGACCAGAGGATGGCGCCCGTCTGGAAATTCCATTCCCAGACGCCTGTCTGACCGGCACGAAGGGCGAGTTTGAGGCGTTCTTCGCGTTCAAGAATCGTATCACGCTGGCGGGCGATTTCCTGGCGCTGACGGAAGAGTTCGACGAAGACTTCTGTCTTGGACTAGAGGATGTGCGCGTCGAACGGCTTGAACATGAAG
>SXPC01000185.1 GCA_005778225.1 Planctomyces sp. | reverse complement strand
TCCGTATTCGACGCCTTGCATTGTCGGCAGCAAGAGCTCGAGCATGTCGGGCGGTTGGAAATGGGTCGGCTTGGTCTCAGGGTGCGGGTAGTAAATCAGACCCGAAGCAACAGGCTGATCTCGGTAGACCACATCAACGTTGAAGAATGAGAAATCTTCAGCAGGGTCGACAGGATGCCAAGAGACCCGCGGAAACGTGTAAAGCGGTTTCTTTACGTAATAAGCGTACGGCGCAATGCTGACATTCAATGTTCCGGAATGAAACTGTGTCAGGTCGAGCCCGCGTTCTCGAAATGCTTGCGTCTGCATTTTCAATGTACCGCCGGGAAAATGCGGATTGCCATTGAGCCCGGAGGCAACACGGTGACCTTGCACGATTTTGGCTTGGATTCGCATCCCGAGAGTATAAACAGACGGACGTAATTAGAAACCAAAAAAAGCCCTGACAGTAAACTGTCAGGGCTTTTTGATTGTTGCAAACGTGAATCGGCTGACGATTAACGTTCGATGGTGCGACCACCGCGGTAGTATTCATCGACAGTAGTCTGCCATTTTTTGTCGCCCATATCAGGCCATTGATCCTGGTTGAAACCAGGAGCCTTCTCCAGGCGATCATTCGTGATGTTCAACACCAGTTTATACTGATCGTTGTCACTATCATAAGTGACTTGGAAAGCCTTCATCGGAACGGCGAACAGCTTATCACCAACTCCAAGGACTCCACCATGGGAAATGGCCAGATACTTCACTTGAGCCTGAGCCAGGTCAATCATGATATCGTTAACTGACGCGAGTGATTCCCCTTGAGGATTCACAACGGTCATCCCGATGAGTTTGGAGGCACGTACGCTCATATTCTTGGTGACTTGGGTGTCAGGAACATTGTCAGCTGCAAACAAAGCAGCGGTTGCGACGAGCATCAGTGGAAGGGCGAGCATTTTCATTATTTGTCTCCTAAACAATTGCCTCGAGGATCAGGAGAAGAAACAGGTCTTCTCACTTATAAATGCCCCACGAGACCGATTCTTTCCTTGGGTGGTGGCGACTATTCTTTGTAGCTGTCGCGCAGATCGCGAACGTGATCATGCGACGTCAGGATGCGAGCATACTGAGCATTCAGGACATCATTAACAGCCGTGCCGGGATGCTTCTTGAGTTGTCGCTCGTAGGCAGCCTTGATCTGGTCTTCGCAACGTTCTGCTTCTGCAAGAACGGCGTAGGCATTATTGGAGCTTAACGCTTCGCGGGCGGCCAGCATCGTGCGTTGGAATGATGCATAGAAGGACCCTTCGCGTTTTGGGGTTTCTGCATTGAGTGTCACAAAGCGACCGAGTTCATCAGCTTGTGCTTCGCGCTCTTCTGCTACTCGCAGAAACAAACCGCTGATGTTCATATCCTCGGTTTTTTCAGCGGCGTAACGCAAGTTGTCGCGGCTGTCGACGTTGACCTGAATGAGCTCTTGCAGAGCGTGAATCGTGTCTTGCGAAAGATCGTAGGTTGTTTCAATGGCCATGGTTGTTCTCCTCAGTTGTAGTTGCGAGACCATCCGAGTGATGGTCTCCGACAGCAAGGATGAAACGCAAAGGGTATGCCAAGACCGCACGACAGCGTTTCGCGGGAGAAATTGACCTGATTTGCGCTATTTGAGAGCCCTTGGCAGTCAAATCCCTGTCAGGGAACAAATCATCTCGCGTGATCACGGAACAACGAAGCACATTTCACGTCTATAAGGTCAATCAATCATAAGCGCATAAAAAAAGCCCTCGGATCGCTGAATCAGAGGGCTCTAAAACTGCGTTTCATCACGAAACCGGATCGGCTATGTCATTTCACTCAGCGAATAGACCAAAACCGTATAAGGTCCAATGGTCACCTCGGCAGAAGCAACGCCGTCGGTCCCTGTTTTGACTTCCAGGTCATGACTCGGCGTGTTCTGAAACTTCGTGCTGTAGAACTTCGAATCGCTGTTAAACACGCACTTCCATTTCCCGGCTGTCGGGAAACTGAAAGAAGCAGTATGGGCCTGATTTTGGAAGCTGGCGACAACGACAACATCATCATTGATTCCATGCTCGTACCAGCGATGGTAACTAATGAGATTTCGCTCGTTATCTTGCAGCAAGATTGATAAACCGGAACCAGTCAAGCCACGTGTAGTGCCCGCACGGTTCAATCGAAGCTTGATCAGGTCGCGGTACATCTGCACGATACCGGAGAAGGTTTCCGATTTGTTCCAATCGAGCGGAACAGTATCCCGAAACCACTCGTCTTCCAGGAATTCCTGTCCCTGGAAAATCATCGGCACGCCAGGGGAGGTAAAGACGATCCCCGCAGCCAGAGTCGAGCGTTTCTGCGCAAAGTAATGCTGAGGATCGTTCCCCATGACTTCAGAAGTCACACGAGCTTTGCCATTGGCGACTTCATCATGCGATTCACTGTACACGACACGTTGAAACGGATTGCCATTGTAGTTCGCTTCGATGGCTGCGCGGACCGCATCCATGTTGCGATGCGCGTCTTCAGAGAGGATGACGGCTTCACGAATCGGGTGAACGAACCTTGCATCCCATTGAGCATGAAACGCGGCTCCGCCGTGTTCGCTGGTTTTAGTTAAATAATCGTTGTTTTGAAGGTCTTCTGCGATCGTCAGTTTTTTGGGAAATCTCTCACGGATCGATGTGTTGACCCACTGCACGAGACTCCATCCATCAGGGAGGTCACAGCCGACATCGCCGTTCCCCTTCACATTGCGAATAAAGAGAGTCATGTCATAACGTAGCCCATCAAGGTGGAATTCCTCCAGCCACATCATGGCATTGTCATGGATCATCTGGCGGACTTCTTCGCGACCATAATCCGGACGCGAATTGCCCCATGGGGTTTCCGCACGCCAGTCGTTGTAGAAGTAGATCCCACCCATCCCGTTTTCAGACCAGCCGTCGAACTGCCACATATCGACGTCGCTTGGGCCGAAGTGGTTGTAGACAACGTCCAGGATGACTGCAATCCCGCGTCTGTGGGCTTCTCGGATAAACTGTTTGAACTTCGCTGGTCCGCCATATGCCGATTCGACGGCAAAGATGTGAGCAGGGTTATAGCCCCAAGAAAGGTCACCCGCAAATTCTGCGATTGGCATGACTTCGATGCAGTTCACACCAAGTTTTTCCAAGTAATCAAGGTCGTTGATCGCCTCATCAAATCCTGCTGGTTTACCTTCCTGGCCGGACTTTCCAAACGTGCCAATGTGGAGTTCGTATATGACGATCTCGTTGACAGGATATTGTTCGAAGTCGTCGTCCTTCCAATCGAACGCAAGATTTGAAATTACCCCGTTACCGACGGAATTGGTGACTTCGCGCGTGTAAGGATCAATGCGGGAAAGTTTCTGATCGCCGTTATGTATCAGATAGCGGTATTCGTCACCAATCTTGGCATCAGAAACGAGTGCGGACCATTTGCCACCCTCTTCCGATTCCAGAGGATGACTAGTCTCATCCCAGTTGTTAAATGTTCCAATGACAAAAACCTGGCTGGCATGCGGTGCCCAAACTCGAAATGTTACGCCAGTTTCATCGACGGTAGCACCCATATGGGTCACTTGTTCGGCCAGAACTTCGGACATGCAAGACTTTCTCGAAAGCAATTCGATAGTGAGCGTCTAGGGTTGTGAAAGCTCGTCAGTCCAAGCTTTTGGACATCGCAAAGTCACGTAGGCAATTTTGATACCGGCTATTTAGTTCGCGCGAAAAACGATCTCAATCTTGAAAATCTTGCACAGATGCAGCGTTTTGGAACACAAACTGCGTGATCAACGATCAGACGGCTCGATACATCGTTGTATCGACCCGAATTAGGGTGAATTCGGCTTCGCATGACATTACGTCATTGCTCGGTAATCGATCAGGTGATTGATCATCGAGCAACGGGGTCGAGCTTTATTTGCTATTAACTGATGTTTACCACATTTTATTGGCGTAATTGATCGATGAACGATCAATTGGATAATCGACTATGATCTCAGCAGGTCCGCTATCGCCCCTCTACGAAGAAGTAAAAATGAGTAAAGTCCTTGTCGTTGATGATGATCGTACGATTCGGCACATGGTCCGGGCCTCGTTAGAAAGCCAGGGACTCGAAGTTCTCGAAGCCGAGGACGGCCACGCCGGCATCGCGATGGTTCAGCAGCAGAATCCGGACGTTGTGCTCCTGGATATCATGCTGCCGCGCACCAGCGGTTTGGATATTTTCCGGACGCTCAAAGAAAAGGCCCTCAAAACGCCGGTGATTTTCATCACCGCTGGAACGGACAGTTCCACGGCCATCGAAACGATGCAGATGGGCGGTTACGACTATGTGACAAAGCCACTGAACCTGCCTGCGTTAACACGCATCGTATTGTCGGCGATCGAGACCAAGCGTCTCATGAATACGCCCGTCGCGATCCATGCCGAACAACCTGAACTGCTGGCTGGCGACATGTTCGTCGGCAGCAGTGGCGGGATGCTCGAAGTCTTCAAAACGGTTGGCCGGGTGGCTGGTCAAAACGTGTCTGTTCTGATTCGTGGGGAGAGTGGTACGGGCAAAGAGCTCGTTGCCCGTGCCCTCTACCAGCACAGCGATCGGGTCAACCAGCCCTTCATGGCTGTCAACTGTGCTGCGATTCCGGATCAACTCCTGGAGAGCGAACTCTTCGGTCACGAAAAAGGCGCCTTCACCGGCGCCGACCGACGCCGGCTCGGTAAGTTCGAACGCTGCCAGGGCGGAACGATCTTTCTCGACGAAGTTGGCGACATGACTCCGCTGGTCCAGGGAAAGGTTCTGCGACTTCTGCAGGAACAGCGATTCGAACGAGTCGGCGGCAATGAAACAATTCAAACCGACGTTCGCATCATCACAGCGACCAACCGTAACCTCGAAAAAATGGTTGAAGATGGTCAGTACCGAGCAGACCTTTATTACCGTCTCAATCAGGTCGCTGTCTTCCTCCCGCCGTTGCGCGAGCGAGGTAAGGATATTGATGCTCTGCTCAAGTTCTTCCTGTCACGCCAGCGAATGGAACTGGGCAAGTTCGAAGTCGAGGGAATTTCACAAGAAGCCCTGGAAATCCTGCGTCATTATCACTGGCCAGGTAATGTTCGCGAACTCCAGAGTGTGGTCCGCCAATCGCTGCTGAACACAACCGGTACTGTCGTCGGGCCCAGCAATCTCCCCAAGGAGATCTTCAACACACAAGCGACCGCACCGCGAGTCGCAGAAGCAGAACAACCCGCGATCCCATCGGCTCCCACTAACGGCTTTGCTGCTTCCTCGCAACGAATGCCAGATGCAAACCCTGCGACGACATCTTCTGCTCCAACGGCGACCGTCCCGCAGACATCGGCTGCCGGGCAGGCTGCCACCCATTCGGCAAATAGTGATCCCTCGTACGAAGACATCAATCACATCGTCGAATTCGTCAATAAGAAGATACGAGGCGGAACAAACAATCTCTATGCAGAAAGTATCGAGCTGCTGGAACGCTTTCTGATTCCGTATGTCTTGCAGCATACAGGCGGGAACCAGTCGAAGGCTGCTGAACTGTTGGGGATCACTCGTGGCAAGGTACGAGATCGAATTCTGACTTTTGGAATCCGTCTCGATAAAAGCGTCTCGATCGATGGGGAGTAGACTGCAGCGGCTGGCGATAGATCAGACTGCTTGCTGATCTGTCAGTCTCGCGGTTTAAGCAGCGGTTGATAGTCTGCGCGACGTCGCAGATTGAAAAAACTTCCCACAAATCTCGTGATTTTTCTGCGAAGCCTGCAATTGCATTTAATAAGAATCTCAAGGCATAGGGGTTGCTCACTGAGCTCATTTGACCTGACATGTCTATGACACCATGAGCTGTCATCTGCCTGAAGTTCGAGACTCCAGGTGTCTCAGCCAGATGAGCCCCAATTTCCATGAACCGTGAACTGCGACAATCGACACTCATTGAATCGATGCTGATCGGCATCGCTGCTTCGGGTATTGGCGTTCTGTTAAAGCTGGTAATTGATCTCGTAACCGGCCAGCCAGAATCGCCGTTTCTTGTGACGACATCCGTCATCATGGTCGCGGCCTGGTTCGGCGGTTGGATTGCAGGCTTGCTGACGATTCTGATTTCGATGATCTCCATCAACCTCTTTTTCATGATGCCCAATGCGGAGAGTTCCGTCAGCGCGATGGTTCAGCAATCTGTCTTCATGATTGAAGGCGGGTTGATTTGTGGCATCACCAGTCAGATGCACCGTCTGCTCCGTCGAAAAAATTACGCAGAGCGACGTTCCAGCGAACAAAGCCGCGTTGTCGAACAGACCCAGGCTGAGCTTGAGAAAACTCGCAAACTTTACCGCCACCTTGCCGACTCGAACATGATCGGCATTGTCTCCGCTCAGATCGATACTGGGATCGCGACCGAAGCCAATGATCGCATTCTGGAAATGCTTCAAATCCCGCGTGGAGACCTTTACGCGGGCCTTGTCAATTTTCGCGAACTGACTCCCCGGGAATACGGGGACAAAGATCAGGAAATGATCGAGAAGCTCAAGACGATGGGATACACCGAGCCTTGGGAAAAGGAATATCTCCGACGCGATGGGACACGTATCAGTGTCATGGTTGGTGCTGCTCGAGCTGCCAATCCCAACGAACTCATTGCCTATATCGTTGATACCAGTGAACTCGATCACGCGAAACAAGAACTCTATCGTGCCCTGCAGGAAGCAGAAAAAGCAAACCGCGCGAAGGACGAATTCCTGGCCAATATCAGCCATGAACTCCGCACGCCGTTGAACGCGATCATTGGCATGACGGAATTGTCTCTCGATGAACCTGTCTCTGAGACGATGCGAGAATACCTGCAGACGACCCATCAGGCAGGCCTGAATCTCACCTTCCTGATCAACGATATTCTTGACTTCTCACGAATGGAGTCCGGTCAGTTCTCACTGGTGACGAAACCATTCGCGTTGCATCTGCTGGTCGAACAGACAGTCCAGGCGTTGGAGCCCAGAGCTCATGAAAAACGACTGGAGCTGGTCAGTCACATTGATGAGAGCGTCCCGGAAATCATTGTCGCTGATCGGGCGCGATTGCAGCAGGTCTTGATCAACCTGATCGGCAATGCCATCAAATTTACAAAGACGGGCGAGGTCGCCGTCTCCCTGTCCTCGCGAACGGTTTCACCACAGCGAGTCGAACTCTCCTTCGAGATTCGCGACACGGGAATCGGTATCGCGACGGACGATATGGACAAGATTTTCACGCCCTTTACCCAAGTCGATACATCAACGACGCGTCGTTACCCTGGAACGGGTCTGGGTCTGACGATCTGCCGCGAAATCCTTGATCGGATGAACGGGAATATCAAGGTCGAAAGTCGCCTCGGCGAAGGAAGTCAGTTCACCGTCACTTTTGAAGCGGATGTCGCAACGCTGCCGCCGGGTGATGTGCGGGCTCCTGAGCGCGAAACAGTCGAAGAAGAACTCAAAGGTTTGGAAGTCCTTGTTGTCGATGACAATGAAACGAACCGACGAATTCTCCAGGACACGCTCATTCGCTGGTCATTCAAACCAACACTCGCAAGCAGCGGAGAGGAAGCGCTCGCGCTTCTTCGTCGACCGGAACACCAGAAGCGTTTTCGGGTCGTGATGCTCGACGCCCTCATGCCAGATCTGGATGGTTTTGATGTCCTTCGTGTTGCACAGCAGGAGCAGCTGATCCGTGCATCGACGATCTTGATGCTGTCGTCCGCTGATCGTGTTGTCTATGACGCGCAGTTCCGCAGTTTGCCCATCAATAGTTACATCGAGAAACCCGTCAGCCGCCATAAGCTGCTCGCCGCGATCCGAGAGGCAGTTCTCGGAAAGCCACAGGACGCTCGTCATCAGCCTCGGATTACCCCCCATCCCACGCTCAAATTGAACATCCTGATCGCGGAAGACACTCGAGCAAATCAAAAAGTTGTCGAACAAATCTTAAAGCGACGTGGTCACCAGTCAGTTATTGCCAATAATGGTCAAGAGGCAATCGACAAGCATATGTCT
>SXPC01000184.1 GCA_005778225.1 Planctomyces sp. | reverse complement strand
GACAAGCAAATGCTTCTCTGCTGCGGTCGGACTGGGCAGCATGGAAGAAGGGGTTCTGCGAACCTATGGCGTTCAACTCGTCACTCCTGCCACCAAGATGAAGGGTGTTGTCAAAGATGCTCAGAAGCTCGCCGGCATGTTTAACGGCGGTGAACTTCAGCAGGAAATGACCTACGAAGAAAACAAAGAAAAGGTGAGCGGCAAATCTGTGGATATCATGACCGTCACACAGAGTTTCGAAAATCCTCAGATGAGCCAGATGACCGAGCAGATCACCAAGATCATGTACGGCCCTGAAGGCATCACGACCCGTATGATGTATCTGGACGAAGGAATTCTCCAGAGCATGGGTGGCGGCACTGCTGGCATGGAAGAGACCTACCGTGCGTTTACCGCCAAAGAGAATCTGAAATCGGGCTCTGCTCTGGCTCGTGACCGTGCTGCTCTGCAATCGAAGCTGGTCTTCGTTGAACTGCTCGACTTTGTCTCGATTGCGGCCAAAGGTGCAGTCATCGCCGCTGAGTCAGGCCAGGTTCCCCTGCCGATCTCACCGGAGCAAATCGAATCGATTGAAATTCAGCCTTCGTACGTCGGCGTGTCTCTTGCCATCGAAGACAACGCGATCGAAGGTCGACTCAACATTCCAATTGAACAGATTCAGAATGGGATGAAGTTCGGTATGTCCATCATGCAAATGATGCAACAGGAAGCCAACTGAAACTGATTGACCGCTAAGAAAACAGATCCGCAGTCATTGTGAAATGGCTGCGGATTTTTTTATGTCTGGTTGTTTGCGTGATTGTTCCCTGACCTGGAATCAATCCGGATGCCAGCCTTCGAGAACGACATTCAGCTTCACTTCACGACTGTCACGAAGAATCCTCACCGGGATTGTTTCTCCGGGCTGATGCTTCTGGATGGCCTTGATCAGTTCATCAAAGTTCCTGATCGGATCGTCTCCAAAGGCAATCACGACATCTTGTTCAAGCATGCCAGCCTTCGCGGCGGCAGAATTTGCGTTGATCATCGACAGTCGGCATTCATCTGGCCCATTCATCCCCTGCACGCCGAGTCGGGCAGGACTTCGTCGGTGGATCTCCAGATTCGGCTGATAGGACTGTATCTCTTCCAAGGCAGACAGCGCGATCGGGGCACCGTCGACCAGATAAATTCGACGAAGCGAACCGAGCCTGTGAAGGGCTTTTAATCCTGGCTCGCCCCCCTTCCAGTCATGACCGATGACGACATCGACGCCGATGCGTTGAATCATGCGGTTCTCAAATGGCACGCGTCTTGTGACCGATTCCGTGAAGACGACAATCCCGCCGAGCCGACGGATCTTTAAAATCAGGGCCTGCTCTGCAACCAGGCTGTTCTGGTCGTAGATGTATTGGATCTTGTCCACAATCAGAGGCTGCGTGGATTGGCTGAGAGTTTCAAAGGCGGTTTCGATCCTGTCTGTCAGTGCATCGTCGCCGAGCATGAGACTCTCGACATAGAGATGTTCGAGAACAGACACTGCGCGAAAGGCTGTCTCCGCTTCCGGGTTCGAGCAGGCTTCGACGAGGCTGGGAATAGAGTCGACCCCCAGTTGATAGAGTTCTTCGGTCGCCTTTTGACGCTGAAAGTAATCGTCACTTTGAAGCTGCTTGAGATAGACGGCAGCGGCTTCCTGCGTCAATTCGGGCCGAGGCGTGACCGGCAGCGGTTGCGGGGGTTGGGCTAACGCGGTGATCGTCAGCAGGCAGGGGGCCAGGAAACTAGCAGCAGTGAATCGGAACATCAGCATAAACCGTCCTCGTCATGTCGAGGTCTGAAGTGACTGAGAGCGTTGCGCACGCTCGGGAATCAATTCTTCGAGAGCCTTCATTCTACGATCAGGCATGCCGCGTGGCGAGAGGAACCTGCGGGATCTGCCGCGTTTGAACCTGCGAAGCAGTCGAATCCGGGAACACCATGTTTCGTAAACGAAGGACAGGAAACTCAATCATCTCCGCCATCAGCTTCCCGACAAACGCGGAGATGACCAGTGAGATCGCCAGTTCCGCGACCGCCGAGGTGGTTCCGAACATCGCCATCAAGATGGGCGTGATCCACCAGATGACAGGCATATGCCACAGGTAAATGGAATAGGAAAACGTGCCGATGTACGCCAACTGTTTGAGAACTCCCCGGTCCGCCAAGGGGGTTATGAGAAGTGACATGAGGATGCCACCCGAGGCGATCGCGAAACCAGACAGGCCCCATGTCACCAGCCAGGGGGTTGTTTCCTTCGGCCAGAGGAATGCTGGTGCGAATAGACACAATGAACCGGACAGGACCAGCCAGCGGTAACGTGTGAAGAATGCTTTCGTCTGCGTCGGATAGAAATGCCACCCGTACGACAACAAGACCCCCAGCGAGAGGGAATCGGCTCGCAGATGCGATGGCAGTGCTGAGGATTGCCATGTTCCATCGAACGAAGCGACTCGAAAGAATGGCAGCGCGACACACAAACTGATGAGCAGCGATGGCAGGACGCGCAATGGTTGCGGCGTATGGCGCTGCACGAGGTACGCGATCAGAAAGCTGATCGCCAGATAGAAGTGTTCTTCAACCGCGAGTGTCCAGGTATGGTTCCACAAGCGGCCCAGATAATTCTGCAGGAACAATGTCTCGCCGAAGAACTGCTTCCACGTCGGAAACTGCCCCTGCAGCAGTCCAGGGATCAGGCAGAGAAAGAAAAAGGTATAGAACGCCGGATAGATCTTGAGACCACGACGTGCCAGAAAGCGTCTAACGCGGATATCGCCGGTTGACTGATACTCGCGAAACAAGAGTCCCGAGACGAGAAATCCACTCAGTACGAAGAACAGGTCGACGCCGATCCACCCGCCCATCTTCAACGTCGACAGCCATTCTGGACAGCTTGCTTCCGCGGAGATGTGATTGGCGATCACCAGCGCACAAGCGAGCGTTCGCAGGAGATCCAGTGAAAGCAGGCGTGTGTTCGACATGAGGCGATGCCTCTGGAGAAGTCGTGGGAATGAATATCCTGAGGCTCAGTCTTCAAATAGATACCTGACACGAGATGTAGGGTGCTGGTGAGTCTTCGAACCGCACCAAAACGAGGTTCGATTCCACAATTGGTGCGGTTCGCAAAGCCTCACCAGCACCCTACAAGTCATGAGAAGACTTCCTCAACGCACTCTGCTTGCGTCAAAGCACTGTGCTACAGACACAAAAACACCCCGAGAATCAGGGGACTCGGGGTGTTTTTGTGTGGATCGGTTCGTCGAATCGGATTAGCGATTCAGGAATCGTTCGCGGAGCCAGGCGTTCTTACGACGCTCGAGTTCGGCCCAGCGTGCAAAGAAGCCGTCGTTGTTACGAACAACGCGAGGCTCACGGGCTTGAACGCTGTTGCTTTCGGTCGAGACCGACAGGAGGAGAGCCGTAGCGGCCAGAGTAGCGATGATAACGCGTCGCATGGGAGTTACTTTCATGAGGATCCAGGAGGGACCAGAGGCAGGGAGCCGGTCATGGGAAACGACGAATCGTGTAAGAATTACACCGATCGACGAGCCCATTCGACAGTCTCAACGAAGCTATGCTATCGACGAGTCTTTCGTGACGAGGCGCGTGAAACACCGAGAATTGCCACTCAAAACCCAACCCTGAGGTCGCTCATAACAGACACAAGCGTTGTACCAGATGGTCGGAATGGTCCGATTGAACGCAGGGGAGCGGTCGCCACGCCTGGGCGCTTGGCCTTGTTGGCCGGAGTCGATTGAAGTAGTTTCGCAACCCGATCCCCGACCATGGCAGCATCATGGACCGATGTCTGCTGACCACGATTTCAGTTTGACGAACTAACGATCATGCAACACCCGCGTGTCATCAGGATGATGGCCTCTAGCACGGTTCTGGCGATCTGCCTGGCCGGATGCAGTGGGTTAGGTTCGTCGAGACTTGATACTCGCATCAGTCCCAGCCAGCTCTTCAAATGGCCTGGCACGTCGACAGCAAAAGTCGCGAAGCGGGAAACACTGGAAGACCCATTCCTTCCGGAACCCAACACGGCGGTCGCCGGTGCGAATAAGTCAACGAGCAAAGCCCCCGTGCAGACTTCAGGCTTATCGACCGAGGCACTGGTCCTGTTCGAAACCGAATTCCGGGATGCCTCTCCTCAAGAACGACAAGAATGGATGGAGCATGTCAAAAGTGTTCCGCCCGATATGGTCCCGCAGATTCTGCGTGCGCGAAGACTCGCGCTTCAAAAGGCTGCGCTGGCCAGTCAGCCGCACAATCACGGGATGACGAGTCCTGGTTCATCGCTGGCATCCGGGCATTCGATCAACAATGTTTCGCCCTGGGCGTCACGCCCGATGGACACGGATAGTCTTGCAGCTAATCAGAATCCGATGCCGTTGCAGAACTCGATGAGGGCACCGGTCGGTTTCGGCGCTCTCGAAACAATCGATGAGCAAAGTCCCGATGCGGACTTCCGACCAGCCTCCTTCGGCAGGGAATTCAGCGCCCCGTCTCCTCTGGAACGTCGCTATCTGCAGATTCAGGGACAGGAGGTCTCGCCAAGCCTTCCTCACGATCCTCGACAGAACGATCCGCGTCAAAACTACCCGCAGCAGGAGATGCAACTCGTTGATGGCGTGATGCCACAGCCAGGCAATGCGTCCTTCGACAATGCTCCGCCGATGCCGATGATCAATTCGGGTTATCATCGCGACATGCTCAGTCAGCCGGTCATGCAGCCTGCCCCGGCCGTCATGCCGCCTCATGGCGATGTCTCGATGTGGAACATGCAACTCACGCAGTTGATCTCATTGGCGGAAGCAGAAGCCGCCGGACTTCCTGCTGGGACCACTCCGGAACAACGTCGCAATTACATCGCTAAGCACGTCTATCTGCGGATGCTCTATCTGATGGGCGACCAACAGGTTCGTGCCCTCTCAGCGATCGAAGGGATCGACACCGCTGACCAGGAATTCTGGCAACAGATGTTCTGGGCGATGTCGAACTACTTTGACGAGAAGGGACTTCCCGACGCCTCTGATCGTGCGTCGCAGACGATTGCCCAGCTGACAACCGCCATCGACCGCCTTCAACAACAAGCACGACTCGAACTCCACAACGTCAGCTTCTCGCACAAGATTGATGGCTTTGGCAACTTCCAGCGTTTCAATCGCGACGAGTTCAAAGCTGGACAGCCTGTTCTCGTCTACGGCGAGCTTCGCAACTTCAAGAGCGAACCCAACCCTGAAGGACTCTTCCGCACGACCGTCAAATCACGTATCGAGATCTACAAAGCCGGCCCCAGCGGCGGACTCGTTTACACTCAGGACTTCCCTGCTACCGAGGACCTCTCCAGCAGCCTGCGACACGACTACTACCACAGCTACCTGCTGCACCTGCCGGAAAACCTGACTCTCGGGCCACACGTCTTGAAGCTCACTGTCGAGGACCTGCAAAGCCAGAAGATCGCGACGTACTCGCTCCGGTTTGGCGTGAATTAAAAATCTGCAATGTGCTATGGCTCAGCTTCGCGTGGCCATGCGAAGCCTGTATTGAGATCCCATTCGCTAATCCTTTCATCACTTGTGCGCAAGTGCGTTTCAGCCCGGTCAGTTTGTCGTGTGAAGACGAAACGCTCGGCCTCCCCAATATATCTGTCCGTATCAAGATGGAGAAAAATTTTGTTGACAACTACTATTTAGACAGACAAAATACTATACCGGCTTAATTTTTCGCACGCCACATCGGGAATTCTCATGATTATTCGAGGCGACCAACTCCGAGGCCACATGGATGCCATTGTTCTCTCTGCACTTTCTGAAGGGCAAACGCACGGCTTCGAACTCTTGAAACGCCTTCAAGTGCGCTCAGCAGGAGCTTTCGATCTCAAGGAAGGGACTCTGTACCCCGTCCTCTACCGACTCGAGGCAGCTGGCTTAGTCAAAGCTCAATGGGAAAAGGAGAACTCCCCAAGACGTGGGCCCAGGCGTCGCGTCTATCAACTGACCTCCAAAGGAACGCGGGCACTTCAAAATGCCCGCAACGACTGGCAGGTCTTTACCGAAGTTCTTGGTCGTCTGATTACCCCCTCTCCACTTGCTCCAACTCCCGCGAATTGAAGGGATATCCCATGATCTCAACCACCTTGACGAATACCGCCCAACATGCACTGATGCAACATGTTGAATCTATTGTGGGGCCAATCATCGCACCTCATACACAGAAGATGAAAATGCGCTGGGAACTCTTCTCTCACGCCGAACAAGTTTTCCAGGAAGAGTCTCTTAGAACCGCCAACGAACAGGCGGCTATCGAAATCACACTTCAACGGCTTGGTTCTGTGCCACAAGTCCGCGAGGAGCTACAGCGTTCAATTCCTCGTTTCATCCAATGGGCCAGTACACTCGACCGGATTTTTACTCAACGTCCTGGCGAGACGCTGTTCCGTCAGGCCTTTCGAATTGCGAGTTTGGGCTTTTCGATTCTCATGGGCCTCTACCTTCCGTGTCTTGCTGTCGTCAGCCTGTTCCGAGGTTTTTCCTCACTCGCGATCATGCTTCCTTTTCTCACTTATCAGGCATTTGTTTTTGCCATCACATTCGCTTTCGTCGCCATTCTCATCGGTAAACTACTCAGCACAAAGGGTCTGCCTCCTGGCCTTTCTCACCTGATCACAGCAACGCTTTCAATTTCGATCGTCATCTGTTTGTCGATGACTTCCCTGATGGCGTGGAGTTCGCGAGACCTCACCGATCTTTGGCCGACGGCGGCAGCCAGCTTCCTCAGTTCGGTAATTCTCTTCCCGATCATTGCCCGTGCTTATCTAGCCGAACGAAAACAGGCTCGCCCATGGGAACAGAGCCTGCTTTCATAGGAACAACTCCGCTCTTACTACTCTACATCTCCAACGCGATCATCTCCTCATACGTCTCACGTTTACGGATGACCTTCACGTCGCTGCCGTTGACGAGAATCTCTGCGACGCGAGGTCGGCTGTTGTACGTGCTGCTCATCGTTGAACCATACGCACCCGCCGAGAAGATGCACATCAGGTCGCCACGATTCATCTCGGGCAGATAGCGTCCCTTCGCAAAGTAGTCGGACGATTCGCAGATCGGGCCAACGACATCGGCTGGCTGCAGACCTGGGATCTCGGCTTCAAAATCTTTCGGCAGGTCGCCGTCGAACTTGACTGGCCAGACTTTGTGGAACGAGTCGTACATGGCCGGGCGGACGAGATCGTTCATGCCGCCGTCCTGAATGTAGAACAGCTTGCCACCTTCACGCTTGGTGTAGATGACTTCGCTGATCAGCACGCAGGCGTTTCCGATGATCGAACGACCGGGCTCGAGCGCGAGACGACAGCCGAGGGCTTTGATTGCGGGGACGATGACCTTCGCGTACTCGCTGGCGGGGGGAGCTTCGCTGCCACGATACGACAGGCCGAACCCGCCGCCGAGGTTGACCCAGTTGATCTCGTGACCTTGTGATCGCAGGTGGTTGATGACCTCCGCTGCTTTGGCGACTGCTTGAGCGTAAGGATCAACGGTCATAATCGGCGAGCCGATGTGCAGGTGGATGCCGATCAGCTTCAGGTGTGGATCCTTGAGAACCTTGGCTGCCAACTCGTTGTGGCGCTCGATATCCATCCCGAACTTGTTCCCCTTTTTGCCGGTGGTTGTCTTGGCGTGTGTCTTGCCATCGACGTCCGGGTTCAAACGCAGCGCAACTGGGCCGACAACACCCATCTCGGCAGCGATCCGCGAGATGGCATCGAGTTCGGCTTCGCTTTCGACGTTAAACATCAGGATCTTGCACTTGAGGGCATAGCGGATTTCGTCATCCGTTTTGCCAACGCCAGCGAAGACGACGCGCGTGGTATCGGCGCCAGCTTTCTCGACACGATACAGTTCGCCCCCCGAGACAACATCAAAGCTCGAGCCTGCGGTGTTCATGCTCTTGAGCACACCCAGGTTGCTGTTGGCTTTGACGGAATAACAGATGACTGGGTCCGTTTCCTTGAAGGCATCCTGAATCGCTTTGAACTCACTGAGAAACTTGTTCTCCGAGTAAATCCAGACCGGCGTCCCATACTTGGCTGCAATCTCGGCAACCGGAACATCTTCGCAATACAGCTGACCATTTTTGTAGTTGAAGGCTTCCATCAGACTCATTCAAAGAAGGTGAAACCGCAGGGGTCGCAGAGGAACGCTGAGGTTAAGAAACAAGTTGAAATACAATCTTAGACAAAGGTGGCACAGGCTTTTAAGCTGTGCGAAACATTATTTTGCGGATTTCCCCGGCAGGATATCCGCCACCTTGAAAACCAGCGGAGACAGACCATCGAACGGCATGGTCACCGAATCCTGCTCGGCATAGATGTGGCAGTTCTTGTAGATCGATTGTCCGCTGTTCGCATCCGTGTATGGCTGGCTGTAGGCTTCAATCACGCGGTCGACCAGATTGACGATCCAGTAATCCGAGACACCATGCTCAGCATAAAGTGAGAGCTTGGTCGTGCGATCTGACTTCAAACTGGTTTGAGCCACTTCGATCAGGTAAGCATACTCATCCGCCCTTGGTTCTCGGTCTTCAAATGCTCTTGGACTGCCTCGCAAGATGCACAAGTCCGGTTCAGGTGCAGACTCATCATCAAACTCGACGGTTACCTGATCGAAAATTGCCCAATGTTCGATTGAAAGGTGAGTCGCGAAAAGGCTATGCAACAAGGCCGTGCAAATTCCATGTGGTCGACCGATCGGCAGCATCATGTAGATTACTCCGCGAATCAATTCCGTCTTGGGCTTGGCGGGTAGAATGCCGGCTTCAGAGATCTTTCGATAATCACTTACGGAAAACATCAGACGCCGCTCCTCTGGCATCTGCTGCTGATTCTCGATCGCTTGTTCGAGCGTAGCTGACATGGAAGTCTCTCCTCAAAATGAGTCACGCCTCCCAGCATAACCCACCCGAAACGCGTTTGCACTTTAAGAACCTTAGTGTCCTTCGTGCCTTCGTGGTGAAACCTCTTACCCCCGGTGCTTCGACAGCAGTTCCGCGATCTGCACGGCGTTCGTGGCAGCCCCCTTGCGCAGGTTATCGCTCACGCACCAGAACGACAGGCCGTTCGGGCTTGTCAGGTCTTTGCGAACCCGGCCGATGAAGACTTCGTCGCTGCCATCGCTGGTGCTCGGAAGTGGGTACTGGCCGGCTGCCAGATCGTCGATCACGGTGATGCCGGGGAACTTCTTCCAGGCCTCGACTGCCTGCTCGGGGCTGATCGGTTCAGCCGTCTCGACGGTGATCGTTTCGCTGTGGCAGTTGGCGACCGGGACGCGGACACAGGTGGCGTTCACGAGGATACTATCGTCGCCGAGGATCTTGCGGGTCTCGTAGACCATCTTCATTTCTTCGCTGGTGTAACCTGCTTCCTTCGGGCCGCCGATTTGTGGAATCAGGTTGAACGCGACGGGGTGCTTGAAGACTTTGTAATCGTACTTCTCACCTGCTAGAAACGATTTCGTTCCGTCGACAAGATCGGTCGTTCCCTGCAGCCCGGCTCCGCTGGTCGCCTGGTAGGTGCTGACGATGACGCGCTTGACGGGCGAAAGATCATGCAGCGGCTTGAGCGCGACGGCCATCTGGGTCGTCGAGCAGTTCGGGCTGGCGATCAGCCATTTGGCGTTGAGGGCATCCTGAGGGTTGATTTCCGGGATGACGAGCGCGACCTTCGGGTCCATCCGCCAGTAACCCGATTCATCAATGACGATGGCACCCGCTTCCGCAGCGGCTGGCAGGTAATCTCGCGCGACGTCATCCGGCGTCGAGGCGATCACCAGATCGACACCCTGGAAGCAATCCAGCGTCAGTTCTTCGACTGTGTATTCTTTCCCCTGGAACGTCAGCTTCGTCCCCGCGTTGCGTTTCGACGCCAGGAACCGGAACTTCTCGGCTTTGAAGTTCCGCTTTTCGAGCAGTTCACGAATGATGGAACCAACAGCTCCCGTTGCTCCGATGACAGCGACAGTCTTGAACACGACGTACTCATTCCTCAGTTGGGTGCTGGTGAGGCTCTGCGAACCGCACCAAATGGATAACAAATCCGAACGAAAATCACGAAATCCACCGAATCGCCCACTCTATCCGATGCGTTTGCTCACTTCAAACGTATCAGCAAATCGAGCATGCGAAATTTCCGCCGATCTGGCGACAATAGTATGCCAATCGACTTTCCCATGTTATTATGCCTGATTCCCCGCACGACAATGGGCGGCTTTTCCAATTGTCACACGGATATTCTCTCCCTGCTACGAACAGGGCATTTCCTCATAGGGACATCGGCTCGGCATGAAGATTCTGGTCATTGGTCAAGGCGGACGTGAACACGCCCTCGTCTGGAAGCTCGCTCAATCACCCAAGGTGACAGAAGTCTACTGCGCCCCAGGCAACGCGGGGACCGCGGTCGACGCGATCAATGTTCCGATCAAAGCCACCGACATTCCTGCCCTGATTAAGTTCGCGCAAGAAGAGAAGATCGACCTGACGATCCCCGGCCCGGAAGCTCCGCTGGTCGCTGGCATCGTCGATGCATTCAAAGCCGCCGGGCTGACGATCTTTGGTCCTACCAAAGCAGCGGCGGAGCTCGAAGGGAGCAAGATTTTCTCCAAGAATCTGATGCGCAAAGCCAAAGTGCCGACGGCGGAATTTGCGGCCTTCAACTCCGCTCAGGACGCCCTAAATTACCTCGACAGCTACGAAGCCCAGATCCGCAAGCAAGCGCAACTCTACAAAACTGGCGAGCACCGTTCCCCTCGCAAAGCCACCAAGTCGGTCGTCGTCAAAGCCGATGGACTCGCGGCTGGGAAAGGGGTTTCGGTCTGCGATTCGATCGACGAAGCAAAAGACGTCGTTCGACGCATGATGTTCAACAAAGAGTTCGGAGCGGCTGGCGAGCGAATCGTCATTGAAGAAAAACTCGAAGGCCAGGAAGCCAGTATTCTCGCCCTCGTCGACGGCAAGACGATTGTCCCGCTCGAGTCGTCTCAAGACCACAAAGCGGCCTATGACCGCGATCAAGGCCCGAACACCGGCGGCATGGGGGCTT
>SXPC01000183.1 GCA_005778225.1 Planctomyces sp. | reverse complement strand
AGTTACGCATCGCGATGACGCCTTTGGCAAAGAAGCTCGTTGCCTGAAAAGCCCAATCGAGCTCCCGTGCAGCATGATGGAGTTTCTTCAACTCTGGCGAGAGTTCTTTGTCACCAGCCGAAGCGGCATTCAAAAGCCCAAATACGATCAATGCCATCATGAAATGCTGATACATAGCGGATTCCATGTTCCATTCAGAGCCTGTGTCCTCGTTCCGATTGTCTCAAAATCAGAAGAGAGTTCACCACCCAGGCGCTGAGAACTCAGAGTTTAAGAAGAATTGAACCACGGATAAACACAGATGGACACAGATCAGACAAACCAGAACAGAGAAGGATTCATTCCCTTCTCCCCAATCTGCGTTGATCTGCGGTTCTAATCTCTTCTCTATCCGTGTTTCTTCGTGTCCATCCGTGGTTGCACACCAGACGGTTCGCAGTCTAATCCGCTGATGATAGCCATCAGTAATGCACTACGACGCAGCAGGTGAACTACCCGGCTGGTGAATCGCCAACTCCCTTGCCCTCGGCGTCATCAGCGAGACCACGATCAGCGTCAGAAAGCCCAGCGGGATGGTGATGATGCCCGGTTGGCTGAAAGGGGTGAGGGCCTGGTCGGCGGGGAGGCCGTAGACTTTCGAGTAAGTGTCGGCGCTCAGGAGGATCCAGGCGAGGGACGAGATCATGCCGACAGTGACAGCGGCGATGATGCCTTGCTTGGTCGTTCGTTTCCAGAACAGGAGCATAACCAGCGAAGGGAGGTTCGCAGAGGCGGCTAGTGAGAAAGCCCAGCCGACGAGATAGCTGACGTTCATTTTTTCAAAGATGATCCCCAGCAGAATCGCGATGATGCCGACAACGACCGACGCGATTTTTGCGAGTCGAACCTGTTCGTGATCGGAAAGGTGAATCCCGCCGACGCTTTGGACGAGGTCGTGGGCGACGGCTCCTGCAGAAGCGAGGATCAAACCGGAGACCGTGCCGAGGACCGTCGTGAACGCGATCGCGGAGATCATCGCGAAGAGAAGTTCACTGAAACTGCGGGCCAGGAGCGGAGCAGCCATGTTGGAATTGGTCACGTCGAGAGCGCCGCTGGTCATTGCGCCCAAGCCGATGTAGAGCGTCAGGACGTAGAAGAACCCGATGCTCGCGATGCCGACAATCGTAGACTTACGAGCCGCGGCGGCGTCTTTGACGGTGTAGTAGCGGATGAGGATGTGCGGCAGAGAAGCAGTCCCGCAGAACAGGGCGAGCATGAGTGAGATGAAGTCAAGCTTGGCGAAGGGGTCGTTCGAGCGGATCCCTTTGAAGGTGGGTGTCTCGCCGGGACGGAGGACCTGGCTGCCGGGGGTTGGTTTCTGATAGTAGATGGTGTGAGTCGTGCCATCATCTTCTTTGATGACTTCGCTACCCCAGAGGACAACTTCGCTGTTTTGGAGTGTCGAGAGAAACTGGAGTGGGCCGAGGGGGCCTGTTTCTGTCTTGCCATCAGGAAGCCTCGCCATGTGACCGACGGGCTGGAGATTCGCCTGGTTGTCGCCGAGACCTCGCGGGATGTTGTTGATGAAAGTCAGGTTGGCCGTTTGTGAGATGGTCTGAGTTTCAAGGTAGGTCGTTGAGTCGGTCGGATCGGCTTTGAAGAGGAGTCGCTCGTTGCCGCCTTGTTGCTGATAGACGAGATAGGGTTTGCCCGCAAAGGGAGTCGCTACCGTATCGACGAGGTCAAAGGTCTTGCCACCGGGATGGGTGATCGTTGCAGGAGCAGTTTGGGGGGAAGTGATGTCGTGGAGCGCCTGGAAGGTATAGCCTTTGTAGTTCGTTGAACTCGTGTCGAAACCGCGGTCGAGAATCATCCAAGTGAGAATTGTACTGAAGACAACCAGCAATGTCCCCTTGAGGAACTGCACCCATGTCGTCGAGACCATGCCCGCGGTCACAACGATGATGATGACCGTCGTCCCGACGATGAGGACGCCGGCCCAGTGAGGGAAGCCGAGGAGGGGTTGGATGAGGACGCCGGCTCCGACCATCTGCGGGATCAGGTAGAAGATGGAGACGACGAGGGTGCTGATGCCGGCGACGAACTTGATACCACGCGAGTTGAACTTCGCATCGAGGGCATCAGCGAAGGTGAACTTGCCGAGTCGCTTGATCGGCTCTGCGATGACGAAGAGGGCGACGATCCAGCCAGCCAGGTAACCAATCGAATAAAGAAAGCCATCATAGCCATAAAAGGCAATCATCCCGCAGATGCCGAGGAACGATGCCGCTGAGAGGTAATCCCCCGCGAAGGCGATGCCGTTAATAAACCAGGGGATCTGGCCGTGAGCCGCGAAGTAGCCTTGAGAGGACTTCGCACCGCGGGCCAGATAAAAACTGAGCCCCAGGGTCAAGCCGACGAAGGCGAAGAAGATGATGACCGCAATGAGGGAGGGGGTGTAGAGCATGGGGGATCGTAATTCGTAATTAGGAATTCGTAATTCGCCAGAGTAGAGACTCAAAGTCGTTATGAATTTTGCTTAGGCGGTTTGCAGAGGAAGCCGTAGAGGAGGGCGAGCAGGAAGGCGCCAATGATGAGGCCGAAGCCGGAGAGGATGGCGAGGTTGATGCCCGAGATGGGGGTCTGTTCCATCAGGTCAGGACGAAACGCATTGAGCAGCACGAACGCAGCGTACGGGATCAGGTAAACGAAAAAGAAAATCATGCCCCAATGCTGGCTGGTCATTTTCATGGTGTCATCTCTCGGCGGAAAGTCAATCAAAGCCTATTGATGCGTCAGCGTACAGCGAAACGGACACCGGGGCAACAACGGAGCCGGAGAATCGGGGAAAAGACAGGGAACGCCTCATGGCGAACGTGGTCTACAATGTCGTGTCGAAACAGAATATGTTTCGCAACTTTCGATTGAGGTAGCCCGTGACTCCACAGAATGATCTGTTCGTTGTCGAAAACGCCGTTTCACTGCTGGTGCAGGAAACCGGTGTGCCTATTTATGACTTTAATTTTCGTAACTGGTTTGCATGCCAAAGTCTCTGGCCCGGCCACTCGACACGAAAGGTCATCGCAAGACTGGGTGCATTTTCAGACTACGCGAAACAATCCGATGACCTCCGGTCGCAAGGCATCGAACTCATTCATTCTGAACAAGAACATCTTCGCGCGACTCGTCTGCCAGTCTGGTATCATCTGATCGCTGACTTGACGCCTCACAGCAAATGGTATTCTGAGCTGCCGACAGCCAATCAAATTGAAGAGGACTTTCGCTGGCCTGTCTTTATCAAAGGAGAGCGTCAGACAAGTCTGCATTCACAATCACTCTCAGTTGCGAAGTCGCGCGAGAACTATGACTGGCTTATCGATCAATATGCGACAGACAGCATTCTTCGTTGTCAGTCGGTGGTCGTGCGTGAGTTCATTGCACTTCGACGCGTGGAAGAGGTTTATGGTGATCGGGTTCCGAGCAGCTATGAGTTTCGTACCTTCTGGTGGCGTGGCGAACTGGTGGGATCGGGGCGTTACTGGTATCAGGGCAAAGACTATGAGTGGACATCGAATGAGAAGCAGGCGGCGATTGCAGTCGCTGATATCGCTGCGAAGCGAATCAATATTCCTTTTCTTGTCATCGATCTGGCAATGACACTGGATGGACAGTGGATCGTTATCGAATGCAATGATGGACAGGAAAGCGGCTACGCAGGCGTCTCGCCTATCGGACTGTGGCAGAGCATTGTTGCCTGTGAACAGCGAATGCGAATGGATTAATCATGCACCGATTCACCGCATTGCTTGCAAGTCAAAAAACAATCCTCCTCGACGGCGCGGTCGGGACAGAATTGACTCGTCGTGGGTTTGATGTTGATCGTCCGGGGTGGTCAGCGAATGCAATCATGGAAGCACCCGAGCTACTCGCCGCGATTCATTGTGAGTATGTCGATGCAGGAGCGGACGTCATCACGGCGAATACGTTCCGCACGCATCGGCGAAGCCTCGTCGGCACACGATACGAAGGGCGCGATATCGAGTTGACGCAGAGGGCAGTCGAGATTGCCAGGCAGGCAGCTGGTGACAGAACGCTCGTTGCGGGGTCGATTTCTCCGCTCGGGGATTGCTATCAGCCTGAGGAGAGGCCAGCCGTGGACGAGATGGTGGCCGAGCATTCCGAGCAGGTCAGGAAGCTGGTCGAGGCGGGTGTCGATTTACTGTTGCTGGAGACGATGAACAATCAGACGGAATCTCTTGTCGCAGCGAAGGCCTGTGCGTCGACGGGGCTGCCATTCGTGTGGAGCATGATCGTTCAGGATGGTACGCATTTGCTTTCGGGAGAGTGCATTCAAAGCGTTGTCGAACAGGTCTTTGAAAAGACGACGCCTTCGGCCGTCAGTCTCAATTGTGTGCATCCACAAATGGCAGAGAAGGCCATCTGTCACCTGAAGAACATCGTGGGATCGGTCCCTGTGGGCTTTTACGGAAACACTCATCATTGGACGCGTCATGGCGGGCAAATGGAGTTTGAAGCCGGACCGGGTTTAGGGGCTGATTCCTACGCAGCGGAAATCGTTTCGCTGGTAAAGCAATTCCACCTGAAATTCGTGGGGGGATGCTGCGGAACAACACCATCTCACATCACTGCCCTCAGACAATTGCTAAGAAACGATGAATAATTCCATTGGCGCGTGGATTTCTCGGCCACATTGTTCATAGTGGACATCGATTGCTGCTCCGTATCGCGCTCGCGAGCGGAGTGGCGACGGGATAACTATGATGGCCGAGAACCCTTTTGACGTACAAAAAAAGCAGGCCTTCGAGTCCCTGCGAACCGGGCATTACACGCGAGCTCTTGATGCTTTTCGCGAGCTGTTAGTCAATGCAGAAGACGATCCTCACCTGCATGAGGGGATGGGCTTTGCGCTCATGTATTTAAGGGATTATGCCCCTGCCCTGAAGCATTTCCAGAGAGTGGTTGATTTAAGGCCAGCCTCAGCGACCGCGCTCATTAATTTGGGAGCAGTGCTGAATCGCTCGAAAGAATATGTCCGGGCTGTCGATGCCTTGCAGGCCGCGATTTCCAAAGATCGCAAGTCGAGCGAAGCCTATTACAACCTCGGCTATTCGTATCGCCATCTGGGACAATACCACCTGGCGATCTCAGCGTATCGTCAGGCGATCCGACTCAAACCCCACCTGCCGGAGACTTACGTCAAGCTGGCTGATGTCTATATGGACTCAGGCAGTTTCACGCTGGCCATTGAGCATTACCGGAAAGCGTTGACGATCAAGCCGGACTTTGAACTGGCCATTGTCCGTCTGGAAGAAGCACAGCGTGAACAGAGCACGTCCCAGATCGTCATGAGTCCATTCGGGCGCCTCGTTGATGAGAACAAGTTGACCCGCAAGTCCACCGGTTCGGCGATCATGCGGTTCTCACAGGAGCAGCGTCAGTTCGACAGAACCCAGACAGAAATGCTCGGGCTGACGCTGGAGAATGCCGCCAGAGAACTGCTGCGTCATTTGAATGACCAGATCCAGGTTCAGACCGCTGCGATCCGAACACACGTTTCCAAAGGACAAATTCATCCGCTCACTCTCCACCGCATGCAGCAACAGTTTCGCACCTATGTGAGAGACTTTGCGAAATCAAGAATGTCGCTGAAGAACAAGATCGCCAAACTTGAAGTCTACGAAGAAATGGTTCGTCAGCAGTTTGATGACGAGACACGTTAAGAATCAAAAAGAAACAGGCGTTGCTTATTCCTCTTCAGGAACGCCGATGTCGACTTGATCCCAGTTAATGGCTTCGGCGTCGTCGCGTGATTCTTCGAGAATCTGGCGGGCGCGGACGTAATCCTCTTCATGAACAAGCACGCGAATCATCGCCGGCGCTTCGACCTGGAAGCCGACAATTCCATTGCCATCCGACGTCGACTGAATGCCAGCATCAGTCAGGGCTTGAACAATGGCCGCTGCTTCAGCTGGATTGGGAATGCTGATCAGAACCTTGGTATCCAGGGCGTCGCGGGTACTCATGATGTCATCCTCTTGTAAGCGATCAGAAGAGCAATCGAACGTCCAGTTCGCAACTCGAATCGAGAAATCAAAGCAGGATTACAAAATCCCTGTTCCAAAATCTTCATCATGAGGACGATGGTACATCGCTCCGCCGTGGCTGAGGCCAAAGCTGGAGGTCGCTCGCGCGATCGGCGGGCTAGTGGGGCTGTCACGGATGTGTTCGACGGGCGTGCTCTCGGCATGAGTTCCAGGGGAGTCCACGCGATGTTGGCGACCGGAGGCTTCAAAGAACTGGGGCTCGCGCTCGGTTCCCACCGGTGCGGCGGGAGGGGGTGCTATTCTGTTCTTCGAAGGGAGGTAATCGTTTTCGATGTAATCGGAGAAATCATCTTCGCCATAATCGTCATAACGACAAACATACCCGGGCTGCTTGGCAGCAACCATTTCTTTTTCGAAGGCGTCGATCACGCGATTCTGAATTTCTTCGCGACATTCCGAGTTGATCGGGTGGGCAATGTCTGCGTAAAGCTTGACCCTGCCTTCTCCAGAGCGATCGACGCGGTCGGGATGAAGCTTAGATCCGCAATGATTGCAATAATTGCTACGAAGATGGTTCTTGGTCTTACATTTCGCGCAGCGATCCATCAGTTTGCGTGATGGCATGGCAACGAAAGGACCTTTGATCCCCTGGATGATTTTCAGATCGCGTACGACGAAGCTGTGATCAATGGTAATTGAGCAGAACGCCTGGAGCCGATCATGAGGGTCTTCCATAAGCTTGATACGGACTTCGGTAATCTCCACGTCTGCGCTCCTTCTCGATGTCGCTCAAAGACTGCTCCGTACCGATACGACGAAACCGTGCTGTTGAATTCTGAGATGTCGTGCAAGTTGCGCGCCCTCGTCAGCTGTCCTGACCAAAGCCACGCAGGCCGTCCCGCTCCCTGTCATTATGCCAGTGGTCTGGGGCAAAAGCGAGAGGTGTTTTAGAATCTTCGAAACATCGGAATTCACCCGCGACGCCCCTGCCTGGAGGGCATTAAACACCAGCGAGCCCGGAATGGCGGATTCTTTTTTCCAAACTGCGAGAACGCGATCACTCGCATAGTCAACGTTCATCGCATGGGCATGGTAGGCGTCGAAGACTGCTTTCGTCGACAAACCACTCCAGGGCTTGATGATGACCGCATACAGTGGGGCTAAATCAGGGATTGGCTCGATCTGCTCGCCACGCCCGCTGCACTTCGCGACAGGATCGCTCGAGAGAAAGAAGTTGAGATCACTGCCAAGCTCCGCCGCGAGCGCATGTAATTCGTCGACACGTAAGCCGAGTTGCCAGAATCGATTGAGCCCCACAAGAGTCGCAGCGGCATCACTCGACCCGCCCCCCATTCCGGCCTCCGCTGGAATTCGTTTGAACAACAATACGGAGACGGATAGTTCTGGGCGACCCACGTATCGCTTGAGAAGTTCTGCCGCTTTGACGACGAGATTGCGACCATCGTCAGGAATGACTGGTAAGTTCTCTTGCGGTGCATCAATCATCCAGCGCGACGTCAAAGTGATCTGACCAGTTGAGCCGGGTTCGGGAATCGTATCGAAACGCAGCGTGTCATAAAGATTGACCGCGACCATGATCGTATCGAGTTCATGATACCCATCGGCTCGCTGGCCGAGGACCTTCAGAAAGACATTGATCTTGGCAGGCGTGTGGACGATCAACGTCGTTATTGTGTCACGTTTCCATTCGATCAGACGCATGAGCATAGAGGAGATGCCAGTCACAAGGTTTGTTCGAAATCTCAAATACGACATGACGCGGTTGTCTTGCGTCGCAACGTCTCACCAGCAAATCGACGATCATTCCCTGTGTGCCACGGCTGTGTCAGCCGTGGCACACGTTCAACACATTTCTTTCCAAAGTTGCGAGAACCCAAGTACGTCATCTTCCTGCTGTCAGTCTTTTCGGTCAATGCGGGTCCGATACAACAGGCACTCTTGATTCGTTGACTGTGGCGGCTAAAGTAGACGTTGTTTGCATTTCACCAGTGAAAAATGTTCGACTCCCGTCTTCGATCCGCCCTGCTCTGCCTGTGGCTGTCCGCGGCGTTCGCGACTCTTGCTGTTGGTTCATCATGTCACAATATACAACATCCGCGTGGAAATCGTTCCTTGTCTGCGCGGTTCTCTTTTTCTCTCCCGACCTGGTTTCCGCGCAGACGAGTCCCATGGATCGCGAGATCTCATTGACCGTCAAGTTGCGGGAAGCGGGTTATCTCGACACGGCCCTCAAGTCGATCGGCAAACTGGAAGCGAGTTCCGAACTGGCGCCGGATCAGAAGCAGAGCATCGCGTTTGAAAAGGGGCTCGTTTACAAACAGCTCGCCGCTCAATCCGTCAGCCCGGATCAGCAGAGGAACTTTTACAATCAGGCCAAGAAGGCGTTTCAGTCCTTCATCGATACTCAGGGCGGACGAGGTGACCATCCCCTCAAGGGTCAGGCGATGACCGAAATGGCCCGCATCGTCCTGGCGGAAGGTCAGACGCTGAACTGGCAGGCCATTGTCGAAGAAGACAAGACAGCACAAAAGACAGCGCTGGATCAGGCGCGAGCGAAGATCATCGAAGCCCGCGCGCTGTTCCAACAGGCATTCAGCATGGCGGATGCAGAATGGAAGACCTTCCCGGCCTTCATTCCTGAGGATGATACCAAACAGCGAGCCCGTCGAACCTTCGTCGAAGGGGAGCTGATGCGAGCCAAGCTCGATCTGGCGATCTGCACTTATGAAGAAGCGCAATCCAATCTGCAGGATGATAACCAGCATTCTCGACTGCTGATGGATGCATCACTGGCGTTTGAAAAAGTCCATCAGGAATACCGACAGCAGCTGGCAGGGCTCTATGCCAGAATGATGCAAGCGAAGTGTCTTCAGGAGCAAGGTGATATTCGCAATGCCCTGGGGATCTTTGACGAACTGCTCAGGACCCCGACGGACATGAGGAACCAGACCCTGATGGACTTCCTGGGTCAAGTGCTGCAGTACCGGATGATCTGTTTGAATCATGCATCGAGAGGGGATTACCAGTTCGTCGTCGACGAAGGAACGAACTGGCTCAATGTCGATCGTCGTCGTGGATTGACGCAAATCGGCTTGGGCATCCGCTGGGAGATGGTGCGTGCGCTCGAAGCCCTCGGCAGCAGCAGTGCCCGGGCTGAAGACAAGACCGAAGAAAAGAAGATCTTCACACGTCGCGCATTGGCTGAAGCCAAAGACCTCGCCCGCATTCCGGGTCGTTACCAGAAACTCGCCTTGAGGGCAGAATCACGCTTGCTGGAAGCCAGCGACCGTGGACCTGCCGTCGTCAAAGAGTTTTCGGTTGCCTTCACCACGCTCAATGACATGCTCGATCGGATTGCCCGCGTCCAGCAACAAATTGAAAAAGCCAAACTCGATAAGAACGCCGCAGAGGTCGGCAAGTTTGAGGCGGAACTGGCTAACCTTCTGAAAGAGGCCCGTGATGTCGGGCGGATCGGACTGACACTTCGCAAAGGCAATACCAAGCCGGAAGACTATCACCTTTTCCAGTATCGACTCTCGTATCTGGAGTTCCTCAGCAACAGCGACTGGGATTCACTGGCGCTCTCGGAGTATCTCGTCCGTCACGCGTATCAGGCCAATCCCGAGCTGCGACAGGATGCCACTTACCTCGCGATGGCATCGCTGGCCCGACAGTTTTCAAACGCACAGGGGTTCCGTCGTCAGTACCTGCTCGATCAGCTTCAAAGCCTCTGCGGCGTCGCAGCGAAACAGTGGCCCGAAGCACGACGCATCATCGATGCAGAGATGACTCTCGGCACGCTATTGCTTCAAGTACAACAGCCGATGCAGGCCGTCACCTGGTTCGCCAAAGTCCCCAAGACCAGCGAGCGATTCGGCCAGGCTCAGGCGGAAGCAGGCCAGGCTTACTGGCAGGCCTCGATTCTCGAGCTTTCCAATGACTCATCACTGGTCGATACAAAAGAAGTCGAAGGCTGGCAGAAAAAAGCTCGTGAGTACCTGGAAGGCGGGATCAAGATCCTCTTAGTCGATTCCGATCCCAATGATGATCCGCCCAATTCGCTGATTCGCGCCAGGATCTCGCTGGCTCAACTGGAAGTCTTCCAGGGAAAAGATCTGGACGCGATACGCATCCTGACAGAAGCCCCTTTCGCGGTGACGGAAGTCGTCAAAAAGAGTGATGAGCAGGCAGACGATGGCAACCCGCTCGCCTCACTGGTCTATCAGCTTCTCCTGCGTGCCTATGTTGGAAGCAAGCAGCTCGATAAGGCTCGCGAAACTCGCCTGGAACTCGAACGGGTCGTCGGCAAGGAAGGCAACGAAAACCTCGCGCGCATCTACACTCAACTCGGACGCCAGCTGCAACAGGAACTCGAGCAGAAACAACAACTCGGCCAAAAGGAACGCGCCGACGAGATTCGCGCGTCGTTCGAAGAGTTCATTGGCGACCTGTTCAAAAACCGCCAGACGCTCGAACTGGGCGGGTTGATCTGGATTTCAGAGACCTACTTCTCACTGGCCAGTGGCAACGAGAACAAAGAGAAAAGTAAAGAACTCTTCAAGAACGCCGCCGAGGGTTATCAGACGATTCTCACTCGCGGACAATCGACTCCCGACTTCCTGACCGCGACTCAAAAACCAGCCGTCCAACTGCGTCTGCTAACAACCCTCGGTCAGCTCGGCGATTTCCAGCAAGCCGAAACTTTCCTGAAAGAGCTCCTCGCGGGTCAGCCAAATCAACTGGAGATTCAGACGGCTGCATCGACTCTGTATGCCCTGTGGGGAAAAACGACCAGCGATAAAGCCAAGATGAAGCAATCGATCACCGGCGATGGCCCGGGCGGAAAACTCTGGGGATGGAATCAGATCATCGTTCGCCTGCAAACGACGCTGCAAACACGCGGGCCGTCTCCCGAGATCCAAAAGCCTTTTGAAGACGCCATCCTCAACCTGCTTCAAGCCAGTTACGACACCGCCATGATGGAGACGAATGCAGACAACAAGAACAAGCTGCTTCGCAAGACGGAAGCCAATTTGAAAACGCTGCTCAGACTCTCCCCCGAAATTGGTTCGTCACCTCAATGGTCGGAATTCAATTCCATGTATCAGCAGCTTCTCATCGCACAAAAGAAACCCGCCGAGCCGTTGAAAAAACCTCGTCAGGGAGACCAGACCATCCCTGAAACAGAAACCGCTGAAGTCAAACCCGCTGCGACCTCTCAACCAAAGACACAAGCCCCCGTGGCAACGACTGCGAACGCGACCGAAGAGCCTGACAATGAGTCCAACAGTATCACCCTGTGGCCGGCTTTGGTTCTCGTGGCCTTGCTCATTGGCGGGGGCGTGTACTTCCTGAAAACCTCTGCCGGGAAATCTGGCGGTAAGGGCAATCGTAAAAAAGACCTCCTTGGCAAATATCGACGATAGATTCGAGACATCGACATGTTCCATAAAACGACTCTGCACACAACTGCGGCTATCTGCCTGTTGTCCTTGAGCGCCAATGGCGTCTGGGCGATCGACATCATCAATCGCAAAAGCACGGACAAGCGTGCCTCGGGCGACATCACTGAGATGACTCGCTCGGAGGTGAAGATCACCCCCAAGGCTGGTCCTGCGGTCACGGTCCCTGCCAATGACATCGTCAGCATTGAGTTCGACAGCGAACCCAAAGAGTTGAAAACGGCTGAAGGTCTGGTCCTCAACAACCAGTACGACAAGGCCCGCGAACAGTATCAAGCTGCCCTCTCCGCTGCTTCCACCGATAAGCCCTATCTGCGAAAACAGATCGAATTCCTGAGAGCACGCTCCTGGGCCCTGGAAGGCCTTGCAGAACCCGCCGTCACAGAGAAGGCGATCGAAGAGCTGGGCCGTTTCCTCGAAGCCAATCGTGACTTTTATCGCTACGATGAAGCGCTGGTCCTGCAGGCTCGTCTGATGTCTGCCTCGAACGATCCTGGCCGGGTCGAAACCCTGTTCACCCAGCTTTCAACATCGCCGTTCCCGGAATCTCAACTCCAGGCGGATCTGATCAAAGCCGATCAACTCCTCAAAAAAGGAGAGTACGAGAAATCCCTCGAAGCATTCGCAACGCTGATGCAGACTGCGCAAGGCAAAGACCAGCTGGCCAGCGTCAACCAGCTGGCGCTCAAAGGACGAGTCGATGCGCTGGCAGGCCTCAAGAAGCCCCAGGAGGCGCTCGAACTTCTTCAACAGGGACTCGCGAGCGTGGATGATCGCCAACCCAGCGTGCTTGCAGACATGTACGTACAAAAAGGACGCCTTCAAGAACTGGCTGGAAACGTCGACGACGCCATCCTGTCCTACCTGATGGTCGATCTGGTTCTGGGCCCGCAGCTGGCAAAACGCGACGCCAATACTCAAGCAGAAGCACTCTATCATCTTGCCAAGCTCTGGCCACTGGCTGGCCATCCTGAACGCGCGACTCAGGCTGCGACCAGCCTGCAGTCAAACTTTGCAGGCAGCCCATGGTTGACCAAACTGCAGGAGAAGTAGAACGCGTTCAATTTTCAATCACGTTTGATTGCGAAATAACAGTTGTGTATCAAAAGCATGACAACGGCGGACCTTCGAATCACCCGCAATCATCTCATGCGTACAAGTCCCCTGTGTGCGATCATGAACGCGTCTGTGCCACTCACACATCTGACTGAAAGCAGCCCCATTTCGCACATCATGCGGATCAATTTCGACGTTTCGATCTGCGCACATGATTGATGATAAATCAAACACCCGGACAAGCCTGTTCTGAGCACTTCAAGGGGGCCCGTCACGCCCATTTTAGACTCGGAAACCGCAGATCAAACAACAAGCCGCGCTTAGCTGAGCAAGCCCCTTATGAGCGACATATTCGCACACCTGCCTCTGCACAGATGTGCGATTCGTGACGGATTCGCCAATCAAATCAATCACCCTCAGCGATTTACATCAGACATGCCAGATCTGAAAATGCGGCATTCGATTTGCGTAATACGTTTCCCGCGTTCACGCTGTCGCCCGTTCGAACCACTTCTTAGCTTCACTTCCATGAACTCCACACCTCCGAATCCTCTCGCGACATGGATCGTGATCGCTGACAATCAACTGTCAACAATCTTATGTGCAACCACAGATGATTTTTCTGACATTCAACCTGTTCTTGAGATTCCCTTTCCAGGTCACCCTGAGCACCCCGATTGTAAGCTGACTCATGTCGCTGATTCTCATCTCACGGAAGAGGGAGATTTCAGTCTTGAGTCTTTGACGAATCAATTTGCCAGGCTCATTGCCGATGAGCTCGAGCAGGGGCTGCTGGATCAGGAGTTTCAGCGGGTCATTCTGATCGCAACGACTCAGCTGCTTGAGTTGATGCACACCCGCATGAGTAGCGAACTGTCAAAGCTCGTTGATCAGCGCCTCGACCTGGAAATGATGAAAGAGCCTCTGCACGTGATCGCAGCCCGTCTGCAGACGGGCATCTACCGGAAGCAGTCACTGGAAAATTAACGTCGATCATGCGACTGGCAGCAGGATGACAATCTCGGTTCCCGGCGAGTCGCCGATCGTGATGCGACCGCCGTGGGCTTCGACGATCCGTTTTGACAGCGTCATTCCAAGGCCCGTTCCTCGCATCTTGGTCGTGTAGAACGGCTCGAAGATTCGTTCCCGCTGCTCTTCGTTTAGTCCCGGGCCATTGTCACGCAGCGACAGCCTGAGCCAGTCTCCATCTTCATCGCGGTATGACTGCGCCAGGAACTCGATCTGCACTTTTTCTTCGCTGGCAGCCAGGGAGTTTTCGAGAATGTTTCGAACGACCTGCTGCAGCATGAACCGGTCGACCCTCATCGAAGCCCCTTCGGTCGAGCGATTGATCAACGTCGCATTCAGGTTCACACGCGCCTGCTCCAGGAACGCCCAGGTTTCCGACACCAGTTCCCAGGCGTCAACAGGTTGCAGTTTCAACTGAATCGGAGCCGCGTATTGACGAACTTCTTCATACAGATGATGCAGATGGTTCTGAGCCGTCTGAATTTGTCCGACGAGCTTGAGCTCATCAGGACGATCCGCCAGTCCCCCCGCCAGAAGTTCGAGAAATGCCTGACTGCGCTGTAGCGCATTGCGGCTCTCATGAGCCAGTCCCGTCATGGCTTCTCCGATCGCGGCCAGTCGCTCGGACTGCACCAGCTTTTCGACAGCGCGTCGGTGTTCGGTGACGTCCTGACCAACCGCGAGAATCCCTGGCGCCCCATCGTCATCCAGCAACTCACGCGTTTTCCAGATGATCCAGCGACGAACGCCGTCACGTCCTTTCAACGAAATCGGATTCGTTTCCGAGGTCGACGTCAAAATCTGTTCGACAAGTTCTTGCGCCTGTTCTATCGAGTGATCTTCAATGAAGATCGAGGTCATCGGCTTGCCTTCCAGGCCAACTGCATCAAACCCGGTCAACAGTTCTGCAAAAGGGCTGAAATAGGAAATCGTCCGATCACCCTTCAGAATCACGATCAGACAGGGAGCCGATTCGACGAGCTGACGGAACATCATCTCCGAACGCTGCTTTTCATCAGCCAGCCAGCGCCGGTGAGCCAGACGCGAAATGCTTGCCCGCAATGCTCCCGAATCGATCGGCTTGACCAGATAATCCGATGTTCCATTCCGAAGAGCTGTCACCGCAAATTCCAGCTCCGAATGCCCAGTGACAATGACCACTTCCGCCTGCGGTGCCAGATGGTGCAACTTTGGCAGGATGTCCATCGCGGTCGCGTCTGGTAATTTCCAGTCGAGCAGAATAATGGATGTCTCAGGCAGTTTCGGATGAGCAAGCGCCGTCTTCGCTGAGTAAGCCCGCGAGCAATGGTGACCATCGAGTTGCAGAATATCGGACAGGTTATCACAGGTATCGACATCATCTTCGACAATGAGAATCGACTGTGGGCGTACCGAAGGCATGGTTTCTCCTCAACCTTGAGGTGTCCCGTTCATGAATCCTGCTTGCGTGACAGCGTTTTCATCAGCGTCAACATTTCCGGAATATTGAAAGGCTTCTGACAGATAGCATCGGCACCGATTTGCGTCATGTCCTGTGATCTTGCAAGCAGCTCTTCATGGTTGGCCGTAATCATGATCGACGCCGTCTGCGGAGAGAACTGCTGAATGGCGTTGATGACATTACTTCCGCTGCCGTGGTCGAGTCTCCAGTCGACAAGAACAATGTCATACTCGTTCTTTTTCACCTGCTCGATCGCGGTTGATTCATCATGACAGATACAAACACGATAGCCATTCTGTCGCAAGAGATCTCGCAGCGAGTCACACAACGCCACATCATCATCGACGACCATCACGGTCGACTGCATCGCCGCCATCGCGACAAGTTTGAGAAGATGCTTCAAATCAACTGGCTTACTGAGAACGAACGAAGCCCCGGCTGAGAGCGCTTTTTCCGTTGTTTCCGGGGATGCGTAGGCGGAAATCATAATCGCGACCAGATTTGACTGCTGTTCACGGATCCGGTGATACAAGGTCAATCCATCCATTCCGGGCATCTTGTAATCTAGCAGCGCGACGTCGTAGCGTTTCTTCTGCAGTTGCTGGAGGGCATCAAATCCATTCTGCGCCGTATCGACCTGATACCCCTGATCCTGGAGAATGTCCTGAAGATTATCCCGGATATCCGGCTCATCATCGACGACGAGAATCATCGTTGGCTCTCGATTCATATGGCCCTCTTTTCTGACTCAAGGTGTCGAAGCCGCAGACGTCGCCACTGGCAACCAGACGGTAAACACCGACCCTTTCCCCGGAACACTACTGACAACAAGATGCCCGGCATTTTTCTCGACAATGGCTTTGGCCATCGGCAATCCCAGACCCATGCCTCGCGGCTTGGTCGAAAAAAACGGCTCCATGACCGAATCGATCTTATCAGCCGGAATGCCCGTCCCGTCATCTTTCACTGAAATCTCGACGAACGAACGCCGAACCGCCACGGACAACTGAATCCACCCCCCACTCGGCATCGCTTCAATCGCATTGCGAATCAGGTTGGTCAACACAATGCGAATCTGCTTGGCATCAGCCAGCACGAGTGGAATCTCGTTAGGCGACCGCAGTGCCAGGTGAATCGTATTGGGAACTTCGCAGCTACTCACTGCTTCATGAATGATAGGCTCGATGTCAAATGGCTGACGCTGCAGGAGAGACATCTTCGCGAAGTTCGTCAACGAAGTAATCACTTCATCAGCCAGTCCCACTTGTCGTTCGATACGCTCCAGATGCTGCCTGATCTTCTCCTGACCGGGTTCTTTTGCATTGAGCAGATAAAACACAGACGTTTTGATGACGTTCAGAGGGTTTCGCAGTTCGTGAGCGATCCCTCCAGAGATCTGTCCAATGAATGCCAGTCTCTCCGTCGATTGAGCCTGCGTCGTCAGTTCTGTCTGATACGCGTGCTCGATCAGCGCCAGGTCCAGATCAATCAGCGTGTTCAACGCAGAAAACGCGTCGAGTAAATCGGTCTTAGAAAGTAGCAATGGCGATCGCCGGTGCATCTCGTTGAGTTGATTCATCAACCCACGACGCAAACGCGAGAGCGCAACATTGGTATAAACCTCATCCAGGCCGATCTCAACGTGACGATGCCCGATCATCCAGCGCCGAGTCGCATACACCTGGCCATAGTCGCCCGAGAAGAGTTCCTTCAGCCATTGAACCAGCGTTCCTTTGAGACGCGCGATCTGCGCGTCTCCCCCCGTGATCACTTTCGCAGCCTGAGAATGCTTCTCGATCGTCTCGTAGAAATCTTCCACGAGCATCACAAACGTATTCTCAATCAACGGCCCCAGCCGACGAAGCAACTCGGAATCTGCATCGGTCCAACCGACATAGTTTTGCAGCTCGCGGTAGCGCTCAAAAATCAGTTCAGAAGAAATGAGTGGGTGCGGCAATGTCAGTTCTCATGACCCACGGCGACGGATGGACCATCCGCGACAGTTGTGCGGATCATGACCGTGTGGTCGGATTTGATTCCGAATCGTTCCATCAGGCGGTACAACTTGCGACGGTGAATTCCCAGAACCCTGGCCGCCCGAGCTTTGTTTCCTTTTTCTTTTTTCAACACCGAGATGATATGAGCTTTCTCGATCGAAGCCAAATCGTCCTCAGACGAATCATCGGTCGTCATGGACGACTCGACATACTGCGACGATGAGGCTGGTCGAGACTCTAGAGTCTGTCGCATGATCTCCCGTGGCAGATCATACACAGTGATCACCTGATTCTCAGCGAGAATCATTGCCCGGTCAAGCACGTTCATGAGCTGACGCACATTCCCCGGCCAGGCATACGACGTTAACAAGTCCCGAGCAGAGTTCTCCATCCGGAACTGATCGCCTAGCATCTTATCGATCAGCATCGAAATATCAGCCCCGCGCTCTCGCAGCGGAGGCAGGTGGATGTTGAAGACGTTGATTCGGTAATAAAGATCTTCGCGGAACCGCCCTGCTCTGACTTCCTTCTCCAGATCTCGATTCGTCGCAGCAATCACCCGCACGTTGACGCGACGCTCCTGATGCGAGCCAACGTGACGCAGTGAGCCATCTTCCAGGACACGCAACAGCTTCGGTTGCAGAGACAACGGGAGTTCACCAATCTCATCAATGAACAGCGTCCCGCCATCAGCGACTTCAAACAATCCGGTCTTGCGATTCACAGCTCCCGTAAACGCACCTGTTTCATGGCCGAACAGT
>SXPC01000182.1 GCA_005778225.1 Planctomyces sp. | reverse complement strand
GGGTCTGGCGTTGTGACCAAGATCCTCGAGTAATCCACTTGAGTTGATCATGACCATTCCACAGATCCTCGACGTGTTCTTCACGCCGAGGATACTGTGTTGATGGTCGCCGTATTTTTCATCTCATACGGCCCGCTTTGTCTCCCATTTTCCATCGATCAATCTTCAAATTTTTTGCATTTGGTGACCCATGGCTCGCGAATACGTCTGGCTGGAATGTACTGAAACTGGTATGAGAAACTACCGCGTGATCAAGGAAATGCGTGGAACCGAGAAGCTTGAGCTGATGAAATACTGCCCAAGACTTCGCAGACACACGCTCCACAAAGAATCTCGCAAGAAGTAATTCGTCGCCTACCTACGGGCGTAGCTCAATTGGCAGAGCACCGGATTCCAAATCCGGCGGTTGAAGGTTCGAGTCCGTCCGCCCGTGTTCTTTCTTGACGAGACTCATCTGCGAGTGCGCGGCCTGGACCGCGTATCCTTCAACTGCATCTTCGAGAACATCACTCTTAAGACAGAGTCGGGCCACGTCGACATTGACGCGACGAGGCAACACCAGGACCAGACACGATATGGCAAAGTCGAATCTCGCTGGCTTCACCTCGGAGCTGATGTCGGCCACAATCTACAAGCGGAATCAGGGATTGAAGGTCCGCCAGGCAACCGCCATCGCGATCTTCGTTGTCTTCGCATTCGCGGGCTGGGAACTGAGCCAGTACGCCTTCGCTGAGTATACCGATCTCGTCAAATACAGCGTCCAGGGCGGTATTAGCCTCCTCGGCCTGTGGCTCGGCTTCCGCACCGTCAACTATCCGCCATTCGCCGACTTTCTAGTCGCTGTCCAGGCAGAAGTTGATAAGGTCAGCTGGCCAGACTCCACGCACTTGTACCGCGCCACCATCGTTGTCCTCGCGACCATGTTCATCGTCGCCGGCGCCCTCTTCATCTACGACATGATCTGGCAGTGGTTCTTCCACCTCATCGGCTTCCTCCGATTTTAAGCCAGCCTCAACAATCCCCCAAAGACCTGCTATCAGCAGGTCTTTTTTTGCGCATACATCAACTTCCAGGCCGCCTTAGGGCCACCAGAAACCTGAATTGCAAGTCCATTCTCAACAAATCACAGAAAAAGACTTGGGTTGCTTGAAAAAACGGTTTGACACTGTATGCTTTTCGTTTCCCAATTCGCGGCTCGGGCTCTGGTCCGAGCCGGTGTCGTTCTGGAGAGTCGGAGAATTCTTTCTTTCCAAGTTCTGCCCCTGTGGCTCATCAGGCCGGTCGACTGACTGATTCGTCTGCAAGTCAACAATCAGAACGTTTACTGTTGAGAAACTGAGTTTTCAGCATGGCGGAAGTCACACAGCAACCCGAAGGCATGCAATGGTATGTCCTCAAAGTACAGTCAAATCGCGAACGAACAATTCGCGACGCGATTGTCAAAAGGGTGAAGCTGGAAGGACTGGAAGAGTTTTTCGGTGAAGTCATCATCCCGACCGAAAAGGTTGTTGAAACCAAGGGTGGCAAAAAGAAAATCCGAGAGCAAAAACTCTACCCGGGTTATCTGATGATCCAACTCGTCCTCAACGACGACACCTGGTACCTCATTCGCGATACAGCAGGCGTCGGTGATTTCACCGGAGCAGCCGGCAAGCCGATTCCTATGCAGGAAACGGAAATCGCCCGAATGCTGGGACTGGAGCTTTCCAAAGACGTCGAACCAACCAAGGTCAAGATCGACTTCCAATCTGGCGAAGTCATCAAGATCAAAGAAGGAACCTTTGAAAGCTTCCAGGGAACGATTGAAGCAGTCGACGAATCAAGCGGCAAAATCACCGTTCTGATCGAGATCTTTGGTCGTCCAACACCCGTCGAACTGGATTACTGGCAAGTTGAACGTCCGTAGTTTGTGCTCAAGCACACTCTTCGACGATTATAGATACAGCCGTCGACAAGCTCGCTCTTATGTAGAGCAGCCTCTCGTCAGCCTCCCAAGACAGCGATACGATCAGGTTGGATCATGGCAAAAGTAGTCACCGCAGTCATCAAGGTTCAGTGCAAAGGTGGTCAGGCAACTCCTGCTCCTCCAGTCGGTACTGCACTCGGTCCTCACGGGGTCAACATCGGTCAGTTCGTCTCTCAATTCAATGAGAAGACTCGCGACATGATGGGAATGGTTATCCCTGTCGTCATTACTGTCTACAAAGACCGTACTTTCGACTTCATCCTGAAAAGCCCACCTGCTGCTGTCCTTCTCAAGAAGTACGCCCAGGTCGCCAAGGGTGCAGACAACCCAAAGACAAACAAAGTTGGTCGCGTGACCATGGCCCAGGTTCAGGAAATCGCCAAGACCAAAATGAGCGACCTGAACTCCAGCGGCATGGATCAGGCATGCCGAGTCATCGCGGGAACAGCCCGCAGCATGGGTATCGAAATCGTCGACTAGTCGATGCTGATACCTTGCAAGCCGCCCAGCCTCGCGGGCGAAAGCGATCATCACAATCGTCTTTCAATGCGGGCAACAGAATACGTTCGAGGGAAGACAATGAGTCCTCCCGTTATCCAGAACACAATGTTTCGATAGATAGCTGACAGATATGGCGAATACGTCTAAACGCATGAAATTCCTGCGCGAGAAGACCGAGCAGGTTGGCAAAGTCTCTCTCGATAAAGCCGTTGAAGTCCTCAAAGGACTCAATGATCAACTGCCAAAAGGCATCAAGCCGGTCAAGTTCGATCAGACCGTTGCTCTCGCCTTTAACCTTGGTATCGATCCACGCCAGGCCGATCAGATCGTCCGCGGCTCAATCGTCCTGCCACACGGTATCGGCAAGTCTCAACGAGTCATCGTTTTCGCTCAAGGTGACAACGCCAAAGCCGCTCAAGCAGCCGGTGCAGATGCAGTCGGAGCCAAAGAGCTCGCTGACCGCATTCTCAAAGAGAACTGGCTCGACTTTGATGTCGCGATCGCCAGCCCGGACATGATGGGTGTCGTCGGTCCTCTGGGTCGCGTTCTCGGTCCTCGCGGACTGATGCCATCTCCACGAGCTGGTACAGTCACCCAGGACGTCGCGACTGCGGTCAAAGAATACAAGGCTGGTAAAGTCGAGTTCCGCAATGACTCAGGTGGTAACGTCCACGCAGTCATCGGCAAGCTCTCGTTCGACACCCAGAAGCTGCTTGACAACGCCAATGCCATGGTCGCTTACCTCAACACCGTCAAACCATCCGGTGCCAAAGGGATCTACGTCCGCAGCGTCACCCTGAACGCCACCATGATGCCCGGCATCCCGGTCGGCGTCTAATTTGTGACTGTTTAAGTCGACTTTCGACTTAACTAACAAAACACTTTCTGCTCTCGATCTCTTAGGTCTGACAGTTATGAGTAAGTACGTCAAAGAATTGATCATCGACGATGTTCACGCCCGCCTTGGTGATGCTCGCGATGTAGTTATCATTGACTCATCCGCACTGGATCCAATCACCGACCACGAGTTCCGCGGCAAGATCCGCAACGCCGGCATCAAGATGCTGACCGTCAAGAACACTCTGGCCCGCAAAGCCCTTGAAAGAAACGGCGCTCAGGGTATCGATAAGATCCTCGCGGGGCCTTCGACGATCATCTATGGTGGCGAAGATGTCGTCGCCCTCTCGAAGATTGTCGTCAAGGTGACGAAAGACTACGAGAAGATTGCCATCAAAGGTGGTGTATCTGAGGGGACTCCTCTCAACAGCGATGCCGTCACTGCATTGAGCAAGAGCCCCGGTCGCCTGGAGCTCATCAGTCAGATCGTGGGCCAGATTCTCAGCCCAGGCGCCAATCTCGCGGGTGCACTCCTTGGACCAGGAGGCAAGCTCGCTGGTATCGTCAAGACGATCGAAGAGAAACATGGCGGTGGCGACGAGCCTTCCAGCGAAGCCGCTTGACGTTCACCCGGTCCGATCGTCCCGATCGGATCAACTTGGAAAATACAACGAAAACAATTGTTTGTGGCGTCGATGTTCGGCGACCTGGTTTTCATTTCGTCAGATTTGAGTTTTAAAAAAGTTCCGTGAAAGGGTTTGATAATGGCCGAGACAGCCACAACATTCGACGACTCTACCAAGGCTCTGGGCGATCAACTGGTCGGCCTGACCCTCCTCCAAGCCAAGGCTCTGGCTGATTACCTCAAAGAAGTCCACGGCATCGAGCCAGCTGCTGGCGGCGCTGTCATGATGGCTGCTCCAGCCGATGGCGGCGGTGCTGCTGCTCCAGCTGCCGAGAAGACCGAGTTCGACGCGATCCTGGCCACTGCCGGCGATCAGAAGATCAACGTCATCAAGGCTGTCCGTGCCATCACCGGTCTGGGCCTCAAAGAAGCCCAAGACCTGGTCGAAGGTGCTCCAAAGCCTCTGAAACAAGCTGTTTCAAAGGACGAAGCCAACAAGATCAAAGAAGAAATCGAAAAAGCTGGCGGAAAAGTCGAGATCAAGTAGTTTGACCGCGGCTCATCTTCGGGTCGCTGTCCTCTGATCCCGTCTCCTGTTCCGGAACAGATTCGATTCCAGACGAAATATCAAATCGAGGCAAGCAGGCAGGTTTCCCTAAAGTCTTATGGGGTAAACCTGGCTGCTTACTTGATTTTCTGATATCGCTCCCGTATCTTTGACGAGAGACTCTGGTGCGTCAGCGCGCAAATACCATTGCGCATCGTCTTTGCGTTGCGGAATCGCCACCAGTTCTTCGGACCGATCGACGTCCGACCTCCTGATTCGCATCAGGTAACAACGGTGCAACCTACCCCGGTTGAACACCAAAGTCGATTCTTACCGTTGTATTTTTGAGGCCGATGACCTTGTCCATGTCCAGAGATGAGACCCTGCACTTTGCGTCGCTCTGCTTTCTTTCCGATTCAGATCGTCCCGCTGACACGAATTCTGGCGGGAACTTTCTCCTGAGACCGATTTTCTCGATGCTTCAGTCCACGGAAGGTGTCTCAATCATCGCCACGGAAGCGATGGCTGCTTGAAGCTCTCTGATGGGCGAAACGTGATCCACGCTTTCGCATCTGGTTGCCCCTCTTTTTTCGAACAAGTTGAAAGCCACAGGCAATGCCGATTCCAGCACAACGAACGATCCCCACCAAAGAAGTTCGTAACTTTGGAAGAATCAAGAGCAACTTCGAAATCTCCAACCTGACCCGGATTCAAACCGAGTCTTACTACCGCTTCCTCCAGGCCGATATCGAGCCCACGCAGCGCAAAGACATCGGTCTCGAAGAAATCCTGCGCGAGATCTTCCCCGTCGTCAGCTTCGATGGCAACCACAAGCTCGAGTACGTTCGCTACGAACTCGGCAAGCCACGCTACTCACCAGACGAATGCCGTCAGCTCCGCCTGACCTACGGACGCCCTTTCCGCGTCTGGATGCGTCTGATGAAAGAGCAGCCGATCGAAGAGGAAGTTTACCTCGGCGATATCCCGATCATGCTCGGCGGCGGTGAATTCATCATCAACGGGGCCGAACGCGTCGTGGTCAGCCAGCTCCACCGCTCTCCCGGAGTCGACTTCGTCCTCACCGCAGAGCCAGGCGAGCGTAAGAACTACAGCTGCCGAATCATTCCAGAGCGTGGTAGCTGGATTGAATTCGTCATCTCCAAGAAAGAAACCCTCGGCGTCCGCATCGACCAGAGCGGTAAGTTCTCTGCAACGACCCTGATCCGCGCCATGGACCAGAAGTATTCCTCCGATGCAGAATTGATCCGTGCCTTCTATCCGACCAAAGAAGTCAAAGTCAGCGCCAACGGCGCCGAACTGATCGGCTTGTACTCGGTTGAGAACGTCATCTATCCCAAGGGCCACGACCGCAGCGGCGAGATCATCGTCGAAGCCGCTCACCTGATCTCGGAAGCCCAGGCTCTTGAACTCTCCGAATCAACCATCAAGAAGGTCGAAGTCGTCTCCGATCACCGCGATCAGTTGATCCTCAACACGATCATCGAAGACCCAACCACCAGCCACGAAGAAGCCCTGCTGAAGATCTATCAGCGTCTTCGTCCCGGTAACCCTCCACAACTCGAGAAGGCAATCACGCTCTTCAAAGAGAAGTTCTACGATCAGAATCGTTACCGCCTCGGCCGCGTCGGTCGTTTCCGCGTTAACCGCAAATTCAGCCAGGATGTCTCCGATGACGAGATGACCCTGCAGGCGATCGACCTCGTCAACTCCATGCGTTATGTCATTCGCCTGCGAATGAACGATCAGTCTGCTCACGTCGACGACATCGATAACCTCGGTAACCGTCGTCTGCGAACGATCGACGAACTCGCCGCTGACGAAATCCGCAAAGGCTTCCTGAAGCTCCGACGCACCGTTCAAGAGCGGATGAGCCTCAAAGACGTCGAGGAAATGACTCCTCGTAACCTCGTCAATCCGAAGTCCGTTTCCGCAGCCATCGATTACTTCTACGGCCGCAGCGAACTGTCTCAGGTCGTCGACCAGACCAACCCTCTGTCAATGCTGACTCACGAGCGACGTCTGTCTGCTCTGGGCCCTGGCGGTCTGAACCGTAAACGCGC
>SXPC01000018.1 GCA_005778225.1 Planctomyces sp. | reverse complement strand
GACCGCGAGCGCGACGATGGCGTTGATATCCAGATACGCTCGAATCGGCTCCCCCGGCTTGCCGATCTGGTAGGCCTCATCGGCTTTGAAACGGTGCAACGCGTAGCGGTCTTCGAAGCTGTAAATCGCGACCGTTCGAATCCGCAGTTCGGTTGCCGAGCGAAAGACACGAGTCGCGATTTCTGAGCGGTTGGCAACGAGCAGTTTCTTGATCGGACGAATCGACATGAGCGGCTTTTTCCGTGATCAGGGTTGTCAGTACTCAAGGGATGTTTGTGGCAAGATCGTCGTGAAATCTCCTGCGAAATCTCACTATAACTGCCCTACCCATCAAGAGCTACTGAGCTTTCCCCGTTCATTGGCAGACAGAGCGTCTGAGATTTCCAGCAGCATTTACGACGATTCGGGTGGCTGGGGAAATGTCCAGAAAAGAATTGACCACAGAGGCACGGAGGACACAGAGGGAGGAGGAAACTGAAGATGTTCCTGTCTTCCCGACTCCGTGACCTCTGTGGTGAACCTGCTTTCGGGTTTTGATCGGCTGGTCTCTGACTTGTCAATTTCTACGGGCTGTTAATCCGTTTCCCCCTGCTCTTGCTCGTCGGGTGGTTGTTTGAGGTCTTTCAATCGCCCCGACTTCACGAGGGTTTGTCGCAATAAGAATTCGATCTGGGCGTTCAGGCTGCGAAAGTCATCGTCAGCCCATTGGCGCAGGGCTTCGAGGACTTTCGGATCAGTTCGCAGTAGGAAGGAAGTTCGTGGCATGATGTTTCAATCGGCTTCGCGGCAATCAGATGTAGGGTGCTGGTGAGGCCTTGCGAACCGCACCAAATCGACGTTCGATCGCCGGTTAGCTTTCGATGTCACATTTGGTGCGGTTCGAAGACTCACCAGCACCCTACAGGGAGAAATTTAGTAGAGAGATCCCGTATTCACGACCGGCTGGGTGTGTCGATCGCTGCACAGGACGACCAGCAGGTTGGAGACCATGTGGGCACGTCGTTCATCATCCAGCTCGACGATCTTGTCTCGGGACAGATGATCGAGGGCCATCTGAACCATGCCGACAGCTCCTTCGACGATCTTCGCCCGGGCTGCGACGACCGCAGAGGCTTGCTGACGTTGCAGCATCGCGGCGGCGATCTCCTGAGCGTAGGCCAGATGGCTGATCCGGGCTTCAATGATTTGAACGCCAGCTTTTTCGAGGCGTTCCTGAATGTCATGCTGGAGTTGCTGGCAGACTTCTTGCGTATTGCCACGCAGCGAGACTTCGTGATCTTCACTGTCGTACGGGTGACGGGTCGCCAGATTTCGCAGGGCGGCTTCGCTCTGGACGGCGACGAAGTCTTCATAGTCATCGACTTCGAAGAAGGCTTCTGCGGTGTTGACGACTTTCCACACGACAACAGCAGTGATGTCGATGGGGTTACCGTCCCGGTCGTTGACCTTGGAGGCTTTGCCGGACGAGCGAGCTTTTGCCTGGACGACTTGTCCCTGGGCATCTTTCGATTCTGGAATGGACCGCGAGCCTGTTTCGAAGTTCCGCACTCGCAGCGAGATGGGCTGCTTGGAGTAAAACGGGTTGACCCAGAAGAAGCCGGACTCACGAATCGTTCCGACATACTTTCCGAACAGCAAAAGAACCCGAGCATGATTCGGTGGGATCGCCAAGTATCCGAAGCCCATGATGAAACCAACGATCAGCGACGCTGCCCCTCCGATGAGCCCCAGCAGAAACGGACCTAAGTTGTCCGGTGTCGACATCCCCATCAGGACGAAGCACGCGGGGGCAGCGACGAGAATCAATCCTAAGTTGACGGTGAGGGGGAACCAGCCCGAAGTCGGGCGAATAATGTTTTCGGTGACCATCTTTTGTCTCTCCTGAAGTTAAACCTGTTGCGAGGCCATATCAAAGTGATATCACATTGATATAACGCTGTCGAGAAGTTTTTGGATCAAGTCATTCAGAATATTTCTGACGAACAGGCGAGAATGACTGGTTCATCCAGACGCAAGCGAGAGGGGACGAGCAATGTGACGCCAGTTTTCACACAGCGTTTTAGTGTGCGTGTATGCCACGGCCGTGTCGGCCGTGAGACTTCAAATTAGAGCGTCAATTAAACTCAGCACGGCTGACACAACCGTGGCACACATGAGTCAAGCAGTTGGGGCGAGTGAGTTGGCGAGGTGTTCGGCCAATAAGCGGCCGGACAGGAGAGCATGGTGGATCGAGCCGATGGTGGACTGGTCGCCACAGATGGAAACGCCGTTGAGGCTGGTCCAGGGTTGGTCGGGAAGCGAGGTCGAGACGGAAAGTTCGGGGAGGGCATCCGGAATGCGGATGTGCTTGAGGAAGGTCCAGGTCGAAGCAGATTCGCCATACCATTCGACGAGTTGTGAACGGACCGCAGCGAGAAGTTCGTCAGCGTCCTGTTCGGTCGATTCAATGGTCGAGACGGAAATCAGATGTTGATCTGCCGGGGAATAAGTCGGCTGGACAATGCTGGGGACGCAGAGGGTATTGATCGGCCCGGTACCCGTGCCATTGAGAACGAGGAGTGATTCGGTCACCGGTGGTGTCTTCGTCGTGAAATAGAAACAGTCCGTTCCACGGGTCGGACGGACTGTGTATTCGGGAATGAGCGAAGACGTTGCCTGGGACGACGTCGCGAGGACGACTTCTTTTGCAGGGAGTTTGCGTCCTCCTTCGAGCGTGACCGATTTCGCATCGACCGCGACGACTTTCGTCGACAGCATGACACGCTGCTCGGGAAGCGATTCGGTCAACTGGCGAGGGACAGCCTGCATGCCGTCGCTGGGAAGGGACGCATAGCCGCGGGCGAACATTGAAAGAACAAAGCGGGCCATCCAGGCCGGCGTGCGCAGTTCGGATTCCAGAAAGACACCCGAGAGAAACGGCCGAAAGAATTTTTTTATCACTCGGTCTGAGAATGTCTGCGATAGCCATTCGCTGGTTGTGATCTGCATCAGCGCAGGTTCTGGATCGGTATTTTTCCACCGGAAACGCTCGCGGGCGATTTTCAGTTTATCCCCCACACTGCCGACCGGAGAGATCAGGTTCGACATCGTCACCGAGGGAAACGAGTACCATGGCGAACGGAAGGGATCGACGAAGTGGTGAAAATTGCCAGACGTGCGGATGATCGCGCCGGGCTGAAAGAAACGCAGGCCAAGGCGTCTGGAATCGAGGGTTTGACGGACTTCCGGATAAGCCGTCGACAGGACCTGAAAGCCCCGATCGAGCAGAAAGCCCTGATAATCTTGCGTTTGAAGACGGCCACCCGTTTCGTCGGAGGCTTCGATCAGAAGAAAGCTGACGCCGCGCCGGGAGAGCGCGTTCGCACATGCCAGACCGGCTAAGCCGGCTCCGACAATGATGACGTCAGCATCCTGCATGGGGAACTTTCCACGGGTGATTCGGGCGTCTGGCAGACAGAGTTGGTTGGTTCAGTGTAAAGGAGTTTCCCTGTCAGCGGGATTGATCCGGGTCCAGTCGTAGCGATTTTTCCGGAAATGGAATTCGGGTTTGCGTTCCTGCTGAAACGACTATGACGATATTCTCTGAATCTGATGTTCACATTTTCGCGCGTCGGTGATTTGATAATTGCAAATCCCATGGAATTAGCCTTATCATTGAAGGTTTACCAAACCATTTCGCTGTCTCCGATGTTCACGCCGGGATGTCCGTTCGGCGTGAGTTCGGCATTTCTGTTGGTTTCATGAGTTCAGGTCCGATGATGGGCCATGTTGGGAATCTGCATGTCTACTGAGACAAATCCTCAAGCCCAGAGTGATCCTCAGGCAAAAGCGCCGGAAACTCTCCAGGTCGACGATCACAAAGAACAAATGCAGGCTCTGGTTAAGTTGGGCGCACGGATCCAGCGAGCCGCCAACCGTTCGATCTATACCATTGACCTGTCCAATACCGAGGTCCAAGCGGCTGACCTGGCCCTGCTGATTCCGTTCAAAACGGTCCGTGAACTTGCCTTTCACAACACGGCGATCACTGCTGCGGATCTGAGCGTTCTTAACGAGCTGAAATATCTTTCCAAGGTCGATCTCTCCTTCACCAAGACCGAATCTGCTGGTGTGGAGAAGCTGCGTCACTTCCCTCGTCTGACCCAGATCGACCTGGAACGCACCCAGATCAATAACGACGCCATCGAGCATCTCGAAAAGCTGCGCCATCTGCGCGAACTCAATCTTTCCACAACCTCCATCAGCGATCAGGGCCTGAAGTCCGTCAAAGAGATCAAGTCGCTGACGGAACTGAATCTCTCATTTACTGCCGTCACTGATGCTGGCATCAAGTATCTGCGTGAGTTGACCAAGCTGGAAAAAGTCTGGCTGGAAAACACCAAGATTGGCAACGCCTCCGTGGCTGATCTGGCGGTTCTGACTTCGCTGCAGACGATCATCGTTTCTGGAACTCAGGTCACAGACGAAGGGGTCGCGAGCCTCCGCTGGATGCGCCGACTCAAAGATATCGGTCTGGCCCGGACGAAGATCTCGAACACCTCGTTGTCTCACTTGTCGAAGATTTCCTCACTGGAGCGGATTTCGGTTGAATCGACGACGGTTTCCGACGGAGGGATCTCTGAAATTCGACGACTTGCGAACCTGCAGGTCATCTCGGTTCGCGGAACAAATGTGACGACGACCGGGGTCAAAATCCTGACAGATGTCAATCCACGCTGCAAAATCATCGGACGACGCGATGTCACGATCTCTGATGCCCCGCACTTGACGGCGATGGCTGACCTCAAACTGCTGGGTGCAGGCCTGAAGTTGAGCAAGCAACGGGATATCATTGCCGTCATTGCGAACTTCCGCAGTAACATGACCAATGAATCGATGGTTCAGATCGGTAAGCTCCGCAGACTCAAACGCCTGAACCTCTCTGGAAGTCCGATCAATGATCAGGGGCTCGATCAGATCCGCGACTTGATTCAGCTGCGTGAACTGCTGCTGAACAATACGCAAGTCACTGCCAAAGGAATGGAAACGATCGAGTCGTTCCATATGCTCGAACACCTCGAGCTGCGAGGAATCAATGTCGATGACACGGCTGTCCAAATGCTCCAGACTCTTCTCCACCTGAAACACCTTCAGCTCAATGGTGGCAAAGTTACCCCTACTGGCCTACAGCCTCTGAAGCGACTGAAACACTTGGAGATATTAACGCTGACTTTCTGCGAGCGTATCGACGACAGCATCTTTGAACTCATCGGGCAGCTGCGATCGCTGCGTGTTCTGGACTTGCGCGGTACCAAAGTCACCGCCGAGCGAGTGAAACAGGAACGCGAAAAACGTCCCGAACTCGTGATCAAATTTGAATAGTTGATCAACGAAGTTTGCAGGCTGTCTGCTCTACCGGTATTCCTCGGGGCGTCTTCTCCAACGCCCCGATTTGCTCAGGTCTATTCGCCCAGACCTGCCTATCACGACGAGATTGAGAACAGCACGACGACAACAGCTCGCTTGAAATTTCGCGAGAAAGCGGATTTCTCCACCGACACATATCTATATCAGGTGAAGACGAGGGATCACTTCTATCGGTGATCTAAACAGCGCTTTCGACCTGCTGACGGACAGCAGCCATCGCAGGTTCGTCCGTTTTGCGAGAAGGCTGGGCTGCGAATGCTTCTGCTCGGTGAACAGCAACAGAGGCTGGGGCAGTGATGCCGAGTTTCACGCGGTTGTTCGACGCGTCGAGAACTTTGAGCGTAATGCCCAGTTCGGGGATGACAATTTCCTGATCAATCTTCCTGGAGAGGACGAGCATGACAACTTCCTTGTCTATTTTGTGACTGACATCAATGACAGACATCACAAGACGATCCGTCCAGCGTCTACACGCTAATACGATTTCTGGCCTTGCTTAGATGCGAAATTCTGGATTCCAAATCCCGAAATTCGCGAATTTTTTCAAAAGCCAGACCAAATCGTTAAAGTCTGTCAGCATATTTTAGAAAGTTGTCTAAACGAGTAAAGGTCCGTTTTGCAAGAAATGCAATATTCTGCAGCAAGAGAATTGACAAAGCTCGGCGTCCCTCACCTGTGTACGGTCTTCCACGCGTTTTTTTGCGAGCACAACTGATTGCAAATTCGCTGTTTAGGGCAATGTTCAGTGCTTCTGCTTCCGAGGCAACTATTCTCAGAGCAACTAAAGTGTTCAGCTGCGGGGATTTAACTCAGTGGTCAAACATTTTACCGTTGTTCAGGTCTTCTGAGCCTGATAGCGTCTCTCCACTCGCCTGAATCACGTTGCCTGGAGGACTTCCGACTGGCGATTCCAGATTCTCTGGACGCGTTAACTGCTCACCTAAAGCAATCTTTGTATCACATTTCTCATAGCGGGCCACGGCCTCGGGAATCAGCTTACGCAAGTCGGATGCCCGACGTTCATCTGAGGGGTGTGTCGAGAGGAATTCAATCGGCTTTTCTGTTCCCTGAGCAGCCGCGAAGCGTTCCCAGAAACGAGGGGCTTCGCGTGGGTCGTAGCCGGCGTCGGCCATCAGCATCAGGCCGATCTGGTCGGCTTCGCTTTCGTGATGACGACTGAAAGGCAGCGAGATGCCGTATTGTGAGGCGGCACCGTAGACAGCCATGACCAGTTCGCGGTCGTGGGCCTCTTTATCCTTAGTCGAGGTTTCAATCATCTTCTGGATGCTGTTGATCAGAGCGGTCTGGCTCATCCGTTCCCCGCCGTGGCGGGCCAGGACGTGAGCGACTTCGTGCGACATGACAACTGCTAGGCCTGCTTCGTTCTGACAGACATCAAGCAGCCCTTCGTAAACGGCCACTTTTCCGCCGGGGAGCGCAAAGGCGTTCATGTTGGCCGACTCGATCAGATTGAATTCCCATTTGTAATCAGGACGACCTGCGACCGCGGCGATTCGATGGCCAACGCGTTCGATGATTTCCTTATACTTCTCTCGCGACGAGATTTTTTCCGTGTTGAGAATCTCCTGATAGCCCTGCTCTCCCATCGTGATTTCATGCTGTTCGGGGACTAGCATGATCTGTCTGCGACCGGTTAACGGAGTGGTGCGGCAGCCGGCCAGTTCGAGAAATCCAAGGAAAACCAGCCCCATGAGCATCGTCATGGAGGTCAGGCGTGACATCGTGCAGCAGGATATCATCGCAGTTTCCTTGAAGTAAAATGGCCGTTTCGATCAGGGATCGATGGAAGACGGGTGACGTAAAAACAGGGGCGAATCTTAAATCTGCTGCATTTTTGCGACAAGACCGCCCACCAGCTCGGACGACTTTGCGCCCAAAGTTACAAACTCGTGGGCTTATATGATGTGTGATTCGCGATTCCGATCGGCATTGATCGGGAGCTTCGCGAGTTCTGCGAAGCGATGCCTCTGCTTGTGTTATGGCGGAATTCCGCTATGTTACGTGTTTGACTTTATGGATTGTCGGAATGGTGACGGACCGCCGTGCGCGGGATGTTATTGGGCCAGCCGACTCCACTTCATTTCTGATGTTTGTCGGATCAAATCGACTCCGGATCAACCCATGGACCAGAAACCAACACAGACTTCAACGCCTGTCAGCCTTCCTCAAGTGACGGGCGAGGCTCCGTTGCAGCATCACCATCAGGTCGACAATCGAACCGAACTGGAAAAGTTCGTCACGAGGTCGGTCGGTGAGATGCAATCCAACTGGGACGGCTTTGGCAGCAAGGTTGTGCTGTATCTGTCGCTGGGACTGCTGTTGATCGCTGCGGTCGTTTATTGGACGCGGACCAAGGACAATGAGCAGATCGAAGCCTGGTCGAGTCTTAGCCTTGCCAGTTCACCTGTTGATTTGGAAACGATCGCGACGAACTTTCCCAATCTCGCCGCTGGCCAGTGGGCCGCTCTGCAGGCTGCTGATGGGCACCTGACGATGGCGACTCAGATGATGTTCCAGGATCGCAAGTCGGCTCCTGCGGAACTGAAGGCTGCTCGCGATGGTTATGAAGGGATCCTCAAGGGGGGGAACTTCCCTGTGGAAATCAAACAACGAGCTCAATATGGCCTTGCACGCGTCCTGGAAACGTCATCGACGGGCGATCTGGAGCCTGCGATCAAAGCCTATGAAGAAGCCGTCAAGCTCAGCCCGGACAGCGTCACGGCTGGTCTTGCCAAGAAGCGAATTGAAGAACTGAAGCAGCCGGGCGCGAAAGAATTCTATGCCTGGTTCAGCCAGCAGAATCCTGTTCGCGAAGACCTGGAAGCTCCTAAGGACGGCCAGACCCCCTCGACCAGCTTAGCTCCCGAAGCCCCGATGATGAACTCGACGCTGACCAACCCCGCTGGCTCGACGACATCACCTTCCATGACTTCGCCGTTAAGCGATGCCGAGACTTCGACGACTGCTCCGCCGCTGATGGCACCTTTGTCATCGCCAGCGACTTCAGCTGATCCTGCCTTCAACGGCGCTCCGGCAGAAGCTCCTGCAGTGACACCAGCAACGGAAACACCAGTCACCCCCGCACCGGCTGCGGAAGCTCCCATGAAGGAGGAGCCCAAGACGGATGCTCCTGTTCCGACTCCAGCGACGGAGTCACCTTCTACAACGCCAGAAGCCAAACCGGCTGGCGAATCACAGCCAGCAGCCCCTGCCACGACCGAGAAGCCAGCTGAGCCTGCTCCGGCGTCCAATCCTCTTTAATGCTGTCGCTTGACGACGCAGGAACCCTCACGTGGATTTCGACCGTATTCTTCCTGAGTCCGATGAACAGCGTGAGGACATCACCAGCGACATCGCTCCGCTTGATGATGACTTAGATCTGACACCTGTTGCGCTCGAGCAGTCGTTTCCGGGGGCTCCTGTTGATCTGACTGTCGAAGCTCGCGCCCATGGGTGGCGAGTGGATCACTATCTTTCCAAGCTGTACTCGAATTTCTCACGCTCCCTGCTGCAGAAGGGAATCGATGCGGGTGGGATTTTTGTCAACGGGCTGGTCACACGCTCGGGTCGACGCCTGCGAGTCAATGATCGCGTGACGGGGCATCTGCCGGAGAAGGTCGATCAGGAGATCAAGCCTGAGCCGATTCCGCTGGATGTGATCTTTGAAGATGATGTGATCGTCGTCATCAATAAGCCTGCTGGCCTGATCGTGCACCCGGGACGCGGGAACTACTCGGGAACGCTGGCGAATGCGTTGCAGTTCCACTTCAACGAGCTGTCAGATACGGCTGGTGCGCATCGTCCGGGGATTGTGCACCGCCTGGACCGCGATACGACCGGCCTGCTGCTGGTCGCCAAGAACAACCAGATCCACGCCCTGCTCTCCAGCCAGTTCGAGCAGCGGACAGTGAAGAAGCAGTACTGTGCGATCGTGAAGGGTGTCGTCAACATTGACACCGACTACATCGAGACGCACATGAAAACGCACACGCGGTTTCGTGAGCTGATGATGGTGTGTGCCCCGGAGCCGGAAGCCCGTGAAGCGATCACGTATTACGAAGTTGAGAAGCGGTTCCGCAAATGGAGCTTCGTACGCCTTTATCCGCATACTGGGCGGACGCACCAGCTGCGGGTCCACATGCAGTACATCGGCTACCCGATTCTCTCTGACGTGCAATACGGCATGAAGCCTGTCATGCACAAGAGCGACCTCCTGGGGGGTGCGCCGCCGAAAGACGAAGAAGACCCGATCTATATCAAACGCCAGGCGCTGCATGCTCACGTGCTGGAGTTCGATCACCCGGTCACCGCCGAGCGAATGCGATTTGAAGCTCCGATTCCTGCTGATATGCAGGGGGTGCTGGATCTGCTGGAGCGCGAGGGTAAATAGGGCTGCAGCGGAGTGCGGTCAACGGTTGGGAGCAACGAGATGTCAACGCAAAGCCGCGACGACGCTAAGGACTGGTGATTTACATTTTCTGGTCTGCTCAATCACCAGTTAAAGTCAAAGCGTGTTCCCAGAATGTCGGAGTTCGTCGCCCCGTAGATCGCTTCGCTGTTGGTGATAGGGTGGATATAGTCGAACATGATCCGGACCCGGTCGGACCAGTACCAGTTCAAGCCGATGGTGATGTCGTTGTAAGTCCCGGCGTTGATCGATTCCAGGTTCAGGTTCGAGTGACGGGCCTTGAGTTCCCAGGCACCCCAGCCACGTGAGCAGTTGGTCGCGTAGACCGTGTTGTTCGGGACGGACCGTCCGAATTGAGCTCCATGCTGGCCGAACTTCTCGAAGTTTCGATGCTCTCCCGTCAGGAAAAAACTGCCGTGCACATACCAGCCGTGGACGTACTCGCGTGACTGGTCCGTGAAATCGACCTGCGACAGATAGGCTTCGCTTTGCACGGAAAATGGCCCGCAGACGATGGCAGTTTCGAGATTGCCTGTCACATACGTATCGACGGGAATCACGCCCGAATCGATAATGCGAGGCCCCTCGTGGATCTGCGGTCGGCTGCGAATGCGATAACGACCGTCCTGATCGTCGGTAAACAGAACTCCCGCTCCCACGTGCCACAGGTAGCGACCCTCATCTTCATAATAAGGCAAACCAGTGACACGCCCACTCAGGCGATAACCCTGATTGTCATCAATGCGTTCTTTGAGACCTTCGCTGATGCTGTCGAGAAAAATGCCTCCCGACCAGGTGAGCATTTCGTCTTCGGTGCAGTTGTAAAACGCGACCCCAACTTCACGGTCCGCTGTGAAAACTCCCTGTGTCGGAATCGAACGTTCCAGGAAGACATTGTTCGTATCGTTGGTGACCTGCTCCAGACCAAACGGCACGAAGAAGTTCCCAATTCGTGCCCGCCCGATATACGGCAGCTCGTTGATCGAAAAGTAGGCGTCTTTAATGTCTGGAGAGGTGACGGTTCCAGCCGGACTTTCCCCGACCGTTTCCGGTTCCAGCGTCATCTGCAGGCGAAAATCGTAAAAGCCATAACCCTTCCCATCTGCGACCAGACGCAGGCGTCGGAATTCAAAGTAGTCCTTTGTATCAGGGATTGATTCACTCGCCTGAGCCCAGTTGATGTAGTCCAACTGGACGTGTCCACCCAGTTTGACGTCCCACTTGCGATTCTCCTTGGGAACGCCCCAGTCAAAAGATGGCTCCGCGTCCTTCTTTTTGTCTTTGTCCTTCTCGGCGGCCTTTGGCGCTGGTTTGGCTTCCAGCTTGGTAAGACGTTCCTGGAGGGCCTGAATTTCGGACCTCAGATCATCTTCCGGGCTGGAAGGCTCAGGTAGGTCAACCGAGAGATCGACCTCAGTTGCGAGCGCATCGGGTGCTATCAAGGGCGTTACGTCGGTCGACGGAGGCTGTTGCGCCACGCTAACCGCCGTGAGCTGCAGCAAGAGAATCAGCAGGCTCAGGTGGGTCAGGAACTTCACAAATCTTCTTCCGGGGCAGCAACATTGACGGTCAGGGAAACTTTGACGACAGACAAATGTTAGATCGGATAAAAATCGCCCAAAGGTGAACTTTTCCTCAAGTTTTCGACCAGAATCTCCCAGCATATTTCACGCCTTGCTTTTAAGATGCGGGTCGTCCGGGTTGGGACAACCCGGACGGCGTAGCAGCAACAAGTACGGTCAACTGCGCATTGGACGTCCATTCCGTGTTTCTCTCATGCCGAAGCGGCACGCCCGGGGTGGGGGGGCGGGACGGGTGGTCCAGCCGTTCATGGCTGGATCGGCGCAGCCGGCAAGATGCGTCACCATACGCGTCCAAGTGTACTCACGGTACAATTCGAGAGGTGGCCGCATGGCGCTGGCGTCTTGTTCGCTGCGCGAACCCAGCCGTAAACGGCTGGGCCACCCTAGTGCGAAGAGCCAATGGCCGACACCGACGTGCTATACGTCGTTAACCCCCGCAGCCCGGCGCTCTTCCAGCTCTGCGGTCAGGTACAGCAGGGGATTGTTCGTCGACTCGGCGTGTTGCTTGAGCAGGCCGAATTGTTTGGCGTCCCGGCAGAAATCGTTGAATGCGCTGCCGTGGACTCGTTCGTCGGTCAGATACTCCAGGACCAGCGGGCCTGCTTGTTCGTACTGCTTCAGTCGCGCGAGCAGGTCGATGACCACGAGTGCCGCCAGCGAGCGATCCTGATCGTCGTCAGCCTGTTCCATCTGCTGGCGGAAATATCCAATGCCTCCTTCCACATCTTTCCCCGAGACGACATCGAAGAAATGTCGATGAGCGACGAAGAAATCCCCGAACGGCGGATCGCTGTGAGGCAGCAGGTCGCGATTGAGGTGTTCGCCATAGAAGAGGAGGTCATCGATGAGCGTCAGTTGCGGAGCTTCGCTGGTCAGGCAGCGGGCAAAGCGGATGACTGAAGACAAATGGGACAGGTCGGTGTGATAGCTTCCCTTCTCGAAGATCCAGGGAGAATGGACGATCAGATCTCGCAGTGTCATGTCCGGCGGGAGCATCGCGACTTTTTCTTCGACGTGACGACGGACGGCATGCGTCAATTCTTCGTGCATGGCTTCCACGAGAAAGGCGGCTGCCTTCATGCGTACCGGCAGCGACATCTGCAGATAGATCTGGTCGAACGCGGTTACGGTGTTGCACATCCCGCTCGACCGCAGCATCATCTTCAGGCCATGAGCGGGGTTGACCAGTTCGTAGACCGCAATCTGAATGATCTCTTCGGATTGATCATCATGCGCCCCATCGGCGGGGACTTTGGCAATCGCGTCCGCGACCGGGCCCGGCTTATTGATGACGCGGAAATACTGCCACGCCTGGCTGATCTCGTGTTTGTCGAGCAGCTCCTGGCCCAGTTTCTCAAGCTCGGCGATGTAGCGACGCTCGAACTCTTCTTTGAGATGATCCGGGACATCGTCGAACGACGTCAACCTCGTCAGCGGCAGCCCCATTTCATAACGATGCTTGAGCAGGCGGGCCATGAGTAAGCCATGGGCATCGCGACCGCGTGACTGCGTCGCGATCAACTGCTCAATCGCCTGCCCGGGAGACTGATTGGTCAAGGTCTCGCGAAGGGAGGTGATGGTCTCGCTGGGCATGGAATCATCTTTCACTGCGGTTGTCCTTCCGTTGGGTCTGCTGGGCGGACCGTCAATCGAATCGCGAGTCTCCATCGTTCTCGGGCAGAGAAGACTGGAACGCAGAGGGAACAGAGGTGAGCAGAGATCGCAGAGGAGTATTTGTCGAGGTTTGGAGAGTCTTCGAACAGGATCAAATTCGACTACCGTTCGTCTCCACAATTGGTGCGGTTCGAAGACTCACCAGCACCCTACTTCTCTACTCTGCGACCTCTGCTCACTTCCGCGTGCTCTGCGTTCCAGTCTCCTCCGATCGCTTCACCGTCACGACGGATAATCTTCCGCGTGTCGTTTCCGGGCGATGCGGACGAGTAGCGTCAACAGGATCGCGACGACGATCAGGCTGAGGATCAGCGTCGCTGGGCCGTAGACGATGTGTCCTTCTTCGAGTTTCACGAACGACGACACGCCCGGGCTGAACGAGGTCGCGAAGAAGTTTCGCTCATACAGGACTGCCAGGCCGTTGTTCATGATGTGAAAGACAACCGGCGCGAGCAAGCTGCGTGCTCCGACAGCCAGCAGTCCCAAGACGACCCCTAACAGCGAGGCATTGAAAACCTGCTGCGGGATCATGTGCATCAACCCGAACAGAAAGCCCGAGAGAATCACTGGCATCCACAGCTTCTTCGAGTCCTGAAAACCTCGCATGATAAAGCCGCGGAAGCAAACTTCTTCACACAATCCCGGAGCCACAGAGAACGTCAACAGGATCAGCCAGAACGGGATGTTGGGATCCTTCATTGCGGACAGCGCTTCGATCGCATGCTGAGGCAGTTGAGGGAAGAATCCCGCGAGGAGTTCTTGCAACTTCAACGTCAGCGGATGAACGAAGATTGGCAGCACGAAGGCAATTAACAGCACATCAAAATGAGGAACCTTCAGTCGCAGTGTTTTGAGCGGATTTGATGTGAGCATGATCGCCATCAGGATCGCAGGAAACGCGATGATCACCAGCTGCTGAATGACCAGCAGTTGAATCATGCGGATGCCTGCCTGCCCCGGCTCGACGCTCCCGAGCGCCTGTCCGAAGTAGTTCATCATGAAAAATTGCAGCAGCATTGTCAGGACGAAGCAGAAGGCTGCTTCGGTAAAGCTTGGCGTTTCCCCCTTGTCTCGCAGCAGGTGTCGCAGCCACAGTTTGAGCTCGAATCGCTCGGCTTCCCGGAAGAGCACATCTTCCCGCTTGAACTGCTCGATCGCAAAATAAAGTGCCAGCAGAGAATAAAGGAAACTCGTCAGCAAAACGGCAGGAGCATAGATCAACAGCGAGTTACTGCCACTGGTGTCTAACAACAACCCCTTGAGCAGAAGCGCAGGCCCCATCACCGGCATGAAGCTAAAAAACGGCGTCAGCTCGACCGCAGGGGACAGGCAGAACACCGTCAGCCCCATCGTCACGATCAACAGCGGCGTCAGATAATACTGCCCTTCTTTGCTGCTCTTGGCAAAGATCGCGAACGCGAGGCTGAGGGCACTGAAGAGAGCCGCCAGTGGAATCGCCAGCAGCAGGACCCAGAACAGCTGGCTGAATCCTGGCATCGCGACATTACCGAGAGCTGACAGGTTCTGTCGTCCTGCCCCCATGGAGAGCATGTACGTCCCGGTAATCCCCATGCTGCACAGGTTGAGCAGGGCCGTGCAGATGCTGAAGAGCATGACGGTGAAGAACTTTCCGATAACGATCTCCGCTCGCGTCGCAGGGCAAATGAGCAGCGTCTCCATCGTTCCGCGTTCCTTCTCGCCGGCTCCCAGGTCGATGGCCGGATAGAATGCGCCCGTGACGGACATGATGATCAATAACGCCGGAAACAGCTTGCTCCAGACGTTGGCGGAGATCTGTTCATTCTGGGCGACGTCGATCCGCATCAGGTCCAGCGGATTGGACAGATCGCCCGGCAGGTTCGCTTCATCCAGGCGAGCGGAGAGAATCGCGCTCTCCCACTGCTCGAGGGCATCGTTGACGCGGGCGTAGGCGATCCCCGATTTCTCGTCGGCCTTGTTATAGAGAATGATGGGGCGAAGCCGGGTGACGTCCTGCTCGTCGGCATTTCGACTCGCGAGTTCCTGATTGACCTGCTTGAGTTGCTCAGCGAACCCTTTCGGGAAAATGATCAGCACTTCCGCGGGCATCGACTGAAACTGCTCGCCCAGCTTGATCTGCAGGTCTTTCAGCGACTTGTCGAGTTGTTGCTTCTTCGACTCATCGGCGTGATCGAGTTGCTCTCTCAAGGAGCGATACTCATCCGCTTTCTGCACCAGCTCGTTCGACTCTTCGATGATCTTTGGTGGCTGCTCACGGAGCCCCCAGTCTTCGAGTTCCTTCTCGGTCATCTCCTTGGTCTTCTCGGTGACGACGACGATCTTCGCTGCGTCGCTGGGCACATCGAACCAGCGGGCATCGATCCGCATCCCGTCTTCACTCAACAGCGAAGGAGCTGGCAGATCATCGATCCCCAGAATCGCGACCGTCCGAGACTGCTCGGAAAACAGCAGCGTCATCTGCAGCATCCCGATCCCCAGCGCCGGGTACAATAGCAGCGGCAGCACCGCGACCATGAACAACGTACGACGATCCCGCAACTGGTCATTGACCTCGCGGTGGAAAATCAACTTGATATTACGCCAGCTCATGGGGGAGTTTTACCACGGAGGACACAGAGGAGCACAGAGTCTCACAGGGAACACCAAGTGAATATTCTTGAACCTTCAGTCCTTTTCACATTTCGATTTATCGGTATGGGTGAAGTTTCATCAAGAGGTATCGTCAGGAAACACCGTTCGCTCTCTGTGAACCCCTGTGTTCCTCTGTGCCCTCTGTGGTGAAACTCTGCTTCAGCTTCGCCTCGTGCATCCCGATCAGGTCGAAGAAGAGTTCTTCCATGTCAGGCTGCTGGTAACGCTGGGACAGATCCGGCAGAGTTCCCTCGGCGAGGATGACCCCTTTATAGATGACGGCAATCCGGTCGCACAACTTCTCGACTTCCCGCATGATGTGGGTCGAGAAAATGATCGACTTCCCTTGGCTTTTCAGAGACTCAATCGCCTTGAGGACTGCCCGGGCGACGAGGACATCCAGCCCCGAGGTCGGCTCATCGAAAATCAGCACGGGCGGATCATGTACGATCGTTCGCGCGATGGAAACCTTCTGTTTCATCCCGGTCGACATCTTCGAGCCGAGGACATCCTTGATGTCATTCATCTGCAGCAGTTCGAAGATCTCATTAAGTCGAGCCTGCAGCTTGTCTTCCGGCAGGCCGTACAGACGACCGTAATACTCGACAAGTTCCCAAGCAGTCATCCGGTCGTAAATGCCGGTGTTGTTCGACATGAACCCGATGTTCTGACGCACCTGCGTCGGCTGCTTGACGACATCATACCCCGCCACGACCGCCGTCCCCGACGTCGGCTGCAGCACGGTACTGAGGATCCGCAGACAGGTCGTCTTGCCCGCCCCGTTCGGCCCGAGAAGCCCGTAAATCTCCCCCGGCTTGACCTCAAAACTGACATTTTCCAATGCAAAAACATGGCCGCGACGCAAGTCGGCAAAGCTCTTCGACAAATTCTGTACGCTGATCATGAGCGGTTGTCGTTTTTCTGTAGAGCTGTCGTGTGGAATAGCTCCGTGGGGGAACGTGATACTCTGGGCAGGAATTTTCAAGTCCCCAGAATTCTACCATCCTCCCGTACCCCAGACAGCCAAGCCAAGACCTCATTTCGATGACTTTGGCAAACCTCTCAGATCAGTCACAACATGACGATTATCCCAGTCTCTCCAATATGAAGCGTGAACACCACGTTTGCATCCAACCACCCATCCGTCCCGGGTGAGAGTGGGGTTCAGGACGGGTGCCTGGAGACAGGTGGCCTCAGGACGGGTGGTCCAGCCGTTCATGGCTGGATCGGCGCAGCCGACAAGATACGTCACCATCCGCACCCAAGTGCACTCACTTTACGGGTGCCACTGGCTGTGCCAGTGTCTTCGATCCGAGTGAGACAAGAAGCAAGCAGCAGAGTCTTTTTCAGGACAGAATGTCGAGCACCGTTCGGCACTGGCACAGCCAGTGGCACCCGTGGCGGGATAGCGAATGACGTAGTAAAGTCGATCGTAACCGCATGGCGCTGGCTTCTTGTGAGCTGCGCTCACCCAGCCATGAACGG
>SXPC01000181.1 GCA_005778225.1 Planctomyces sp. | reverse complement strand
GTCGCGCCCGTCGACGAGCACGCGCCCGGTCTGCGGGCGAATGAGCGTAAGCGGCTCGGACGGAGCCTCGCCCTCCCGGGATACGAACGAAAAAAGCCCCCGATCACTGATCGGGGGCTTTCTCACATCTCGGGTCGTCCGGGCTATCCCAATTATTCTTTAATGTCGTAACAGAAAATCTCATCATCAACCCGCAGGTACATCTTCCCGCCAGTAATCGCAGGGTGGGCCCAGTAGGGACGAGTCGACTTGGCAGGGATTTTAAAGCTGCCGGTTTCTTTGAACTCAGCAGGATTGGCTTCGGCGAGCACCATCGTTCCGTCGGCAAACTGGAAGTACAGGTGCCCATCAGCAGCCGACAACGCAGCGTTGTTTTTGCCCGAAGCTCGCGACTTCCACTTTTGTTCGCCAGTCATGAAGTCAGCACAGTATGGCAGCCCTTTGTCATCAGAGTCAGCATAGAGATACCCATCAATGAGAACGACACCGCCGTGCTTGTTCTTCAGTTCGCTGTTGATCGGGTAGATGTTCTCGATCTTCACGCCATCGCCATCCGGAACCTGACGCATCAGCGCTCCGCCGGAATCGTAACCAGCGACATAAAAGACCAGGTCATCTTTGACAATCGGCGTCGGAATGACAGCCGTCACTTTGGGGATATCGAATGTCCAGAGAATTTTGCCAGTCTTGGGGTCAAGACCCATCGTACCGCTGCCAGTCGTCTGGACATAGACTTTGCGTCCACCGACGTTGGAGATAACGAAGCAGGAGTGACCGGCTCCGCGATCCTCTGGTCGGGTACTGGTCCAGATCTTGTCACCCGAGATTTTGTTCAACGCGACAACGGTCGTTTCCGGGCCGCCAGGAGTAATCAGCAGCACATCGCCATCAATCGTGGGCGACTCGCTGTATCCCCACTGATCGGCTTTCTTACCGCCATATTCGAGGTCGAGATCCTTCAGCCACTGCTTCTCGCCTTTGGTGTTGTGACAGTACAAAACACCCTGCGGCGTCAGTGTGTAGACCATTTCGCCATCGACTGTTGGCGTGCTGCGAGAGCCCTGCCAGCTGGGCGAACCGTTGGTCCAGGCTGGTCCCAGCTTGGTCGACCAGAGTTGCTTGCCGTCTTCGATGCTGTAAGCCGTCAGGTATTCGTCACCATCGCTGGCGTTCGATGGCCCATCGCCAATCGTATACATCTTACCGTCGGCGATCGCGACTCCCGCATAACCGTTGCCGGCACCTTCTGCTTTCCACAGGAGTTTCGGGCCACCTTCGGGCCATGACTTGAGCAGTCCGGTTTCTTGACTAACACCAGTGCGATCAGCACCGCGGAATGTGGGCCAGTAAGCTTTGTCAGCAGCCAGCAGCGCCGAACTCATCATCGCAACGGTGACGAGAGCGCAGCTCATGGAAGCAAATCGCATGGGAAGCGTTCCTTCGAGGAGAATCAGGAGGGGACGACAAGGTCGGGCGCATCAGTCAATGTGGACAGCATCATCTGCGACGTCGACAATCAAACCTTGTTGAAACAATAGTGTAAAGCCTGGGAGCAGGATCGCCAAGGTTTTCTCATCGCGCATCAGCATTTTCCCAGTCTGAAATGTGTCTGCTCACCGCACCGGGCGCTTCGGCTCGGGATGGCTCGCCAGAATCTTTTTCAAGCTCTCCAGAACTTCCGGCTGCTTCGAAGCCAGATTCATCGCCTCACCCGGATCTTCCTGGTAGTCGTACAGTTCATACTCAGCCTGATCATCCGAAGCCCCAATCGGTTTCCATTCCACCATGCGGTAACGCGACGTCCGAATCGCCCGGCCCATCCGTTCCCCGCGTGGGTAAGCATGATAAGCATGATCTTCCAGATCCAGCTTCGGATCCTTCAGCAGCGGAACCAGCGACGTCCCCTCAAGGGTCTGGTTTTCATCGACAGGAAGACCAGCCAGCTCACACAGCGTCGGATAGATGTCGACGGTTTCGACAACCGACACCGATCGTGTCCCTGCTTGCGCCACACCCGGCGCAGAAATGAGCAACGGAATCCGGTTGGCCTGCTCATAGTTCGTATGCTTGGTCCACATCCCATGGTCTCCCAGGTGATAACCATGATCGCCCCACAGCACGACCACCGTCTTCTCATCCAGCCCGGTTTCCTTCAACGCATCGAGCACCAGCCCCAGCTGGGCATCCATGTAACTCAAAGACGCGTAATAGCCGTGCAACAGCTCGCGCTGCAACTCTTCCGTAAACGGCTTCCTGTTGGGCACCGGCGTGTACTGGTCGATCTCGATCAATCCCTTATCAGCGTACCGCGGTGCTCCTTCAGGGAAGGCCGTCATGGTCGAAAGCGGCAGCTTCGCGGGATCATAAAGATCCCAGTACTTTTTTGGAGCGCAAAACGGCAGGTGAGGTTTCGCAAACCCCAGCGCCAGGAAAAACGGCTTGCCGCACTTCGCATAGTCCGCAATTTGTTTCGCCCCATAGCGAGCCGTCCGACCATCAGCGTATTGATCATCAGCCACCTCTGCGATTTCCCAGGCAGCGCCGCGAGCGAGGCCTTTCGCTGGTTTGTTGGAGAAAAGCGCTTCCTCTTTGGTCATCTCGGCCCCGTGACGACTCTCCGGCAGAACATACTCAACAACCGATTCCTTCTGAAACGGCTCGCTCCAGCTACGCTCGTCACCGACATTGCCGTGACCAATATGAAAGATCTTCCCCGCCCCGGTGACGTGGTATCCATGATTCTTGAAATGCTGAGGCAACGTCACAGCGTCAGGCACAGACCGTCGAAAATTCGTCCCCAGATCGTAAATCCCCAGCGTCGTCGAACGCTGCCCGACCAGCAGATGATTCCGCGACGGCGCACAAACCGCCTGATTACAATACGCCTTCTCAAACGTCATCCCCATCGACGCCAGTCGATCAAGGTTCGGCGAAACGACCCACTTGTCACCGTAGGCCCCGAACGATGGCTTCAGGTCATCGACGCAAATCAGCAGCACATTGCGCGTCTCACCGGCCTGAACGCTTCTGTTCAAAATCATCGCCAGCACCAACAGTATCAACACAAAACCAGACCGTCGCAGCATCGTATCGTAACCTCCGCAGATGAAAGTCGTTCCGCTAATCAGACTCACCCGGCGATCGCATGTCAAACCACCAATCCGTCCAATTGTGTTTGGTTTCAATTTTGGTACTTAAATAACAGGCACTTGATGAAAATGACTTAAAATCTTTTCGAAGTGTTTCGGCCCTTCTTCGTGAAACTTCTTGTCCTTCGAGCCTTCGTAGTGAACCTCCCGCGGTCCAGCGTGTCGATGTCCCGGGATTTTCTCCCCGCTGACTTATCGCATCCGTCAGGTTCCGATATGATGTCGGTTTCGTTTCCCAGCCGAACGTGTCCACATCCTGCCGTCGGCGATTCTGCCTCTAACTGTCGAGTTTCAACATGACCGCTGTTCGTCTTTCGCCATATGTCAAAACACTCGCTCCGTCAGCCACCATTGCCGCTGCTGCCAAAGCGAAGGAACTCAAGGCCAAAGGCGTCCACGTTTACGACTTCACGCTCGGCGAGCCAGACTTCAACACCCCGGAACACATCCAGAAAGCCGCCATCGCCGCGATGTCGTCCGGCAAGACCCACTACACCCAGTCCGGCGGTATCCCCGAACTCAAAACCGCCATCTGTCAGGCTTACCAGCGCGACTACAACCTTGCCTTCACCCCCGCTCAAATCACCGTCTCCAACGGTGCCAAGCACGCCCTGCACAACGTCATCACGACGCTGTGCCAGCCCGGCGATGAAGTCATCATCCCGGCCCCGTACTGGGTCTCTTACCGTGCCCTCGTCGAGCTCACCGGTGCAACCGCCAAAGTCATCCAAACGACTCCCGAATCCGGCTTCTGCCTGCAACCCGAGCAGCTGGAAAAAGCGATCACGCCCTATACCCGCATGATCATGCTCAACAGCCCGAGCAACCCGACGGGGGTCGTCTATCCACCAGAACTCCTCGAGAAGCTTTGTAACATCGCAGTCTCCAAGAACATCTGGATTCTCTCCGACGAAATCTACGAAAAGCTGATCTACCCTCCCAGCAAGTTCGTTTCCGTCGCCTCATTCAGCGAGGCCGTCAAACAGCGCACCATCATCATCTCAGGCATGAGCAAAGCCTACGCGATGACCGGCTGGCGGATC